>CAYXSD010000080.1:0-13989 GCA_964466335.1 uncultured Spirochaetales bacterium
CCCGGTACGGCGGCTTGACCCATAAAGAGGCTATGTACGACTACGATAAACTGGTAAAGGTATGGCCGAAGGTGACGAAGGAACTCCGGTTGGATTTGGCTCCGCCTCCCTTTGTTATGTTCCCGGGTCCAGTTATGGAACTGTTGGGATTAAAAACCTTTAAATGGCCTGGATACGATTTAAATGATATGGCCCCCTACCAGTTTGTGGAAGACGAATATATGTTGGCGGAGGAGTATGATGAGTTCTTGAAGGACCCCGGAGATTTTACCGTACGAAAGCTCTGGCCAAGAATGACGAAAACCTTAGAACCTCTGGGAAAGATTCCGCCGCTTCATTGGATGTCCAGCGGATACACTCTTATCATGCTTTTCTCCTCCCTGGCAGGGTCGCCGGAAATGCAGCAGATGTTTAAAAACCTCATTGCTCTGGGTGACGAAATGAACAAATGCAACCAGATGAATGCACAGCTCGCCCAGACCTTAGCCTCGGATGGATATCCCCTTATTACGGCCGCTTTTACCGAGGCCCCCTTCGATTGGATTTCCGATATGTTTCGCGGGCTCAAAGGGGTAATGCTCGATATGTACAGAAGGCCGGATAAATTAAAAGCCGCCATCGACCTTCTCACGCCCTTTATGATTCACTCGGCCATGGGTCTCGCTCAGCAGACGGGAAATAACAGGATCTTTATCCCTCTCCACCGGGGCGCCGGGGGGTTCATGTCGAACAAACAGTTCGAAGAGTTCTACTGGCCCAGCCTTAAGCAGATGATGCTTGCCTTCATAGACGCCGGGTTAATTCCCATGCCATTTTTGGAAGGAGATTACACCCCGCGCCTGGATTATCTTGCGGAACTTCCCAAAGGAAAGGTGTTGGGACATTTTGATGTAATAGACCTGGATGAGGCAAAGAAGAAGATCGGCGATACTATGTGCTTCTGGGGAAATGTTCCCGCCCAGCTATTGGTGACGGGTAAACCAGAACAGACCAGTGACTACGTTAAGAAACTCATCGACACCTTTGGAGATACCGGCGGCCTTATCGTGGACGGTTCGGTGGATGGAATTCCGCCGGAGTCGAAGTTTGAAAATGTAGAAGCCATGGTGGATACGGTTTACACCTACGGAAAATATTCGTAAACTGTCTCTATGGGGCAAAGTCAAGCTACGGCAGAAACAATTCAAGACTCCGCCTCCCACGCGAAGGGGAAGGCGGAGATGTTTATTCCCGCATATTATAAAATTGCTGAAGACCTTAAGGAGAAAATTTTTTCAGGCGATCTAAGACCTGGGGACATGCTTCCCTCGGAAACGGAGGTATGTAAGGAGTACAACGTAAGCCGCATGACGGCCCGCCAGGGTATCCGTATACTAACCGAAGAGGGTCTTGCCGAATCCCAGCGGGGAAAGGGAAGTTTTGTTACTTCCCCCAAACTAAACGACCTTATCATTACCCTGCCGGACGATTATTTCCGCTCTCTGGGGAAGGAGAGCATACAGCTTTTGGGCGTGGATATAGTCAAAGCTGGTCCGGAGATTGCCCCTGTCCTCTCCGTATCCAAGGAAAAGAAAGTATTAAGAATTAGAAAGCTCCATGTTACCGGGGGACTTCCTGCCGCCGTCGATACCCGCTACATCCGTTACCGGAAGGGCAGACCTATCGTGGAGAAAGAAATCCAGTACGCCGCTATGCCCGATGTCGTGGCCAGTATTACCGAAGCGGCGATCAAGCAGAACAGACTTACTATATCATCTGTATTGTTAGATGAACCAACAGCAAAACAGTTAAGGGGAACACCAAAGGACCCGGCATTAAAAATTGAGCAACTGGTTATGGGAGGAAACGACCAACCCCTAGGATATTCTATAACGATCTGTCATGGGCAGCGTTTTTCTATGACAGCGGAATCAAAAAACTTTTTATAATGTAAGGGGACAACCATGGAAGATGACCTGCTGGCATCCGCGCTTTCGCGAATCCAAGAAGAAGAGGTAAAAAAGCTTATTGAGTTTTACCTTTTAAGCGGATGGGACAGAATGGAAATAGTCCAATCCCTTAGGTTGGGGATGTCTAAGGTCACCCGGATCTACGAAGCGGGAGAGTACTTTCTGGCGGACCTTATGATGGCTTCGGAAATATTTAAGGACAGCATAGCTGTTATTAAGCCGAGGACCAGATTGGAAACCCCCTCGGGAGCGCCCACAATGGTGATCGGCACGGTAAAGAACGACATACACGATATCGGAAAGAACATGACAGCTGAGTTTTTCCGTTGCGATGGTTTCGAGGTTATCGATTTGGGGGTCGATGTTTCAGCGGACCATTTTATAGAAGCAGTGCGGACACGTAATCCTCAGCTCCTCTGTCTTTCCGGCTTGGTAACAGCCTCCTATGAATCCATGAGGGATACCGTACGCCATTTGGCTGCGAAGGGACTGCGACAGGGAATAACTATTATGATCGGCGGCATGGTGGACGAGTCCATTAAAGAGTACGTCTCCGCCGATTACTGGATGAAAGACGGCCTCGGCGGTGTCCACCTCTGTCACAGCCTCTTTAAACCGGAACAGAAGGAGCCCATGTTCCTCTGCTAGGAAGAGAAAAACCTCAAGCCTATATTTTACCGGTTTTTTCTAGATGCCCCTTTATTGTCTTTTTCATAATCCTTGCCGCCTCTATCTTTACCGAGAGACAATCCGATTGATGTATCTCGTACTTCCCTTCCCGTATACAGCGTATAATATCTGCCGGTGAGTGGCAGGGAACGTTTATGGTATTGTAGACCGTACCGTATTGGAGGAAATGGTGAGCATCACTCCCCGCTGTAACGGGGACACCGAGCTGTTCAGCCATGTCCATTACCCTGTCCCGCATCTTAGGCCCGTGAAGGTAGAGATCCTTAGCGTTAAAGTCTAAAAAATCTAACTCCTTGGCTAGGTTTCTGTCAATTCGGTCTATTTCTCGCCCGGGGCGAAGGGGATGGGCTGCCCCGATAATGAGTTCTCTTTTCCGGCTGAACTCGAGGAGTGCCTCAAAGGAGATGAAATCACCCCGGTCCATGTATTCGATTAATCCTCTTCGGAGTGCTCTGATTCCTTCCAGGTCACCAAAGAGAAGAATGTGCACCTGTTCCGAAACGGTGACCTCCATGCCCGGGAAAATCCGAAACCCGTCCATGGCAAAGCAGGAATTATAATATCCGAGACACTGCTCTAGAGTGTCGTAGACTTCTTCAAACCGGAGGGTGTCGTAGTGTTCTGTGAGCACCACCGCTTCCAGGCCGTTCTGTTTTGCTCCGGTGACCATCTCGAGAAAGTATTGGTAGTCGAATCCAAGGGTTTTGGTGATTACCGAGTGGGAATGAAAATCTATCTTCATTATTCTTCATCCTTACTGAAGTATACAATTAAAGAGGGATAAACCGGGCCGCCGTAAAGACTGCTGCTACCGCAAGGGCATTTACAAAGAGAAAAACCGCGTCTCGCGAACGAAATTGAAGGTAGGAAAGCTTTAACCTCTTGGCATTATCGTCCTCCAGGGAATAGGTGAATCCCTTTACCTCAAGTCCCTCTACGGTCGTGCGAGTTCGTTTCGCTGTATTGAGCATCATAGGATAGAAGGACCGCACTGCCAACCGTCCCAGGTAGAATGCATACCGGATATAGAAAAAACGGCCCCTTTTTGGTGCTTTGCTTCGCAGGCGATAGGAGTTGATAATGTTGTTGTATTCCTCCAAGAGTACCGGAGCTATTCGGTAGGCGTAACTCACGCCAAAAGCGATACGACCGTTCATTCCAACACTTACCAGAGCGTCGCTGAATCGCTCCGGGTCCATGCTGGCAAATACGGCAATACTCGCAACGGAGATGGTCACCAGTTTGAGGATCAAGGTAGAGAGGGCTAAGAAAACCTTCCAGTTCCCGCCCATAATAAGGGCGAAGATCCCATACCCTAAGATTTGGGAAATAACCCCGATTATCAGGAGAATGACGATGAGCTTACTCACCCGGGCTATAAATGCCACCACAACGGTAACGATAAGAAGCCCCCCAAGAACCATCTCGTCAAAGGTAAACCAGGGAGCCAAAGCGAAGAACAGGTACCACACCATAAGGGCACGGGGATCGGTCCGGGCGATGAGGGTTGACTGGTTTCCGTAGGCAGTGCGGAGGAGTTCGAGCTTCACTCCTTCCACGGTGATCTTGGAGAGGCGGTCTTTAATCCACTCGCGCATATGACCTCTCAGAATAAAGAGTGCAGAAATCCTTTACCGTAAGGGCAACTGGTCTCAGTTTGATAATATGAGAAAGTTCAATAACTTGAGGGGGACAGAGCCTCGCACGATGGGCCAGGTCTTCATCATCAAATATCCGTTGAGGAGTATTATCGGCAATGACCCGCCCCTCTTCGAGGACAATAACCCGATTAGCCCATTCAACAACCAGTTCCATATCGTGGGTGGCAATAATGGTGGTATGGATCCATGCATCCATAAACCCAAGCATACCCAGCACGTCTTTTCGGTTGGCGATGTCTAAACTCGATGTAGGTTCGTCCAGGAGGAGTACCTTCGGTCGTGCCACAGCTCCAATGGCCAATGAAGCCCTCCGCTGTTGTCCGCCGCTTAGAAGCCGAGCGTCTCTTTCGGTTAGCGGTCCTAAATGAAATTGTTCTAGTACCAACTC
This sequence comes from uncultured Spirochaetales bacterium, assembly GCA_964466335.1. GTDB lineage: Bacteria > Spirochaetota > Spirochaetia > SPDA01 > CAYXSD01 > CAYXSD01. Next base: position 4,689 of record CAYXSD010000080.1, read on the forward strand.
CGTCATCTCTTCAGCGTTATCGAGACCTACCGCTTTCGGATAGTAAGCCACATCACCTTTTACGCTGTCTTCAATGAACATCTCCTGGGGATTTTGGAGCACCCAGGAGACTGTGTCCGCCAACTCTTCTGGGAGGGATTTTGCTGTATTGCGTCCGTTTATAATTACGGTACCTTCGGTGGGGCGAATGATACCGGCAATAAGTTTCATCATGGTGGATTTTCCCGCCCCGTTGCTTCCCACTAAAGCGACCTTCTCTCCCTTTCGAAAATTTATAGTTATATTGTCTAAAACGGTTTTAAATGAATGGTCCAGCATAGGGAATTTATGGGTCACCTTTTCAAAGGATAGGATGACCTCATCCGAGAACTCTGCACTTTCCGGTGGACTGTTCGCGGCGTACAGACTTCGGTTTCCCTCCACCTCGGCAGTATGGGTTTTTTCTCCGAACAGCTTCTCCGCTTCTTTTATTGTTACCGGATAGAGAGAGGCCGAAGGAATTCCCAGGGACAGTTTTAGTTCCACCGCAACCTGAGTTACCTGGGGTGGATAGATGTCGTGCTTTTTAAGCTCCTCAGTTCTGCAAAGAGCTTCCGCTGTTGGCAGCTTCCAGAGTACCTTTCCCTCCGCCATAAGAATGACCGACTCACAGTACTTCCCTACAAAATCGGTTTGATGTTCAATAACGATGATCGTCTTACCTTGGTCCTTGTTAAGGGTATGGAGACGGTCGTATAAGTGTCTGGCATTTTCCGGGTCCAGTTGAGCGATGGGCTCATCAACAATAATAACGGAGGGATCCAAGGCCAACACACCAGCCAGGGCAACCATGTGTTTCTGTCCCCCCGAGAGCTCCCAGATGTAGCGATCGCTTATGTCTTCCAGCTCCAGCAATTCCAGGGCCATGACCGCACGTTCTTGATAATCCTCCAGTCCGAAATTGAGGGGAGCGAAGCTTATGTCGTCGAAGACTTTCGGTCTAAGTAACTGGTTTTCAAAGTCCTGGTACACATACCCAACGTGGAAAGCCAAGGTACCTGCGCTGGAACTTGTTGTCTCTAATCCGCAGACAGTTACCTCTCCCGCTAATTTCCCGTGGTGAAAATGAGGAATTAGTCCGTTCATTGTTTTACAGAGGCTCGTCTTGCCGCAGCCATTGTTTCCAATTAAAGCCGTGAACTCCCCTTGGTCCACGGCAAGATTGGTGCCCCTCAGTGTTTCTTTCTTTGCGCCCGGGTAAAGAAAGTGCAGATCTTTAATCCTAATCGTTCCGTCCATTTCAAGCTTTGTTTTTCTTGGAAACTCGCAGAATAATGACAAGGGTAGCCACTAGGGCGGCTAAGATTATACCGACCAAGATAAACAACTCACCCACACTGTCAAGGAATTCCGGTTCCCATTCCACGATGTTAAAACCCATTTCGCTTACCGTTGCTATGACGGTTGCTAAAATAAAGGCGATAACGGCAACTACGATAACCCCTGTCATCGGTCCGCCGGTAGGTTTGTCCCCCGGTTCACGCGGTTTCATACCCATAAGGGGTTCGATTTTTCCGTGGATTTTTGGAACAAGTGCTATGGCTGGGAGGAGGCCGAATATGATACCTGATACGATGTATTCAAATACCAGATCTATACTCTCCAGTATCACAATACTCTTAGGCAGTCCTTCAACTGCTTCCAGTTCTTCTGCGCCGACCCAGACTTTAAATATATCGATGAAGGTAGCGGGAATTTCAGCGATGAGATAGCTGAGAATTCCTGCAATAAGGACCTGCTTTCTGTTTTTTGGGTCCTTCACTATCCTTCCAGCGATAAACAGTGCCACCGTTACGAGGAGGACCTCTTCAAATTCTCCCAGTCCCCCGAATTCTCCGAGGAGTAGATCCGAGAAAACCAACTCCCCAATTGGCGCGGCCAAGGCGGGCCCACCAGGAGTTGAATAGAATGCAGAGGGTTAGCGGGACAAACCAAAATGTCGATATCCCAACTTCGATAAGGCCAACTTCAATTTCCGGAATAATCTCCGCAATGAGGTTCTGAAGTCCGGACAGTGCAAGGACAAGAACAAAGATCATGATCTCTTGAGACTGCGAGCGCGTCTCTTGTGTAAGTGAATCACCCATAATTCCTCCTATAAATGGTAAAATACTGACCCTTTAATCGGGCCCGCTCTGTTCAAAATTATGGAGATATTTCATGTGATGTAAATAAGATTTATGTAGGTTTTCTGTTTGTATTCTGTAAGGATATTGTTATGAAGAGTTTGCTAACTGTTCTTTACAATGTAAAAGAAAACACGTATTATCCATTCTGTTATGCGTGAACTAAAAGAAATCTTACGACAGAACCCAATTATTGCCGCTGCTAGGAACGAGGATCTCGAGAAAGCCATGGAGAGTTCTGTGGAAATTATTTTTTTAATGTTCTCCTCCATTACGGATATAACTCATTCACGGTTTGTCTCGTATTCCCGGGAAAAATTAATATTTATTCATTTCGATCTTATCCGGGGACTATCCGGGGAAAGAGAGGCGGTACAGTTCCTCCACCAAGTAACGCCCTATGTAGGTATCCTCTCTACAAAAGGGTCAGTAATAAAAGCAGCTATTAAGGCGGATATACAGGCGATCCAGCGAATTTTTTTGATTGATACCAGTTCGCTCAATACCAGTATTGAAGGGGTATTTTCCAATGAACCCACGGCGGTGGAGATCATGCCGGGGATTGCTCCCTGCATTGTTCCTGAATTGAGAAAAAGAATCCCCTTTCCCATACTGCTAGGCGGGCTTATCCGGAGCAAAAAGTCCATCGATGCCGCTCTGGAAAAAGGAGCGGACGGAGTGTCCTTCAGCATGCCTGAGCTGTGGAACTACCGACCTAAAGGTTTCTAGTAAGGTCCATCACAAATCGCATTATTATTGCGGAAGGACTGAAATGTGCGAAATTAATTGTAATCTAATCTCCCTTTCATTGTTTCTTAATATACCCACCTTATATTCTTGATTGACAGGTTGTTCCCGGAGAGAAACAAAGAACCCGCTGACTACCAAACAGCAATTTCCCTATAATAAATAGCAAAATACAATTTTGCTATCCTACTCAGTACGAAATTTGGAGGTAAGGTATGTATGTACGGGTTGTAAAGAAGTGTCTCTTTATAAGTATCATTGTTGTCGCTGTATCCGTTTTGGCTGCACCTCTCTTTGCCGGTGGATCAAAGGAAGAGGGATCGGAGAAGGGCGTGGAAGGACAAGCAGGACAAGCAAAAGCGGAAACAACTGAACTGACAATGTACTATCCCATCGCCGTGGGGGGGCCTTTGACGGTAGTAATGGATGGATTGGTAGCGGATTTTGAAGCAGAAAACTCGGATGTTAAGGTGAATGCCATATATGCCGGGAATTACAACGATGCCAGAATTAAAGCCCTAGCGGCGCTTCAAAGCGGTAAACCGGCGCAGCTCTCGGTCCTCTTTTCCATTGATCTCTACGATTTGATTGAACAGGACGCCATCGTTTCCTTCGATGACATTGTAAAAACCGGGGAAGAGAAAAAATGGCTCGATTCCTTTTATCCGGCACTCATGGAAAATAGCCGGATTGGCGGAAAAACTTGGAGTGTTCCTTTTCAGCGCTCCACTATTGTTATGTACTATAACAAAGATGCTTTTAGAGAAACGGGGGTTGATCCTGATGCACCACCCGCCGATTGGGAAGAACTTATCCGGGCAGGAAAGGCGTTGACAAAAAATGACGGAAGCAGATGGGGAATGATGATTCCCTCTACCGGTTATCCCTACTGGATGTTCGGTGCACTTGCCATGCAGAACGGACAGGTGCTGATGAACAGTGAAGGAACGGAGACATATTTTGATCACCCCGCAGTGGTGGGAGCTCTGGAATTCTGGAAATCCTTGGGTTCGGAACACGGGGTAATGCCCTCAGGGACGATAGAGTGGGGAACTTTGCGTCAGCAATTCCTAGAGGGTAAAACCGCCATCATGTGGCATTCTACGGGAAACCTGACCGCAGTAAAGGAGAACGCCGATTTCGATTTCGGTGTTGCCATGCTGCCCGCGTCCAAACGTCGGGGAACACCAACTGGAGGTGGAAATTTCTATGTTTTCAAGAAGACCACGGAAGCGGAGCGGCATGCCTCTATGCGACTCATCCGGTTCATGACTGCACCAGAAAGGGCGGCACAGTGGAGTATAAGGACCGGATATATTGGTATTAGCCCGGATTCCTATGAAACAAAGGCCTTAAGTGAATACATCCGGGAATTTCCCCCGGCAAAGGTGGCCCGAGACCAGCTACAGTACGCTACAGCAGAGCTATCCACCTTTCAAACCGGTCGGGTTCGAAAGCTCCTGGATGATGCAATTCAAGCTGCTTTAACCGGACAAAAATCCGCCAAGGATGCTCTGGAAGAAGCCCAGGACGAGGCGGAAAAACTGCTGAAACCGTATAGGTAATAAATAAGTTGGACCAATATGTAAACACAGCGCAGGGGTGCATTCTCCTGCGCTTCAATAGTATATATGGAGATAATCCATGTCTAAACATCATTCCGCTCTGTTTGGATGGCTGCTGTTAACACCGGCGGCGATAGTATTAATTGCCTTTACTCATTGGCCTGCCCTCGCAACGATACTGCAGAGTTTTTTTTCCAAATCTACAGCTTTAAAACCTTCGAAATTCATCGGTGGCCAAAACTATATAAATCTATTTCACGATCCTGTTTTTATTCAATCGGTGATAAATAATATACTTTTTGCTCTGGGTACTGTAGTTCCCGCGGTTGCTCTGGCTATGGTCATGGCCATGTGGGTTAATGGAAAGATTGCCGGGAGAGATTTTTTAAGGCTTAGTTATTTCACTCCTACGATTCTACCTATGGTGGCAGCTGCAAATATTTGGCTATTCTTTTATACACCGGAAATCGGAATGATAAATAAAATCCTTTCTGCCTTTGGTATGTCCGGGGAAAACTGGCTAGGAGATCCTAAACTGGTTTTGCCGAGTATTATTATTATGACGATCTGGAAGGAAGCAGGATTTTTTATGGTGTTTTATCTGGCTGGATTACAGACGATTCCTTCAGAATTGAAAGAAGCTGCCCGCCTCGAAGGAACAGGGAAGTGGAAATTTTTCTGGGAGATTACCTTTCCCCTTCTTATGCCGACGACTCTATTCGTTGTCATAAATGCGGTTTTAAACTCATTTAAGCGGGTGGACCAACTATTCATATTAACGAAAGGAGGTCCTAACAATGCCAGTAACCTTATTCTTTACTATATTTATGAAACTGCTTTTTCCTTTTTCGATGAGTCCTATGCAGCGACTATAACAGCTTTTATGCTCCTTATCCTGGTGATCCTTGTACTTATAAAATTACGATTATTTGAAGAGAGGATACACTATCAATGATATTAAAAGGATTCTTTTCATCTTTAAGGTTATGGAAAATAATTGCTTGGCTTTTCGCGCTTCTGTGGATAGTTCCTCTTCTCTACGCGTTCTGGGCTGCTGTACACCCGCCGGAATATGTGACTCGCTTCGCCCTTTTTGCGCCATGGAGTTTCGAGAACTTTTCTTCTGCTTGGTCATACGCTCCTTTCATGCGTTACTTCTTTAATACGCTAGTAATGGTTTTCGGGCTTTTAGCGGCCCAGTTGGTATTGAGCACCCTTGCCGGATTTTCATTCGCCAGGTTTCAGTTTCCCGGTCACAACATTGCATTTGCTTTAGTACTTATTCAACTAATGATTACGCCGGAGATCCTTATTATTAAAAACTACTCTACAATGACCGCTCTCGGATTGGTAGATTCAATTCCCGCTATCGCTCTCCCCTACGCTGCCAGCGCGTTTGGAATATTTCTTCTGCGGCAGACTTTTAAATCTGTTCCTAGGGAGCTTGAAGACGCGGCGAGAATAGACGGAACGAGCTGGCTTGGCGTATTGTGGAGGATCTACGTTCCCCTATCTCGATCAACCTATCTCGCCTTTGGGTTGGTATCTATAAGCCACCATTGGAATGATTTTCTTTGGCCTTTGGTTATCACCAACTCTGTAAATACCCGTCCCCTAACGGTAGGACTTGCCATTTTTGCAGCTCCGGAATCCGGAGTCAATTGGGCGGTGCTCTCCGCTGGGACCGTCATTGCCATAGCTCCGCTCTTGTTGGTCTTCCTCCTCTTCCAGAGACAGTTTGTGGATTCCTTTCTTCGATCCGGAATAAAATAGTATCCTTGCTAATTGTATTGCCTTCACTAAATAATAAGTACGGAACCTAATTATACTATGATTAGTAAAGTAACCGGAAAAAATCAAATAACCATTCCAGCAAAAACAGCAGAGCGTGAAGGGAAAGGCACACTTAGGGAAAGGCGATACAGTAGAAAGACTGATTCGAGAGAGGGAGACTGAGGATATCAAAGGTATCACGGAAGGCAGTGAAAGAGCGGAATGATTACTCATGTCTTTGATACATCTGCTCTACTGGCTCACTACTTCGATGAAGCTGGTGCCGAAGATGTCCAGCGGATATGGGAGGCAAATCCCGAGAGATCTGGTAAAACAGCTGTATCTAGGCGATTAGCTTCTTAAGAGCAAAAAGATCCGTTCACACGGGTTCTTTTTTTAACTGTTTTAGAAGGGCCGTCTTTACGTATTTATTGAGGGACATGTTTTTTTCAGCAGCGGCCTTTACTGCTTTACTGTGGAGTTCCGGTGAAAGTCGGGTAACAAAGCGACCGGAGTGTGGTTTCTCCGGAGTGAATCCTTCTTCTTCCGCCCAAGCAAGATAATCATCAACAGTTTCATGAAAATCCCGAATGATTTCATCTACAGTTTTTCCCTGAAAAGTAAGTACATCTTGTGCGGTATTCACGACTCTACCGAATAAAAGGTTTTCAGTTTCATCAATTTCAATTTTTGCTATAAAGCCTTTGTATTTAATGGTATTCATAATTTTACCCCTGCATTTCTTAAAAAATCCCGAACAGCTTTTATTCTTCCTTGGCCTGCTTCCTTTGAAGGATGAGGTCGATGCATAACAATACGTACATTGTGTAAGGTGATAACAATTCTCGAACCTTTTCTTTCGGTAATTTCGGCACCTAGGGCGATAAGCAATGATTCTATATCCTTCCAGGATAATGAAGAAGGCAATTCAAACAATTTTTCCAAGGTTTTTCGATGTTTCCTGTTCATTTTTTAATGATACTATAATATAGTATCATCTCATTTTCAAGAGGGTAATCATCTATTACTTGCGATATCTTACACAGGTTTCAGCATCAGTCCTCTACAATAAAGGACGAACTCTCTATGAGGTTCTCGAAGTCGGTCACCAATGAGCCTTCGTCCAAAGCGCATTCGATAATGCGGCGGCCCTCCGGTGCAAGGGATGGTTCCATAAACTGCTTACACTGTTTCGAGAAGAAATCCTTTAAAATGGCAGCGCCTTTTCGGTAGGTTTCCATCCCGATTTCCGGCTGCAACTGAGGCATAAGAAGCTCCTCCTGAATTTCCACTCCCTCTACAACCACCCGCTTTAGTGAGTATCCTAGAAGAGGAGTGGGAGCCGGTTCTATCTGCTCCGGAGTAAACCAGACGCCTCCGCGGCGGGAGAGGTACTCCCGCATGATCCATTGGGGCATGAACCGGACCCGCCAAGCGCCGATATGCTGATTGGGACAGAGGATGTAGTGGACCTCCGGGGTTTCTATAATCTGTTCTAACAAAAGGTTCGCCTGATTGACCTTCTTTCCTGTGGCAAAGGGCCAAAAGGAGCCGACCCCCTCCGAAGCCATGCCCTCCTTTTCCACAATACTCGGATTGGCGTATCCCCGGGGAGAAACTAAGCGCCAGAGCCAGGCCAGGGCGGGAGGGAGTATCTGGGCCATACCGATGATCCCGTAAGTGGGCTCCTCAGTAGTGCAGGGCGGAGTACGGACCCCGAAACTCCGGATGTTCACCGCAGCCGGTTTATTCACCACATGGGGAAAGCTCTTCCGGGGAAAGATAAACCGGGGATTGGGACAGGGTTTCCCCGGTTCGTCCTCTATATGCTCCCAGAGGAGGGCTGACCCCCCGGGTTTTGCATCAATATTTAGGAAGAGTAGGGAATCCTTGGGATGGACGGACCGTGCTTCAACGTCCGGATCGGTCCCGTAGTTGGTAATATGGTCCACCCGGATAAACCAGGAATCTTCGGCATCGGTAATGTAGAGTTTTCCGTCCCCCCGCTGAATGGAGGGATGACAGAGGGCCATGTCGTCGGATACGGGGTGTAGGGAACAGGTCCTGGGCAGGGTGATATAGTGTTTCTCCCCGTTAAGAATGTTTTCACCCAGGAGGATCTCCCCTCCCTCTTCCCGGTGAATATGCTCGAGCATTTCGCTTTTACCGCCCCCGGAGGCCCCCTCGTGCATAATGGTTACTTTATTGTCGTAAGGGGTCACCACCTGGACTGCCGAAGCATGGGCGGTCACCCAACCTTCCTGCTCGCCGTAGTGGATAAGTGCGCCGTAGATCCCCTTCTTGGCGCTGGGACCGGGGTAGAGATTGTAGCTGAAGATCTCGTAGAGTTCCTCGGAGCGGTTGTGGACTACTACCTGTTTCCCGTCGAAGTGGGTATGGCGAAATGTGGGGGCCACGTAGAGAAAACAGGAGGGGACAATAGGACGGTCCACACTGTTAAGGTCGATAATTCCCTGAAGAAGGCCCAACCCCAAGGCAAAAAATCCTACATTTGCCGGGGCCACCACTATGGCGTCCTTCCCCACCATCTCTTTGCCTACCGCGAAGGTATAACAGGCAAGTTTCTGCGTTTTAAGCCATGTAATGGTCTCCTCTCGCACCGGGGAGAAATCAGTCTTGAACCTCTCTTTGTAGCGAGTTTTATCGCTTTCCAGGGTATCTCCGATAACCATACAATCCGGGTCCCTTCTACGCATGTAGGGTTCGGTGTAGTTCACCGCTATTCCGTTTTTGACCCTACAGACGCGTGCCTCGGTGTAATCTCCCTTTCCCTCCACCGGGAAGGCCACGTCGAACCACTCTTCACCTGTAATAGGGACAGCCGCTTCAAAGAGTTCGTCGATACTGTTAAAGAAGGTGTACCCAGGGCACTCCTCCAGCACAGATGCCAATTCCAAAGGTAAGTCTACTTTTCCTATACGCTTTCTCTCCATGGCTGCATAATAGAGAGGATTACCGAAAGCTTCAAGGTTGTCTTCAGCAGTTCTCAATCTGAAAGGCCTAAGGCCTTCCAGATTGAGAACTGACCTT
>CAYXSD010000081.1:0-5015 GCA_964466335.1 uncultured Spirochaetales bacterium
GGGCCGCCGCAGGCTTGAAAAACACCCAGGGTAAGAATACCCAGGAGAATAATACCAATAACAACTAATCTTCTATCCATACCACCACATCCTTCTCCTCAAATTCCTTAGGAATTCCAACGTTTGGATCATAGGGAGATTTGAGAAAACTGAATTCCTCCGCCAGTTCGGGGTCAATAGACTCCAGCTTTTCGTGGTTCCGCCGGGCGTTTCCGAAGTTCTCCAACCGATAGTTCACCTTTGCCAAAGCGAGGATGACCCGCGGGTCGAAAGGCGCCTGATCGTAGGCCCGTTCATAGAAAGGCTGGGCACGCACGTAATCTTCCTGGATATAGTAGATATGACCAAGGTTTATAAGGGCCGGAACATAATCCTGCTGCATGGTCGCCTGGCTGAGCTCTATTGACGCCTTTTGGAGTTCCCCATAGCGGGCCAAAAGAATTCCCAAACTATTTCGTACCCGAATATCTTTGGTGGAGGTTATTTTTTCTTTTAAAGAGGCAACCTGAGGGGCAATTCCCTCTTGGACATATGTTTTTTCTTCCGCCTTATACAGCTCGGCAAGCTCTTCCGCTACCGTGATTTTCGGGGCCGGCAGCTTTGGGACCGTCCCCCTGCCGTAGCGTTCCCTTCCTTCCCGAAGAGGATGAAAGGTTACCCCTCCGGCGGACTCAGCTAAATCCCACTCGCTTTTCGCCGTCTTTACCGCCTCGGAGAACCCCCTGCTTAAATCGGTTACATCCACCGCCACCCAATACGTACCCATGTGGTCCTTTACCTCGCCATTGGCGAGGAGGAGGGAGTTCTCATCAATTTGTAAGGCGGGTTTGAAGGCGCAGACCATTTTATCCGTATAATGAATAAAAGAGGTTTCGATTCCCAGAGATTCGAGCAGGGAGCTAAAGAGAATGCTGAGTTCCACCGAATCTCCCCCTTTTTCCTCCAACACCTGGAGGGGAAAACGTAGTGTATCGTCCAGAGCCGGATCGGCGGAGAGGAGGGCAAAGGGAGTCTCCTCGTCTTCCGCGTGGACCAGGGGAAGTTCCTTTAACGCGGTATAGAGCCCGGAGGCTAAAGCCCGGTTTAGATCCAGCTCTTTCACCATTACCGAGGTGATCTTTTCCGACACATCCCGAGCGAAAGCCGCAACGGCAGGGTCCTCCTCAGTTACAAAGAGACTTACCTTCCCCGGATCGTCCCAACGGATAGTTCCCGCGGGTTTCACCGTTATTTCGCCGGAAAACCTCTGAGTATAGCGGAAGAGCTTATACTTATAGGAAACCTCGATAACCGCCTTCCTCTTCTCCTCCCTTTCTATAGAGGCATCGAGACCCTGAAAATTACCGAGAAGGTCCACTGTTACCCGCTCTCCCGGCGCTATTTGGTCCAGGAAGGCGCAGACCCTAGGCTCCTCGGAGAAGTCCGGCAGGAGATACCGGACCTCCACCTCCTCAATTGGCCCTTCCTCGGTATTGACGATGGCGGCCGAACCCACGGGAGTATCGGCGTAATAGCCCTTAAGAATGGGAAACACGGGGGAGGTAATAAAGACGGGAACATCTATCGCCTTTATTCGCTTTATGTTGAGGTAATGGGTCGCGCCTAAGGAGATTACCACTTCATTGGTCAAACCGTAGATCTGCCGGTACCCTCCCAGAACATCTACGGTCCAACGCTTTCCCAGGTGGACCTGTGCCACTATGCCGCCTCCAAAATAGGGGGTGCCGGCGTTTAAAGAGGCATCTGTATTAATGAAATTAAAACTGTACCCTCCATGTCCGAAGACCCCCAGGGAAAAGAGTGTTCCCAGAGGAAAAGCAACCCCCACACCGCCGCCGCCGTACATGGTGGAGAGGGAGGTCTCCGCCTTTATAGGGGTTAAAAAATACCCAATCCCTAAAGAAAGAATCATGGGCGGGAAAAAGGGCATGGAGAACCCCGCGGAGAAATCCGCGCCGAAACCGACAGTATAGTAATTAGTGGAATCCAGAATAGGGATGGACATGGCCGGACGGGAACTTATGCCGATGACCATGTAGTCATCGTTGGTCCGCGGGGTACCCTCCTGGGAATAGAGAACAACGGCCGGTGACCCAATTACAAGAATAATACAGAAAAAAAGAACCAGGTACTTCGAGAAAACTGCTCTTTTTACTACAGTCATTACCCCATCCTTCCCTCCCCGTATTATCAACGACCTATATTAATGAGAATTATACCATGAAAAAATCTAATTCGCTATTGTACAAAGGTACTAGAAATACTAGTTTTTAAAAAAAACAGCTGTTTTACCCAAAAATTTATTGTACAAAGGTACTAGTTGTGCCATACTTTTTATACTTTAGAGCATTTTCACAATAGAATTGGTTTCTAATTCTACTCTCGTGAAAACTTTCATAAAAATTGGGCTTTCTGTGAACATCCTTTCCTTTTTTTCCACAATTATCTTCACGCTCCTCCTCATACAAGGATTGTACGTGCTTATTATGCGGCCCCGCGAAAAGGCGAGTCTCCTGTTCTTCCTTCTCACCCTCTGTATGGCCGCCTGGGTCTTAGTGTCAGCCTTTTGTTACTCCGCGCCAAACAAGGAGTTTATTGAGACCTTTATACGCTACACTTCTTTCAGCTACATCTTTCTCCACGCCTTTACCCTGCACTTCCTGCTCCACCATAGTAAAAAGAGACCGTTGCGCCCCTTCTTGCTCGTCCTTATCTATGGAATCTCAGCCTTTTTTTTGATTATTTCAGTTCGAGAGGGTTTGGTTTTCCAGGACTTTTATAAGGTCGGTTGGTACTGGCAGGGGGAACCGAACTTCGGGAGTCCTTTTTTTTATCTTTTTCTATTGCAGATTCATACCTATTACATCATTTGTTATGTTCTTCTCTTTCGGGCCATTAGGAAAACGAAGAAACGGCGGGAAAAAATCCACTATCGGATTATGCTGATATCCCTTATTAGCACAATAGTCCTCTATAATCTGGAGCCCTTTGTGTTCCCCGTCCTCTTTAATTATCCCAAGTTCATATTTTCCGCTAATTTCAGTATTATCTGGTCCACAGGTATTTGGATCGCTATCCTTCGCTATGGTTTCTTCGAAATAAACCTTGAAGACCTTCAGCAGGAGATCCTCTCTAATGTAAAAGACGCCATTATTCTACTAAAGCCGGATTTTACTGTGAAATACGTTAACAGAAAGGCTAAACTCCTATTAAAAAATAAACAAGATAATGGAAGAGCTTTACAAAAGGATTTCCTCAGGTACATAAAGGAGGGAAAGGGTCTTCAGAGCATCAACGGGACTGAGGAAACTAAAAATATGGGGGAATATCAATTTCGTTTTCACCTAATGACTGGAACAGGTCCCACTCTCATTGATACAACCATACTAAAGGTCCACGATAGATTCCGCGAATTTCTTGGGTACCTCGTTATTGCACGAAAAGTGGAACATCTTAATGAGTTTTTAGAACGGTACAATCTTACTACGCGGGAAATAAGTGTAGTAGAGTATATTCTGTCCGGGTTTCCCAATCAGGACATCGCCGGCTTTATGAATATTACGGAACGTACCGTAAAGGCCCACCTGACCCACATTTACAAAAAAATGAAAATATCCAGCAAGCTGCAGCTTATAAGCAGCTTTAACAATTTTAATGGAACCGATGAGCCCGCGCCGATACATTAATTACCAAAAATAGAACCGGTCCCTGTCTTTTCAGACCCATCCATTCCCACTACAATTGTTCCCATGGAAGTATCTACTCTAAGCAAACGCAACTATCGTGCTTTTATGTGGCACGCCATTTTCCTCTCCATTACCATTACCTTTACCGAAGTGAATTCGGTTATACCCGCCATGATTCTCCACGTAGGAGGCCGGGAGATCCACATCGGTATTGTTTCGGCTATTATGATTGGGGTACCCCTGGTCTCGAAACTCCTCTTTTCAGGGTTCCTCTTCAGGCAGGAGAAGAAAAAACCTTTTCTAATTGCAGGGATATATCTGAGAATCCTCTCCTTGGGATTGATTGCACTAACTCTCTGGAACATTCGGAATTTTACTGTTACAGGACTGCTTCTGCTTATCTACGGAGAACTTCTCCTCTTCACTTTAGGCGGGGCCTTCGCGGGAACTTCCTACATCGATCTTGTAGGTAAAAGCTTCGGGCCTGATCTTAGAAAGCGTTTTTTTACTCGGAAACAGATCCTTGCTAGTTTCGGCATTCTCCTCTCCGCTGTGCTGGCAAGGCAGTTTCTCAATGTTTTCTCCTTTCCCTATAACTACTTTTCCCTTTTCCTTGCAGCCTCAACGGTGCTCGTTGTTGCTTCCGCGGGGTTCTGGTTCATTCAGGAGGAACCGACAAAGGGAGTAGAGGGGAAAAAGCGGATGGGATATGTGGATACACTGAAGCAAATACCTGTTCTCCTTAAAGCTGATCCGACTCTCAGGACTTACGTAGGGTTTCTTAATACTGTTGGGTTCCATGTAGCTCTGACCCCTTTTTACGTGGCCTTCGCAAAGGAGATGTACTACCTGGATCCGGCGTTAGCGGGAAATCTTCTCTTTATACAGATCGTCGGTATGGTGGCAGCCAGTTTTCTGTGGCCTCGATTGGTGAAAAAGCGGGGATTCAAGGGAGTGCTTAAACTATGGGCTGTCCTCTCCGGGGTACTCCCCCTGGCCGCCCTGGGGGTGGGGCATTTCCTTCCTCTTCCCTTTTACCTCGTCCTCTTCTTAGGAACGGGGATGACTATAGGAGCGCGAATGGTCAGCGCGGACGCTGCGGTAGTGGAGATATCCACCGAGGAGAACCGGGTGCTCTACACGGGAATTGTTGGTACTTTAAGCCTCTCTATCGCGCTTTTTCCTATCGCCTTGGGTGGACTCATCCGGGGTTTGGGATATACCCCTATTTTCATCGGGGTGTCTGTACTTGGGTTCTTAGGGCGTTTTATCCTTAACCGAATGGTATGCCCCATCGACATAGAAATAAAGGGGGACCTCCTCTCCTGA
>CAYXSD010000081.1:5115-6352 GCA_964466335.1 uncultured Spirochaetales bacterium
TACTCCTGGATCTCCTGGATGGCTGCCTTGGCCTCCCGCTGAATGGAACTCTCCCAGTACTGGGATATGGTTACCATAGTAAGCTCCTCCAATCCGATAGGACTTCCCACCTCGCCCATGGCCCGAATCAACTGGGTAACCACCCTAAAGGAGTCCGGAGGCTGATACTCTCTCCGCTCGTTATAGTAGGCCATCAAGTCCGAGAGCGCCCGGGCCACAACTTCCCCTTCGTAGGTACCCATGGTATCAAGAAGCGTAATTATCTCGTCCTCGTCGAACTGGCGAGCTGTCCGGTAGAGGTAGAGCATCTCCGTCATGTTCTTCACTACACGGGTCTCTCCTTCCGGAGGTTGTGGATAGGCTTTGAGCATCCTCAAGGCGTCCACTCGAAGGAGTTTTAGAAGACGTTTTTCACTGACGCTTCTGGGAGAGTAGGTAAGTCCTTCATCCAAAGCCGCGGCCGCTGTTAATGCTTTCCGTTCCTCCGGGGCCCGAGACCGCTGGGAAGCGGTAAGGGCGGCCCGTTTCATCGCGTAGTCCGGGTTTCCGCGAATAATGGATATAAGCTGGTCCGTGGGGTCTTCCACCATGTTTACCAGGGCCTCTTCCGCTCGTTCTTTTACCTGACTCTTGGAAGAATACCAGCCCTGGGCGGCGAAAAAGACCGGTTCGTACCCCAGGGGAGATTTCAGCCGTTCCAGACTAATGACAAGACCATAAGCAATAATTTCGTTAGCCCGCTGGTCCTGGATCTCTCCAAAATTCATATTAAGATTTCTGAGCATGAGAGAGAGCTGCTCCGCGTACTGTCGTGCCCCCATCTTACCGAGGGCAACAATAGCATCCGCTATTAGTAAGTGATCATTTACCGTATTTACCGCTTCCCACATAATAGAAGCAGCATCGCTTGCCTTGAGTCTTCCCAATTCGTTTATAACGAGCTTCATGAGAGCATTCTGTTTTGCCTTTTCGTTACTGGCCTTAACATTTCGGTAGGTCCGCACCTCGGCCTCTAACGCGTCGGTTAAGACGGGTATCATTTCCCGACTGTTCTGCTCTACGATGTTGAGCATAATTTCCTTTTTTTGGTCTAACGTGGTAGCCCGCTGGTAAAGCCTGGTCCACACCGCCGCTATTTCGCTTCCAAAGGCGAAAACCGAGCCGCATAAAAGCATTACTACCGCAAATATCAGTATTGTTCTTTTTTTCATTCTCTAATGCCCCTTTTCTACTTTTT
>CAYXSD010000081.1:6452-13780 GCA_964466335.1 uncultured Spirochaetales bacterium
TCTACTTTTTACTACTCTACTGTAACGTATTTTTCAAATTCTCTGGTACTATACTCATATACTACCGTTTCCAGGACCTTCTCCCCGCCGTCTTTGTGTACTGCTTCCACGGGGTTGCCCTTGTCGTTGTTGGTGTAAAGAATTTTCCGCTTTACCGATCCGTTTCCCCGACGGAGGATCTCCTCCGAGAGGGCCCCGCCGGCATAGTCGAACTCTCTGATTTCTTCAACATCGTTATCAGCGGAATACCAGGTGTTTTTCACCGGCAGGTCCTCATCGTTATACTCAATGACAAAATAGTCGAGCAAATCGCCTCCGGGGCTGAAATTTTCAATACGGGTATTTAGTCCCCTTTCGTAGGAGTACTCGGAATAACTTAAGAGAGCGCCGGAGCCTCCGTAAACGCTCCACTTGGTCTTCTGTCCCTGAGAGTTATACTCGTACTGCTGTCGGGTCTGAAGTTTTTCTTCCCCGTCGTAGAGAACGTCCTCCACCATATTTCCCTTAGCGTCATAGGTATATTCGTGGACGCTTCTTAAGTCCCCTTTCTCATTGAATATTTCCATTTTCGTACGGAGGTCGTCTTGATAGGTGTATACCTTCTTCTCCTCCAATTTGTCCTCAGAACTGTACAGGCCTTCTTCCAGAAGGTTGGTACCCTCTTCGGCATAAATATACTCCCGATAATCGTCTAAGACACCGTCGGAGTAGTAGGAAAGCCTCTTTTTTATTAGCTGGACCTCCTCAACGACCTTTTTTACCCCCGGCTCTTTGGTCTCTTTTTCAGCCGCTTTCTCTGTCTTACTCTTCTGCTGAGACGCATCCACTTCCGTGCTGTCGGTGGTATCTGCCGGCTGGGAGGTGCAACCGAAAACAAGGAAAAGGACAAGGGATATGAGTACAAAGGCTATTAGTGTATTTTTCATTTACTTCAACTCCTACTTTTTTGCATGGTTATGCTTGGTTTCATACCGGACCCGAAAATGAAACCGGTTATTTGTTATTACTCAGACAGTATAGCCAAGAGTGTAATTCAAGTCAAATCAGATCAGTACAGGCATATCGGCAATGCTAAAACCAGCTGAATCACAGTTCCAGGCTCTCCGTTCCTCTTAGCTCAAGCTTCAGCTGTTTGTAGAACTGCTCCACAAATCCCGCCTTCTCCTCAAAGAGTTCCTTTCCCGTTTTTGTGGCCAATTTCCCTCTTTTTTTCGTAAGAAAATCATACCCTTCTGAGTGAATAATCTCCATGACCTGCTTTGGATAGTCGTGGACCTCGGGAGAGGCCTTGTGGGCCATCATAAAAATCGACATTGCGCCGATGCCGTCTAGGAGGTCCGCGTCGCAGAGGATGGCCATTCGCTTGTCTCTCTCCTTAGGGTCCTTCTTCTGGTGGCCGGCAATGAGGGAGTACAGCTCTTTCATAGAAAAGGTATCTTCAAAGACCTTCTTGTTTAGGGTCCAGGACTTTACGATGTTCGCCCCTACCTTGGCATGTTTCTTTCTGTCATCCAAGGACCCAATATCATGGAGTATGGCGGCAGTACGTATGAGAAGAACATCGGGTTCCGAGATGTCCCCCTCTTTCTCGATAAGCTCCACAGCGTAAGACTCCACCCGAAAGGAATGATGGATTATGTACTCCCAGGACTCCTTCCAGGGATATCGCCTATCATCAGTGGCCTCTTTTCCTCGGAGATAGCTAATTAAAAAGGTTTTAGCCTGGTCGATAACAGTCACAGTCCGCCCCATTGGGTGTATCTTAGACGGTTTACCGTATCGACGCAATTACCTACACGCTGTTTAAGGCTGTTAAAGGCTTGTATTGTCGGCGTAGTTCATGCACTATTATGGGATGGGATGGAAGTGGCTGCAAGATGTAAGCAGGGAAATATTCGAGAAAAAGTATATGCTCCACGGAGAGAAGTCGGTGGAAGAGGTGTTCCGCGGCATAGCTTCAGAAATTGCCTCGCCCGAATCATCCTCCGGAAGAAAGCGAATCGAAGAAGGGTTTTTTACCGCTCTTATTGAAGGACGCCTTATTCCGGCGGGAAGGATCCTCGCCAATGCCCGTTTGAAAAGCCCTATGAAAAACTACAACAACTGCTTTACCATCGACATAGAGGACTCCATGGACGGTATTTACGACGCCCTAAAGGAAGACGCCCTGATAAGCAAAATGGGCGGCGGTGTGGGCTTCGACGCTTCCAAGCTAAGACCAAAGGGAGACCCGCTTTCCCGGGGCGGAGAAGCCTCGGGGGTAGTTTCCTTTCTTCGGATCTTCGATCAATCCGCGAAGACCATTATGACCGGCGGGCACAGACGTTCCGCTCACATTGCCCTATTAGATATTACCCATCCTGATATAGAGGAGTTTATTACCGTTAAGCAGGGAGACAAGAACCGGGAACTTACCCAGTTCAATATTTCAGTAAAAATTACCGACGAGTTTGTTCGGGCAGTAAAGGAAAATGATACCATTGATCTGAACTTCAGGGGAAAACCATATAAAACCCTTCAGGCGAGGGAACTCTACGATCTCCTTGCCTCCAATGCCTTTCACCACAACGAACCGGGGATATTTAACACCGACACGGTGGAACGGTACAACAACGGGTACTGGGCCTTCACCATGGACCGATGCAATCCCTGCGGGGAGATTGTCATGCCTCCCTACTCCCTCTGCTGCTTAAGCGCGATCAATCTGCCTGCTTTTGTAGATGGACCTTTCTCAAAAGCGCCGAGGATCAACTGGGATAAAATGAGAGACACAATAAGAACAGGGGTACGTTTCTTAGACAACGTCCTGGATACCACCGTCTATCCCATACAACAGATTGAAGAGTTCTCTACCCAGTGGCGGAGGATCGGCTTGGGCTTCACCGGCTTGGCCGACCTTTTCGCTATGCTGAAAGTCCCCTACGGAAGCGAGAAATCCCTTTCCCTGGCAGAGGATATCGGCCGCACCTTAAGAGACAGTTCCTACGCCGCCTCGGCAGACTTGGCCGAGGAAAAAGGATGCTTTCCCGCTTGTGATCCAAAAAAACTCTCCCGGGCCGTCTTTATACAATCTTTACCCGCGGAAATACGAAAGACTATTGGTAAACTGGGACTGCGCAATATCGGTCTCAATACCATTGCCCCTACGGGGACCACATCCCTTACACTTGGGCAGAACTGCTCCTCCGGGATTGAACCTATCTTCGCTTTAGAGTACGAACGTCGGATCCGCACAGGACATGGAGATGAGGAGTACGAAACAGAGATTGTCCGCGACTACGCGTGGCTTCTCTACCAGGACCTGCAAAGGGAGAAGGGGAAAGCCAGGGGGACCGCTGAAAGAGGCAGCTTAGGGGCCCCTCAATTCTTCGTCACCGCTGCTGACGTCCCTCCCCAAAGCGCCATCGACATGCAGGGGACCCTGCAGAAATACATAGACCACTCCATCTCCAAGACCCTCAATCTGGCCCCGGGAACCACCCTTAAGGAGTACAAGGAGCTCTTTCTCTACGCCTATGAAAAAGGGCTTAAGGGGTTCACCACCTTTAATCCCGAAGGGAGCATGAAGGGCATTCTGGAGGAGAAGAAAAAGGAGAGGATCGTCCGTCAATGGGCGCCGAAGAGGCCGGAGGTCCTCCCCTGCGATATTCACAGCTTTAGGGGAAAGGACCAGTCCTACATTATTCTGATGGGAAAGCTAAACGGGAGTCTCTACGAGATCTTTGTTATCGACGATCCGGAGGAACACCTCAACCTCAAAAAGTACAAAACAGGGGAAGTAGAAAAGGTAAAAAAAGGCCGCTACGATTTGGTTATTGAAAGCGGACCGGTCCATATTCGGATGGAGAACTTCACCCGGACCTTCAACTCCCCCAACGCCTCCCTGGCGAGGTTCATCTCCATGTCCCTCCGGCATGGGACCCCCCTTCAGTTTATCGTGGACCAGCTCAACAAAGACACCAACTTTACCGACTGCGAACGCGGGGTGGCCCGGGTCCTGAAGAAGTATATCCGCGACGGCGAGGAGGTCTTGGCCAGATCCAACAACTGCCCCGAGTGCGGGGAAACACTCCAATACAGAGACGGCTGCATAAGCTGTATCTCCTGCGGATTCAGCAAGTGCACGTAATATAAGGAAAAACTACTATGAGCGTATACTCTGAGACAAACAACAATTTGAGAAATATCGCAATCATTGCCCATGTAGACCATGGGAAAACCACCCTGGTGGACGCCATGTTCAAACAGAGCGGTGTATTCAGGGAGGGAAAGGAGACAGCGGAACGGCTTATGGATTCCATGGACCTTGAACGGGAGCGGGGAATAACCATTGCGGCGAAGAACTGTTCCATCCTTTGGAAGGATGTAAAAATAAACATTCTGGATACCCCGGGACACGCCGACTTCGGCGGCGAGGTAGAGAGGGCCCTTTCCATGGTGGACGGCGCGATCCTCCTGGTAGACGCCTCGGAGGGCCCCCTGCCTCAGACGCGGTTTGTCTTAAACAAGGCTTTAAACGCGGGACTCAAGATTATTTTGGTCATTAACAAAATCGACCGCCAGGACGCGAGACCCATGCAGGTATTGGACACCATCCACGATCTCTTTATCGATTTGGATGCTTCGGAGAAGCAGCTCGATTTTCCAGTCCTCTATGCCAACGGAAAAGAGGGTATCGCGGGACCTTCGCCGGAAAAGCCCGGGAAGGACCTAATTCCCCTCTTCGATGTAATAATTCGTGAAATTCCCCCTCCCCATTTTACAAGGGAGGAACCGTTTCAGATGCTCATATCCGATCTCTCCTACTCGGACTACCTTGGAAGCCTCGCGGTGGGAAAGGTGGTAAACGGCTATGCCCGGTTCAGGGACTCACTCGTTTGCATTGGCGAAGGCGGAAAGACTCAACCTCTTAGCGTTTCAAAGATCCAATCCTACCACGGGCCGAGCCTGAAGGAGATCGATGAGGCTGAACCGGGAGATATTGTGGTCCTCTCCGGCATAGAGGACGTCCACATAGGGGACACCATTTGTACGAAGGATTTTCCGAAAGCCCTGCCGAGGATCGCGGTAGACGAGCCTACCGTGGCCATGCGCTTTGCTGCCAACACATCCCCCTTTTCCGGGAAGGAAGGCCGGTTTGTCCAGTCCAGCAAGATCAGGGAACGTCTCTACAAAGAAACACTGAGGAACGTGTCCCTCAAGATGGAGAACACCGAAGACGGAGAGGGATTTATTATGAAGGGCCGCGGAGAGTTTCAGATGGCCATTCTAATAGAGACAATGCGGAGGGAGGGGTTCGAAATTTCCGTGGGAAGACCCCAGGTGATTTTTAAGTATGAGACCGGGAAAAAGATGGAGCCTATTGAACACCTCTTTGTGGACTGCGAGGAGGAATTCGCGGGAATCGTAACAGAGAAGCTTTCCCGTAGGAAGGGCCGGATGGTCTCCTACGTAAACCACGAACACGGAAGAGTGCGGCTGGAGTTCAGTGTTCCCTCCCGCTCTCTTATAGGGTACCGCGACGAATTCCTTACCGACACCAAGGGTACGGGGATCCTCAACTCCTACTTAAGTGGGTACGAAGCCTACCGGGGAGATTTCCCCCTCCGCTTCACCGGCTCCCTTGTCTCCGACCGGCAGGGAGAGGCGGTGGCCTACGCTCTGTACAATCTGGAACCCCGGGGCTACCTGTTTGTTACGCCCGGAGAGGCGGTCTACGAAGGGATGATCGTGGGAGAACATAACAGAGACAACGATTTAAACGTAAACCCTTGTAAGCAGAAAAAACTCACCAACATGCGTGCCTCCGGGAAGGACGACGCCGTGGTCCTTACCCCCATTCTTCCCATGACCCTGGAACGGGCCATTCAATTCATCCGGGAAGACGAACTGGTGGAGATTACCCCCAAGTCGATCCGGCTCCGCAAGAGAACCCTCCTCGCGCGGAACAGGAAAATGGAGGGGAAGTAAGGGAGAACAGGAAAAAGGGAGAGCAGACAACGCGCCTTGGCTGCTTAGGATAGTGCTTTTGAAAACAACCGCGTCTATTTTAAGTATGATCTGTTTAAGACCTATTTGCCGCCGGGAGGAATATACTGTTTTCCCTCCTTGGCGCCGTTTTTTTCCAGAAATTGAATAATCTTTTTATATCCTTCTGCCTTTTTTCGCACGTTAATGCTTTCGTGGTTCCGTACTCTCTCATAGTAGGCCTTCACAATATCCAGGGACCGGTGTCCTTTCTCTGTTTCGATATTCGGATCAGCACCATTTTCTAAAAGAAAAACGGCAAATTCGTATTTACCATTCCTGACGGTTAACATCAGCGGGGTCCAGCCTGATTTGGTAAGAGCGTTGACATCGGCATTCTCCGCAAGCAGGAGCTTTGCAACTTCGATGGACATGATATTTCCTCTGACGGCTGCACTGTGGAGTGGCGTATTTCCGGAACTACTCCGAGCATCCGCTTGTGCCCCGTACCGGAGCAGCACTTCCACATTCCCCTTGTTGCCTTCAAAGGACGCACTGTGTATCAGCTGGCTGCCTCCCAGCTCGGAGGATAAATCTGCTTTGCCGCCCTTCTGCAACAGAAATTCCAAGAGTCTCGGATTATTTACTTTGGCCACGGCTAGAAGCAGGGGATTTCCAGACTTGTCCTTCTGGTTAACATCGGCACCACCCTCAATAAGCAAAGCCAAAACGGTCCGACGTTTTTCGCTGTCCAGCGACCGTGACGTGAGAGCCGTCCTGAAGGCAGCGTTAATCCCCTCTTGCGTGGGCCCCTTTGTAATAAGATTTTTTATTTTATCAATATGACCCCACCGTGCCGCACTATAGAGATCGGTGTCCACACGGCTTGGCGGGTCTGAAAAGACCAGTTGGGCACATACAAAAAAAATAACTAGTAAAGACAGTATCCTGTTACAGAATGTCATGATTGTTCTTCCTCCGGTATCCGAGTACGGTCAAACTCTTGGTAGATTTTCACAAATTCCATTCATACCCCCGCCTGAGCTGGTGTGTCTTCGGTATTCTACCACCGAATGACTGTCAAACTGAAGGGGTAAGGGCTATTGTAGAAAATCTTTTAGTGTATCCTGGGGAAGGAACCTGGTTTTACCCGCTTTACCTATACCGTTCCTTCTGCTGCCGTTTGCACGGAGGCATCGGCATTTTCAAAGTTTTTTGCCTCTTCGATGATCCTTTTTAGAGCCGCTTTAATGAGATTTTTTTCGGAGCTAATGTTTCCACAATATTCACCGTTTACTGTTAATTTATCTTTATCTATTTCAATTTTCTCAATTTCCTGAACAGGTAGGCGGCCCTTCTTC
>CAYXSD010000082.1:0-3143 GCA_964466335.1 uncultured Spirochaetales bacterium
CCGAAGACAGCGGCTGAACTTAGAACTTCATGGGGGAGAACTTCATGGGAATAACTTTTTGTTTGCATATCCCTTAGGGCTGTGCTACTCTTTAACTAATACGCTTTCGAGGAGAGGACAATGCAGGAAACTATACCCAAAGTGTTCAAAGAAATTTCAGGAAAATATCCCGACAGGCCGGCCCAGTACAGTAAGGATGGGGAGGAAAATTTCCAACCCACCTCCTACAAGCAGCTCTACCAGGAAGTGACTATTTTTGCTTCCGGTTTACAGAGTATTGGTATTAAAAGAGGTGAACATGTTGGACTCATTTCAGACAACAGAAAGGAATGGCTCATTTCTGATCTGGCAATTCTTTGTCTTGGGGCCGCCGATGTCCCCAGGGGCTGTGATTCCATGGAGCAGGAGATTGGGTACATCCTCGGATTTAGCGACTGCAAAGTGGTTATTGCCGAGAATGAGGCACAGCTTACCAAGATCCTAAACGTAAAAAGCCAAATACCCACATTAAAGAGGATCATTGTAATAGATAAATCCTTTGCTAAAGATGAATCATTTCTTACAAAATTCAAGGAGTTTATCTCCGGGGTAGAAGTCTCTACCTTTCAGGAGATCATGGAAGAAGGGGAAACCTATTATAAGGCCCATCCCGATAATTTTGAGAAGGCCCTGGACGAGGGGGTAACAGAGGACTTGGCCACCATCATTTTTACCTCCGGGACCACGGGAGAACCAAAAGGCGTTATGCTTAACCATAAGGCCCTCCTGAACCAAGTCTATAACGCCCCGAAACTAATTAGGACCACACCGGAGGACATCTGGCTTGCCGTTCTTCCTGTGTGGCATTCCTTCGAGCGGATTATGCAGTACGTAAGCCTGGGCTCCGGTTCGGCTTTGGCCTACTCAAAACCCATAGGTAAAATCATGCTTGCCGATTTTCAGGCGATCCGGCCTACCTGGATGGCTTCTGTGCCAAGGATCTGGTCCTCTCTGCAAGCAGGGATTTACAGAAACGTAAACAATGAAGGGGGAATAAAAAAGGCCCTTTTCCACTTTTTCGTCGCTGTGGGGAGCGCCCACGCGAATTTGAAGTACATGCTTCGGGGACTCAAACCGGAGTTTAAAAAACGAATTAAGCTCTTCGAGAAAATAATTGCCGCTCTTCCCTTCGTTCTGCTTACTCCACTGAAACTTCTAGGAGACACGCTGGTATTTAAAAAGATAAAGGCAAAGCTGGGCGGGCGTTTCATCGCCGGTATTTCCGGCGGGGGAGCACTTCCCTCGGCGGTGGACGACTTCTTTGCCGCATCCGGAATCCTGCTCCTGGAGGGATACGGTCTGACCGAAACGGCCCCGGTGTTGGGGGTACGGGACAGAATGAGGCCTGTTCCGGGAACGGTAGGTCCCGTATTTCCCAATATGATTATTCAAATTAGAGATGAAAACAACAATGTTCTTCCCCCTGGAAAAAAAGGGATTGTATGGGCCTCGGGCCCCCAGATTATGATGGGATACTATAAAAAGCCGGAAGAAACCGCCAAGGTGCTCAAGGACGATGGATTTTTCAATACTGGAGATCTTGGAATGCTTACCTGGAACAACGAACTTAAAATTATGGGCCGGGCCAAGGACACCATTGTTCTTTTAGGGGGAGAAAACATCGAACCTTCTCCCATAGAAGAAAAAATGGAGGAGTCCCCCTATATTGCCCAGACCATGGTAGTGGGCCAGGACCAGAAGTACCTGGGCGCCCTTGTTGTTCCCAACTTCGAAATCCTGGAGGAATACTGCGGAGCTAACAACATCTCCTACATTAATAAGGAAGACCTGGTAGAAAGCCATGAAATTCTTGAGTTGTATAACAACGAAATTCAAATGCTGGTGAATCCCAAAAATGGGTTTAAGGGATTTGAACGGGTATTCAAGTTCAAACTCCTCACTGAACCCTTTGAGCTGGGGAAAGAACTCTCTCAGAAACAGGAAATCAAGCGTCATGTTATTTCGGAGAAGTACAAAAAAGAAATTGCCGGTCTCTTTTAAGACCCAATATTGAGGCTCTGAAAAATAGCATTTTGAAAGAGCCTCGATGAATGTGTTTTTTAAAAACATTCTTTTTAGCACTAAGGACAATCTATGTACTGTACCGCTTTTGGAGAAATACTCTGGGACATTATAGAAGGGGAGGCCCATCTCGGTGGGGCACCCTTCAACCTAACCGCTCATCTCGCCCAGATGGGGGCGGAAACCTCCTTTATTTCGGGACTGGGAAAGGATGATCTAGGGGAGCGCGCCCTTGAAAAAGCCAAAGGATTCGGGACCGATACCAGGCTTATTAGCCTCTACGAAGAATACCCCACCGGCACGGTAGACGTGACCATTGATGAATACGGCTCTCCCGATTATATCATCCACGAGAGTACCGCCTGGGACAATATCGAGCTCTCTTTAGAACAAAAAGACATACTTCGATCTACTAAAGTAGACGCCCTTGCCTTTGGCACCCTGGCCCAGCGGAGCGAGAAAAACCGAAAAACCCTGGAGGAAGTATTTTCCCTTATTCAACCGCGCCACGTTCTCTACGATGTGAATCTACGCCAGGACTACTACCAAGCCGACTGGATTAGAAAGAGTATGGACCGGGCATCGATAATAAAGGTAAACGATGAGGAGGCAGTGACCCTGTCAAAAATTCTCTTCCAGGCAGACCTTACGGAACAGCAGTTCTGTGAACGGGTGGTCCACTCCTTTTCTCCCCGGGTTGTAGTGGTCACCCGAGGCGGGGAAGGAGTGGCCTGCCACGATGGTTGTACCTTCACGGAAATTCCGGGAAAAAAGGTGGAGGTGGTAAATACCGTGGGCTCCGGCGATGGCTTTGCCGCGGGGTTTCTCTTCGCCGCCTTAGAAGGGGCTGACTGGACAGAAGCCGCGGAGTTTGCAAACAACATCGGCGGATACGTGGCCACCCAGCCGGGCGCGATCCCCAACTACACAGAAGAAATCAGGTCCCGGCTTTCCTCACTCCAAAAAAAATGAGAGCAGGGTAGAAAAAGTACATCTTATTCTCCGCCTCTTGTCCTATCCTCGGGGGATCATGCTTCTTTGGGAAAGAGGGGGAGAATATGTTTTTGAAGAAGGTTCGATTT
>CAYXSD010000082.1:3243-7826 GCA_964466335.1 uncultured Spirochaetales bacterium
ATCATGCTTCTTTGGGAAAGAGGGGGAGAATATGTTTTTGAAGAAGGTTCGATTTTACTCCGGCCCTCACCACATCGCTGTTCTTTTCGATACTCTCCTTAAAGGCATTCCACATAGGGACTACCATCTTATAACTGATATGAAAAAACTGCCTCAACTGCGGGTTATACCCTGCCATATTCTGCTCATGCCGTAAGGCCTCTGCCAGCTGTTTGTTTCCCCAAGAGTCCATAGCATCCGGCGTGGGAAGCGCGTCGATTTCCACATCGATCACCGAAGCATATGGGGCTCGAAGCTCCTCGAAATGTCGGTAGGCCCGAGCGTAGAGGTCCTTGGCAATAACCAGCCCTCCGTTCCCGGCCTCCGCTAAACCGATAATTTCCTCCAGCCAGGTGGTCCCTGCTGTCTTTAGGTGTATACCCGATTTTTGAAGTTCGCATTCCTCTTTTATGAAGGGATAGATGGAAAATTTATCGCTTCCTGAGTGGATACTCATCTTACAAGACTCTGATGTGCCGAATTCTTTCTTTGCGAAATCAATAACATCCAAATGATCGTGAAAATCCTTTTTAAAGCGTTCCACGTTTCCCACATAATCCACACCCTTGTTGAACCTCCCGATAAACTTTGGGGCAATGGTGTCCACGGGAACATTTTCATCCGCGAGGGCCTTTAGAATAAAAAGAAGCTCCACCGGAGTCTGGGGATTCTCCGTTTCATCCATGGAGACTTCGGTAATAAAATTGCCCTTTCCCTTCTTCTCCTCGATCTTCCTGTACACCCTCCCCGCCTCTTTAACCGCGGCGAGATAGGTATCCGCTATGTTTTCCAAGGCGCCCCCTTCCACCTCGATAGGAGCGGAGATTCCCGGAATTTCTATCGCTCCTCGATAAGCGGTACAGCCCTCTAAGAATTGTTTCTTATCCTCCTCCGTTGGTTTTTTTCCTATCTCCTCTGCCACATCGATGGTGAAAAAATCCGAACTTTCAATAAAAGCTGGTACGGTTTCACTATTGATGTGGTCAGCGTCTACAAAGTAAGGCTTGTTCCACCCCAGGGCTTTCACCGCGGAATCCGCCTCCTCTCTTACCGATTCCGGAGTAGTGCCGGTAATATCGTGCTCCCGTTTCGATTTGTTCCACACCGGATGAACAGGTATTCCCAATTTTTGGGCCTCTATCAACGCGGAAAGCTGGGCTTCCCCCTCAAGTCCGAATCTGTCTCCCACTCCGATGGTATACTTTGGTAGTTTCATACTGTCTTCTCCTCTATTCATGTAATTCCGGGAATTTCGAAAAAATCCGCCGCGTTCCGATAGCTTATGTCCTTCACCATTCCACCTATAAGGTCCATGTCCGCAGGGGCTTCTCCCCTCTCGATCCAAGTGCCCAGGATCCCGCAGAGGATACGTCGAAAGTACTCGTGCCGCGGATAGGAGAGAAAACTCCGGGAATCGGTAACCATTCCCACAAACCTGCTTAAAAGACCCAGATTCGCCAGGGTCCTCATCTGATACTCCATGCCGTCTATGTGGTCGTTGAACCACCAGGCGCTCCCCAATTGCAGCTTTCCCGGTACAGGGTCCCTCTGAAAAGCGCCGATAATGGAGGCAATTACAGGATTGTCTTTAGGGTTCAAAGGATAGATAATCATCTTCGGGAGTCCGGCTTCTCGTTCCACATTCTTTTCTATTACATCCTTTTCTATTACATCGAGAAATCCCGCCAGGTCCCGGGCTATAGGAAAATCTCCCATGGCATCGAACCCGGTGTCCGGTCCAAGTCGTGTAAACATCCGGGAGTTGATGTTCCGCACAGACCCGATGTGAAGCTGCATGGTCCAGCCCAATTCCCGGTTTATCCGGGCGTATTCACAGAGGAAGGCAGTGGTGAACTGTGCCTTCTCTTTGGGAGAAGGCTTCTCTCTCCTTCTGGCCTTCTTGTAGATCTCATTTACTTCCTCAACAGTCCACTTCTCCGCAACAGGCTTTTCCACCGCGTGGTCCGAGAGACGGCATCCCAGGGCATGAAACTGCCTGCATCGCTCCTCCAAAAGGGAGATAAATCCGGAAAAATCCTCTGGGGTTCCGGCTTTACGTTCCGCGCCGCCGCGACCGTCATCGCCGGGACCGCTCTTAGAGCGACCGTCATGTTCAAGCCCCCTGTCCGTCTCCGTTTCCGTTTCCCGGCTAAGGTCCTCCACCCAGTTGTTCCATTGGGCAAGATTTGAAAAACTGTGGCCCTTATCGGGCCGCATGGCCGGAGTGACCCTGGCGGGGACCTCGGCTTGCTCCATCTCTTTGTGGATTGTAAGGGAATCTGCGGGATCGTCGGTGGTACAGAGAGCCTTTACCCTCATATCTTTTAGAATTTTCCAGATCCTGAACTTAGAAGAGGCAATTGTTTCATTGCATTCCTTGTATACCGATTCCGCCGTAGCCGGAGATAGTACCTGCTCTACTCCGAAGTACCTTCTTAATTCCAGGTGAGTCCAGTGGTAGAGGGGGTTCCCAATAAGCCGGGGGACTGTCTCCGCCCAGGCGGAAAACTTCTCCCAATCCGATGCCCCTCCGGTAATTTTCTCTTCCGGGATTCCGTTGGACCTCATGGCCCTCCACTTGTAGTGGTCTCCCCCGAGCCAGAGCTCGGTAATGGAAGCGAAGCTGCCATTCTTCGCAATTGCCTCCACCGGCAAATGGCAGTGGAAATCGAAAATGGGCATGTTCTCAGCGTATTCATGGTACAATCTTCGTGCCCAATTATTGGGAAGAAGAAAATGGTTCCCCATAAAATCGGCTGTTTTCTTTTTTCCTTTTTTCTCTGTTTTCTTTGCCATTGAAATTCCTTTTAGATATTGTCCACCAGATATCCGCCGTCCACGGGAATGGTCACCCCCGTAACAAATCCGGAGGCCTTCGCGCCGGCTAAATACACCACCGCGCCGGCAATTTCCGCCACATCTCCGAATCGATTAAAGGGTGTCCGTTCGATGATGGACTGCCCCCGGGGCGTGAGCTCATCTGTCCCCTTTTTGTAGAGCAGATCCCGGTTCTGCTTTCCCACAAAGAAACCCGGGGCGATCCCGTTTACCCGAATACCCTGGGGCGCGAATTCCTTGGCCGTGGCTTCGGTGAGGTTCATTACCGCCGCCTTGGCCGCTCCGTAGGCGCTTACCCCGGATAGAGGTGTATAGGAAGCCATGGAAGCGAGGTTTATAATGCTTCCCTTTACTTTTTTTTCAATCCAGCGGGAAGCAAAGACCTGAGTGGGGATAATGAGTCCCCCGTAGAGGTTCATATCCACAATGGTTTTAAAACGTTCTATATCCATCTCCAAAAAGGAGGCCTTGCCGATGTTGCCCCCAACCCCGTTAATGAGCACTTCCGGCATTCCTGCCTCGGCCTCCGTTTTCTCCAAAGCCCTTTCACTCGCCGTCTTATCCGAGGTGTCTACCGTTACGAAGTGGACATCCCCGGAGTTGAGGCCGAGTCCTTCCTCTAAAGCTCTCGCCGCCCCTTCCATGGGGGTGTTCTTACCCCTTCCCCAAAGGGAAACAGTCGCTCCCGCTCCGATAAGAGCCTTAGCCATGGCAGAGGCAATGGACCCGCCGCCGCCGGTAATGACAGCGGTTTTTCCCTCTAACCCGTAGAGGGACTGAAGATAGCTGCTTGATTTTTCACTCATATTCATGCTCCTAACTATTAGTTTCCAAGAAGAAATTACCCATTACGCTTCTACCAGGATTACTTCTATGTTCATGGCTTCGAAGGACCTCTTTAGGGACAGGACTTGTTCCCTCTCTTCCTCTTTCATCTTCAGGCAATCGGTAATGAGTAGATCCACATCCCCCGGGCGGGCAAATACTGAAAATGCGCTGTGGCCCAATTTGTAGTGGTCCGCAAGGATAATCCTTCGGTCGGCGATTCTAAGCACCTGGGTTTTGAACTGGGACTCGATAGAGTTTTGAGCGGAGAAGAGGGCTTCATTGCTTATTCCGCTGGTCCCGATGAAGCAGGTCTCTATGTGAAAGTTCTTCACACCTTCCATGGCCACCGGACCGATAAAACTGCCTGCCGCCTTCCGGTAACTTCCTCCGGTGGAGAAGAGGGAAATCCCGGGCATGTCTGCCAGCTCCACCATTACTTCGATGGAATTGGTCAATACTCGTAGATTCATTTCTCTTATCTCCCTGGCAAGGAAGAGACAAGTGCTCCCGGCATCCAAGTAAATAGTGTCTCCCTCCCTAATAAACTCCGCCGCTTGCCGGGCAATGGCCTTTTTTATTTCCCGGTATTGCTCCTTCCGTTCCGTTAAGCTGCGAGTTAGTCCGCTGTCCTCGGCAAGCTGGGCGCCTCCGTAAGTGCGGACCAGTCTTCCCATCTCTTCAAGAACACCTAAGTCCTTTCGTATGGTAACCTCGGAGACCTGGAGCCGCTCGGTGAGCTCCTGAACGGTCACTTTTTTAAGGCTGTGGAGAATTCTAATAATGTCATCATGCCTTGGAGTATGGGCCATGGGTCCTTTTTTCGTACTTACGTTTTCTTTCGTTTTTCAGTATATTTCGGAAGTAAAGGATATGTCAAT
>CAYXSD010000082.1:7926-12481 GCA_964466335.1 uncultured Spirochaetales bacterium
CAGACGGTTATATCCGGCTCATCCTCTTCAATCCACTGTTCTTGCACTTCCCGGCCCAACAGTTTCAGCGGATTCACCGTTACCGTTCGAATTGCTTCAGGAAAGGAGGTCCCGGTAAACTCCATAAAGGTCGAAAGCCCCCGGTCCAAAAGATGCCCGGAACCGGCAAGATAGGTCGTCCCGGTAAGGGCGAGCCTCCCCGAAGGTTCTACCGTTACCGAGGTGTCCCCCCAACGGTGCTCCCCCGGAGCCAGGCCGCCGATAGGAGAGACATCGCTTACCAGAATGGTCCCCTCCGAACGCTTCATCCTATGGAAGACCTGCACCACCGGTTCAGGCAGGTGAAACCCGTCGCAAATAATACTCGCCCTAAGCCGATCCTCCGCCAGCTGCGGCCAGAGGTAGTTCTTAAGCCGGGGGAGCACCGCGTGGGAGCCGTTTCCCAGGTGAGTGGAGAGGGTAGCACCGGCCTTCACCGCTTCGGCGATCCGCTCCGGAGAGGCTGCGGTATGGCCAATCGCCGCGACCACCCCATCCCGGCTGACTTTTTCAATAAACTCCAGGGCCCCATCACGTTCCGGGGCCAGGGTAATGATTTTTATCAATCCCCCCGATGCCTCCTGCCAACGAAGGTACTCATCGTAATCCGGGTCCCGGACGCAGCGCTTATCGTGGGCACCCCTCGCTCCGTCCTCCCCGGTAATGTAGGGGCCCTCCATGTGGATTCCCGGAATAGCCCGGGCCAGATCTGGGTCCTCATCTCGGGCAGCGCGAATTGTCTTGAGATTTTCCAGTATCCTGTTCTCAGGAGAACTAATAATGGTGGGACAGTGCCGGGTGACGCCCGCATCGGCCAGGGCCGCGGTAATCCTGCGTATATGCTCCCCAGTCAGCTCTCCACTGTAGTCGCAGCCGAGGTAGCCGTTCACCTGAATGTCGGTGAATCCGGGACAGAAGTAGAGGTCGGATTCTTCCGGTCCTCTTTCCCCCGCTTCCGGTGCGGAAGCAGTGCTTTCCACTCGAGTTTTGCCCTCCTGGTCCACTTTTAGGGTATACCACCCCCCAGAAAACACCTCTCTCCCGGTGAGCACCTCTTCTTTGTCCATTTTCACCTCCTACGAAGGTCACCTGACGAAATAGTTACTCGACGAGGTCCTTGTTTTCCAACTTCGCCGAAGATGCTTCATCCAGGAGCACTAAACAATCTTCGTGTTTCCTCAAGATAGAGGCAGGATAATCCGGAGATATTTCCTTGTCGAAGCAGCTGTGTACCGCATCCGCCTTCATATCTCCCGGCACGGTGCAGAGGACCGTCTTGGAGCGCATAATCTCTTTCACTGTCATACTAATCGCTTGATTGGGGACGTCCTCCAGGGTGGGGAACCAGCCCTCACCCATCTGCTGTTTTTTGCACTGTTCATCCAGGTCAACAACGATGTAGGGGTCCTCCACATGAAAATCCGCGGGAGGATCATTGAAGGCGAGATGTCCGTTCTCTCCGATCCCCACACAGGCAAGGTCCACTGTGTACCGGGAAATAAGATCGTTAAGCCGTGCGACTTCTTTCTCCGGATCGACTTCACCGTTTATAAGATAGTACTCCTTAATTCCCGTCTTCGAAAGGAGCCGCTCCTTCAGGTACTTCCTGAAACTCGCGGGATGTGTTTCGGGCAGATTGATATACTCATCCAGATGGAACATCCTCACCTTCTCCCAGGGCAGCACAGAGGCTGTCAACGATTCGAGAAATTCAAACTGGGAGGCTCCGGTGGCGAAAATAACCGTGGCTTCTCCCTTCTCCGCTACTGCCCTGTTTATTTTCTCCGCCGCAAATGCCGCCGCAGCCGCGCCAACACTTTTTCTGTCCTGTAAAATGTGTATCTTCATAGTTTTCTCCTTGGTGCTTTTGTTTTTACGTTGTTTTATTTGCTCCAGCCCTTTCTTCCCCGCTGGTCCAATTCTAACGATGGCGCGGTATCGGGTAAAGAGTGGATTTTCATCAGGCTATAGCTAAGGCGGGGGCCAACCGCTACTTAGGGATCACCCACTCTAATCTCCGGCTTCAGATAGAACGTTACTCCTACATTGCAGTAAACGCGGACAACACGGACCGGGAATCCCTGGATGCCCACTATCAGAAGATAAAAACCCAGCACAGGGAACTGGTGGACTGCATCCGGTCAAAGAACAAGGAGCGAATAGAACAGATCGCGGTAGATCATATACGGCTCTTTCAACAGCGGATCGTGGATGATCTAATGAACATCTCATTTCTCTAGCCCTATAGGAAGCAGATCGATAAAGGAGAGCGAAAAAACGGAAGTGATTACGATTCAGTTTCCTATTCGTTTATTCGTAGAAGCTTGTGCCCCTCAAATACGGTGAGTATTTCAGTTTTATCCTCGTGGACATGGTAAACAATCCGGTATTTCTTTACGATGAGCTCCCGAATAGCAGGATTTGAAATCTCCGGTACCATTCTTCCCATACGCGGATTACGAGCAATTGATTCTCCCTGCTCGATTAAATAATTGACAAAATTTTCCGCCTTTTCGGGACTATTCCTTCCAATAAATGTCTCTATTTCCACCAGGTTCTCTAAAGCTTCATCCGTCCATGTAACCATCATTTAAGACTTCCCGCGGGCTCTTCTTTTAAGCAGTTCTTCTTTTAATTCAGATGTGCTGTACACCTTACCTGATTCGGCATCCGAAATTCCCCGGTTTACTGAATCAATAAATGATTTCTTATAAACAAGTTCATCGTATTCGGCAGGTGAAATTAATACTCCCGCCGGTTTACCGTTCTGTGTTATAACCAGAGGATATCCGGTAGTATGTACATTGTTGAGATACTGGGATAATTTCTTTTTAAGTTCACCAATTGGTATTATATCCGTAGAAACATTGAATTTATTCATATGCGACTCCAAAAATAGGACTATATACGATACTTAATATAGACCTATTTAACGATTATTTCAATAACAAATAGTGGATGCGGATGGTGGATGACCTTATGAACATCTCATTTCTCTGAAGGTCATTTTTCTACTACCTGGTAGCTGAAAACCTCGTTAATCCCTACCCCGAAGGCATCGGCGATCTTAAAAGCGAGTTCCAAGGAGGGGGAGTATTTCCCCCCCTCGATGGCGATAATCGTCTGCCTGGAGACCCCTGCCTTCTCCGCCAGGGCCTGCTGGGTCATCTCGTTGGAGAAAAACCTAAGCTTTCGAATAGTGTTGGTTATTTCGATCTTCCTAGCCATTTTTTACACCCGCCCGGTAGAAGTAAAGTTGCGCTATGCCTTCGATGCTACAGCTGAGACCGAAGGAGATGAACAGGACGTTAAGCATAACCACCGAAGAGTAGCCGAGGACTAAGGACAGAAGGGCCGCGACAAACCCTACCCCTGCAAAAATGGAACCCGCCCTCATTGCCTTAAGCTCAATCAATTTGTCCCGCTCGTCCTCCACCATCTCCGCCTTTATGTCTTTTTCAATCTGTTTGTCGTCGTACTCTTCATCCTGGATCCTGCTTTTTACCGCGATCCCCATGGAAAGGAGGATATGAAAAACAATCTGGATAATAATAATCGCAGCGGCACTGACACCTATAAACATCAGCATAGTTCTCCCCCAGAATTGGAGGTCCTCAACTCCCGCGCCGCCTGAGCTTAATTTGTTCAGGGCATACACCACATACACCGTAAGGACTACCGCACCCGATAGAAGGGTGGTTACCGTTCTTTTTTCTTGATAGGACATTTCTCTTACTCTCCTCTTAAGCAATGTTAATTTTTATGTACTAAATGTACTATATATATTACTTTATGTCAAGTTTTTATTACATTTATCTTCACTTTTTAGTCCAGAAAGTACCGACGTGGCAAAAATTGGTTCATGTGAAATCGATTGGACTGGGTTGATATTGATAAAAACTAGTCATATACTAGTCTTATGAAGACTATTTCCATCTCCGAATTAAAAACCCATCTAAGCAGGGAACTGAAAAAGATTAAGGCCGGGCAATCTGTAATGGTTACGGAACATTCCAAGGGAGTAGCAATTCTTTCTCCCCCCTCGGATTCACTATTAGTCCTCCGCGAGGCGAAAAGGAAATTTCAGGTAAGAGAACTGAACCCCCTGATCTCCGGTGATGTACTCGCCTATCTAAGGGAAAGCAGAGAGGACAAGTGGTAGCCTATTTGGGTTCTCCGTCCCCCTCCTATCAAAAATTTCTTGATAAGCTCACAGCACCAACACTACCCAGAGGGGAATAGTTACCGCGGAAACCAAGGTGGTAACGATAATTGCCTTGGAGGCAAACTCCGGTGACCCTCCGTAGCGGCGGGTAATAAGGGACGATTGGGAGGAGACGGGCATTACGGCAACAATAAAGGAGACGAGAAAGATATCCCGGGGAAGGTTAAAGAGGACAAGAAGGAGCACACTGACACCGGGAATGACCACCAGGCGGACAAGGGCCATATACACCTGATTCCACACACCTTCCTTAAAAGAGAGACGTGACCAGGAGGCACCTATAAGGATGAG
>CAYXSD010000082.1:12581-13645 GCA_964466335.1 uncultured Spirochaetales bacterium
GGCCACTCCCCTCTCTCCAATAATACGGTTTATAAGAATAAGCGGGAGGAAGACGTAGTTATTGATAGCGCAGAGATGACGGAATGTTTTTTTAACTTCGGCATCCTCGGTTCTTAATCCCTTCTCCAGGAGAAAGGAGAGTCCTCCTCCCAGGGCCATAAGTCCGAATCCGATTAGGGGAAGCGGCCAGAGCTCTCCCAACCGGGAAACATCCAGATTTCGTACAATAGACTGGAACACAAGCAGTGGTATAAGGAGGTCCAAGAGCACCTTAGACATGCTTCCGATGACCTGGTTATCCAGAAACTTCAGTCTTCTTGCCAGATACCCTATTCCGAAGAGGATAAAGAGCTCAAAGATACCGAGTAAAACTGATACAACCATATAGAGCTGTGTACACGGTTAAGGATATAAAATCAAGGCTATGCTCTATCCGGGAATGGCAAAATTCCCTATTATAGATATCTATGAAGATTATATGTTACGGAGATTCCAACACCTGGGGATTCAATCCCCACAGCGGAAACAGGTTCGATGAGAAAACCCGCTGGCCAGCCGTCATGTCGTCCTGTCTTGGAGATGAAGATGAAGTTGTTGAGGAAGGATTAAACGGAAGGACCATTGGAAACCACCTCCCCCAGGGGAGTCCCCTAAACGGTCTGGAATACTTGGAGCATATCCTCAATAAATATCCCCGTTTTGATATGTTTATTCTCTATCTGGGAATCAACGATCTTTTTCAACGGGATGATATAGGCCCGGAGGAGATCGCGGAAAAGATCGGAAGAGCCTTGGAGCTTATACACTCGACAGTACTCCTTCTCTCTCCCCTTCCCATGAACGTTTCGGAAGAGCTCTCCGAAACGTACCGATTACTCACAATAAAATCCGAGTACTTCCACACGGAATATGAACGAATAGCCCGGAAGTACAAAGCAGAACTCATAAACACCGGAGAAATCATAAGCGCCAGCCCGGTGGACGGAGTGCACATAGAAGCTGAAGAACACCGGAAACTCGGGCGCCATCTTTGTGAAGTGGTGGAGGGCTTGTTGTAGTGCCCC
>CAYXSD010000083.1:0-13629 GCA_964466335.1 uncultured Spirochaetales bacterium
TCAGTTTATACTTTCCACCAGGCAGGCAATGCCCATTCCCCCGCCTATGCAGAGGGCGGCCACCCCGGTCTTAAGCCCCCGGCGTTTCAGCTCGTGGAGAAGGGTAACCAATACTCGGCTCCCGCTGGTACCTATGGGATGGCCTAAAGCAATGGCCCCGCCGTTGACGTTGACCTTCTCCAGGTCCAATCCGAGCTCTTCGGTAACCACCACCGCCTGTACCGCAAAGGCCTCGTTGATCTCCCAGAGATCGACCGCTTCCCTAGAGGTCCCCGTCTGCTCGAGGAGCTTCCGAATAGCGTAGAGGGGGCCTAACCCCATGTACGCGGGGTCACAGCCGACTGAGGCGAAATCCTTTAACACCCCAAGAGGAACCGCATTCCCCCCTTCATAGCGGCGGGCCAAAGCCTTTTCCGCGGCAGCGCTTCCCCGTCTGAGGAGCACCGCCGTGGCGGCGCCGTCGTTAATACCGGAGGCGTTTCCCGCGGTCACCGTCCCCCCTTCTTTAAAGGCGGGTCTTATTCTCGCCAATTTCTCCAAAGTGGCGCCGGGCCGGGGATGCTCGTCCCTCTCTATTACGATTTCCCGCTTTCTCCCCTGAATGGTTACCGGTACGGTTTCCGCCTTCCAGAAGCCTTTCTCCCCCGCCTGGGCGCAGCGCGTCTGGCTTAGGAGGGCGTACTCGTCCTGCCGCTCCCGGCTTACCCCATACTTCTCCGCGATGTTCTCGGCGGTGATCCCCATGTGGCAGCCGTTGAAAATATCGAATAGACCGTCATAGACAATGGTGTCCACCGCCTCCTTGTCCCCCAGGCCGGCGCCCAGGCGGAGCTCCTTTAAGACGTACGGCGCTTGGGACATGCTCTCCGTACCGCCGGCTATAACGCAGTCCCGCCGGCCCAGCATGCACTCGAGCCATCCGAGCTCCACCGCCTTAAGCCCGCTTCCGCAGACCTTGTTCACCGTGTAGGCCGGCACTTCCTTAGGAATACCGGCGTGAATGCTTACCTGCCGGGCCGGGTTCTGTCCCAACCCGGCCTGGAGCACGTTCCCCAGGATTACTTCCTCCGCGTCCTCCGGCGCCAACCCGGCCCGTGATAGGCTCTCTGCCACACTAACCCTGCCAAGCTCCACCGCCGACACCCCGGAAAGGGAGCCGGCCAAGTCGCCGATGGGCGTTCTGACCAATCCGGTCACCAATACCTCTTCCATATCATCTCCGCTTTGTTTTTTTGAAGACCCAGTCTATCACAGGAGCGGCTTTTTCGTCACCTCAGCAATTGCCTCAAACGCTTTGAATAATGAACAAATCCAAAGAAAGCGTTGATCAATTCGCATTATGAGAGTCCTTTGGACTTTCATAATGCGAATTGCTGTCGTCACCTCCCGGGTGTTACCTCGGCAAATATTATCCGTAGAGCTTCTCCACTATGCTGTCCCGGTCCGCGGAGAGGAGGGCCGCTTCAGGGTGATCAAAGAAGGGACGGAGCCGGTCCTTTACCGATGACGGCAGTCCCTCCCAGAGGGTGTGCCGCTCTTCAGCCGGGGCTTTAAGAAGAACGGCGGTGAGTACGCGGAGTTGGGTGTTTATAAACCCGGCCGTCTTCATGGAAACCCCTAAGCGGAGGGCTTCTTCGTAGTCCTCGTTCACCGAGGTGAACATAATGTCCCTTAACAGAGCGTTCCACTCTTCTGTGACCTCCGGGGTCTCTTTTTTAAGAAGGATTGCTTTAAGCCGGTTTTTAAGCTCCGGCATAAGATAGGGTCTCATGATGTCTATGTTAAAGTCCTCTCCCCGGATTTCCTCCGCTTCGTAGCGGTACCGTTCCGCCCAGTTCCTGAGCCACTCGAAATAGGATGCGGTCACACCGGCGCCGTTGGCAAGAAAATCGTAAACCACGGTGACCCCGCGCTGGAAGAGGATTTTCTCCGCCGCCGAGGTGTTCGGTCCGTTACTTCCGCAAAGCTCGATCTTCGCCTTAATAAGATGGGCATTCTCCCCGGTCACCGCGTTCTC
This sequence comes from uncultured Spirochaetales bacterium, assembly GCA_964466335.1. Lineage (GTDB taxonomy): Bacteria > Spirochaetota > Spirochaetia > SPDA01 > CAYXSD01 > CAYXSD01. The sequence goes on from CAYXSD010000083.1 coordinate 2,018, forward strand.
TAATGCCGCGGGAATGAGGATATCACAATCCAGTTCCAAGACCATGGCCCCCTCCCGGGCCCCCGGGACCCGCTCCTTCACTCCCTTCACACAGTCAATTATGCTGCCTGTCTCCCGGGCCGCCTGGACCATCTCCTCTACATTTAGGGTTTCGCCGAGAATGGCACCCCCTGCATCGGCCACGGCAATACATCGCACACCAAAGGGAGCAAGCTCAGTCATTACAGAGGACCCGACTTTTCCGGAACCCTGGACCACCACCGTCTTGTCTTTAAGAAGCTTCGGGTAAATTTGACCGGTTAAACGCTCCCAGTCTTCCTCTGTAATTACTACCTCATCCTCCGGGGACGCCCCCCCTGTCAATCCGGTAACGGAGGAGGCACGGAGGAGGACTTTTCTCTCTTCTTCGGTACAGTCCTCCCCTTCAGTCTGCCAGCGGCCATGGAGGTACTCCTTTCCTACCGTTGCGAGAAGACTGTAACAGAGTCCCCGCCCGGTAGCACCGGTCCTTGCCTGAATACCCATTCGCGGCTTTCCCGTTATCTGCGGGGCCGCTACCAGCTCCAGGTATTTTTCGCTGGTGGTCAGCTCTTTTAAGACCCCATCGTCCATACTGTCGACGTTGAAATGCTCCGCCAAAAGGTCCCTCGCTTCCCGTAGAGAAATTATTTTGTTCCCAAGGAGGGCCACGCTCTGCTTCAATCCATAGGCGATTAGAGCAAGATCACGGAGGGCCGATTTGAATCCCTCGAACATCTGTCCAATCTCCGGCGCTCCGCAGCCCACGTCCCCGGCGGGAACATCCTTGGCCGGCCCGGTAACCAGAAAGAGGGAACGTCCGAAGTTGGAGAGAGTGGTAAAGAAGTCCGCTTCTTTCCCTTTGTAGTGTGAGGGAGTGAGGGTCAATCCGCCCTTCCCGCCACCGAAGAGGATCCGCGAACGTGCGCATTTCCAGGTCATCATGAACGAGAGGGCCGCCACTTCACAAAAATTAACAATCTTATCGATCCTGATTCCCCCCTTGTTCGGGCCCCTGACCGAGCTGTGTTTTGCCCTGTATCCCGGAGCATTGGAAATTTTATGCTCCAGGGTCGTCTGCACCCAAAACTTATTAAAGGAATCGAAGCCTACCAGGCGGGTAAGGACCTCCCTATTGTTACCAATTCCTAACACCTCGGCCGCCTCCATGAAATCGGTAAGAGAATTGAGGAGAAAATCCCCCTTCAGCCCCTGTTCCCTGTTTTTCTTTACAAGATCTTTAAGGAGAAGGAAGGGGTCCCTTTCATCTTTACCTTCATTGGCGCCCGCACCTGAACTAATGCCCCGGATGATTTCTTCCAAAAGATGGTCCAATGCCGGAACTTCAGAGGTTTCATGCTCCTTTTTTTTGTGTACACCCTGACCAGTAGTAGACCCTTCATTTTTTTGAATTTGTGAGAATTCAGCGGTTTCACATTCTTTAGAAAGGAGGCCTTTTAAAGCATCTTCCAGTCCCTCCTGGGCTGATTCCGGAGGAAGATAGAGGGATATGATACCCACATTGGTCTTCTGTCCTTCAGCAAAAAAAAGGTCGAAGTAAGAGCGGTTCAGGTTTATTCTTCTCTTTTCCAACTCTCGTAAGATGCAAAGAACGGTCTCCATGTTAGGTCCCAAGGTCCCCAATGCATATCGGACCTCTCCTGAGTCCAACCGTTCCGCGGAATCGTGGACCTCTTTGCTTGTATCCTCCACTATAACCACCGGCCTGCCGGTCCGCTTTACCTCGCTATAGAGTTCAAAATGTCGTAAGATCCTCATGGGATACAAAGGACTATTAACTTCTTCCCGAATATAGTTGGGAGGAAGACTTTTTAGAAATACATCTATTTCATCCCGCCCCTTCTGAGCAGCAGTTTCTCTGACCGACGTAAGGACATTCTCTGCCTTTATTGTTTCCTCCGGGGTCAGGGGAACTTCATTCTTCCCTTCGGTCTCCAGCGTAATGATCCTTATTCCCGACCTGCTTTTCACACTGTCAAAGGACACCACGCCCATTTCTAGATTTTCCTCCACCACTCTGGCGAGCTTTCCGGGGATGTCCCTGCCCACATTGGTAAAATAGGTAATGCTTTTCCCGTCCCGGCTTACCAGTTCCAGATGCTCCGTTCCGGCATTGAGGAGCTGGGTGGTGGAAAATAAATGCCCCGCGATCTCCTCCGGAGTATTACTATAAAAATACCAGGAAGGGAGATACCCCTCGGCAAAAAAGGTCTTTATACCCTTCTCGGAAAGATTACTGTCCAGATTGTAGTGCTCCTCGAGGACCTGCCTGACTCTTTTCGCGAGGATATTTTTGTATTTCCTTTGGTCTCTTGTGTTCATGTTCATGTTCTTCTCCTTAACGGAAGTGTTCTCCTAAGAATACAGTTTATCGATAATCGTATCATCACTATATATCTAAATGTTCAATAAGTTCAATGATTGTTCTATTTTTTTATTGAATTGTTCAAAATAATTGAATAAAAAAACCAAAACGATATTGAATGGGAAGCATATTGAGGCTCTTTCAAAATGCTATTTTTCAGAGTCTCAATAGTAAGTCGATTTTTCTAATTTATTATGCATAATGAATTAGAAAAATCTAAGAAAAAACTAAGCAGAAAAATTGAAAGCCTTTTCCTTTTGTGATATATTTAAATTGGGAAATTTTTATTAATGTCTCAAATACAGGAGTAGTCTTATGAAAAAATCTATTGTATTAGTGTTAAGCGGACTGCTCCTCCTTTTCCTGACCTTTTCCTGCTCGAAAAAAGAAGGCCCGGCACCGGTGGAACAGCCTACCGAAGAAGAAACTCCCAAGGAAGCGGTAACGGAAACAGAGGAGCTTGAACCGGTAGAGACACCGGAAATCCATCAGGGAATGGTTACCTTTTTCTCCGGAGAAGTGACCGTCTTTGACGAAGGGGAATGGTGGGACCTGCAAATCGGTGACCTCCTGGAAGTGGAGGATATTGTGAAAACCGGGGCGGACTCCTACTGTGAAATCCAGTTCGGAGAGACCGCCGTGGTCAGAGTGCAGGAAAACACGGAACTGACAATGAGCAAACTCAATTTGACCCCCGGTGAATCCGACGTTGGGCTTAAGATGGGCACCGGTTCCGTCCTCTCCAAAGTGCAGAAATTAGCCGGAGCGGAAAAGTTCAAGGTCCAAACTCAAACGGCCGTCTGCGGTGTCCGGGGTACAGAATTCTCGGTAAATTCGGACAAGGATAATAAAACCGTATTAGCAGTGAAGGAAGGGTCCGTGGCCGTTCTCCCCTCTAACGTGGACGTAGACAAGCTGAAGGAAAGGGTCAAAGACAAGGGCGGAGACATAGAAAAGATCATCGACGAAATAGAGAAATCAGCTCCTGTTGTAGAGGCCAACCAGGAAATGGATGTGGACGAAACAACAGTTAGGGAAACAGAAGAACTGGCAAAAGAAGTCGAGAGGGTAGTTGAAGAGATCGCCGAAGATGAAGGGGAAGAAGCAAGTGAAGAGCAGCTGGAGGTCCTCGCCAAGGCGGTGGAAAAAACCAAAGAAAACGTCTCTCAGAAGGTAAAGCCCGCCAAAGAGATTTCCAAGGAGAACTCGAAGAATCTCGAAGGAATCGATACCATAGAGATGATAGAAATCCCCGCGGCAAAGAAGCCCGCCGGAGAAGCGGGAGAAGAAGCAGCAGAGGAAGCTGCCGACGAGCCCCCTGCTATCTACAAGGTCTCTCTAAACATTGAACCGGCTGACGCGAAAATAAGGGTAAACGGGAACCCCAAAGGGAAGGGGTCCTTCTCCGGTCTTTATGCCGAGGGAACAGTCCTCTCCTTTGAGTTAGACAGTGAAGGGTACTTCCCCCATACCATGAAAATAGATGTAAGCCAGGACACCAACAAGCTCTATCGGGTAAAATTGGCAAAGATACCGGAACCCGAGCCTGAACCCGAAGAAGAACCGGAACCAGAGCCCGAACCTGAACCCGAAGTGGCCACTGAAGAGATAAGCATCCAGGCCGCCCCCTCGGACGCGGAAATTTACCTCGAGGGAAAACGGGTAGGCAGAGGGAGCTACACCGAGTCCTTTGAGGTCGGGAAGAGTCTCACCTTCGAAATAAGAAAGGACGGATACGAAGAACAGACAGTGGAATTAAACGTGGAAGCGGGAATGAGCGGCACCCGCACCGTGGAACTGGTGAAAATCCCCGCGAAGGTCCAGGTAAGCATTAGAGTGAATCCATCAGACGCCGAGGTATACATTAATGGGGAATCCCAGGGGAGCGGCTCCTACCGTGCCGCCCACACCGAGGGTGATGAACTCTCCGTTTCCGTAAGCAAGGAAGGCTATGAGGGTGAGTCCCTCTCCCTCTCCGTAGGCAGCAACGATATTTCCAGACGGGTGACCCTTACCAAAATGGAAGAACCCCCGGAAGAAGTAAGGGTCAGTCTAAGCGTGAGACCCTCGGACTCGCGGATACTCTTAAACGGGAACTCCGCGGGAAGCGGCTCTTATTCCGGGACCCACTTGGAGGGCTCGACCCTCTCTTTCTCCTTCAAGAGAAAGGGATACGAAGATAACTCCCTCTCCCTCACCGTATCTGACAAAAACATAAACCGCTCCGTCTCGCTCAAACCCCTCCCCGTGTATGCCCGCGGGAAGGCTTCCGGTGCAAAGATCGTCGGAAATACGGTGGTCTTAGGCGGGATCGCCTACTCAGCCGACGCGGAGGGAACTGTATCGGCAGTTAATCTTGAAGGGCGCAGAATCTGGAATGTATCCAGCAGGAACAAGCCCAACGAAAATTCCTTTCCCGTGGTTACCGGAGGCTATGTTTACTTCAGCGGCGCCCGGGAGTTAGTGGTAATTAACGCTAAAACCGGTTCCGTAACCGGTAAGAGAAACCTAAACGGGGACACATCCCACATGTTCGGTAGACGGGTGGTCGCTCTAAACGGCAGTGTACTCCTGCCGGGGAACAACAGCCTCCATATTATTGATCCCGCCTCTGGAAACACCCTTAAGGAATTCAGTATTCCCGGCGGTTCTCGTATGACCCCTGGGGCTTGGCAGGGCAAAATCGTTATTGTGGACCAGAAGGGCACCGTTCTTATTATGAACGGGGACAGCGGAAAGGTGGAGGGACAGATCTCCACCAGCGCGGTACAGCCTGTGGCCCTCTCGATGAATGTTGAAGGAAATCTGGCCTATTTCTCCGGAAGAAAGGGCACCGTGGTTTGCGTGGACTTGGCATCTGAGAAGCTAGTCTGGGAGCGGTCCCTGCCGGTGGGTAATATCTTTACCAACCTGGAAGTGGGCGCATCGGGAGTATTGGCATATGCCCAGGGAACTATCTACTGGCTTAACAAGAACAGCGGAAAAGACGTGAGCGGACCCATTCAAGGGGCCCTCTCTCCTCCGGTCTTGAAGGGAAGAACGGCCTATTTCGGCGGACAGAACGGATTGATGATGATTACCTCCGGGCGGAGTTCCGCCTCCATCGCGGTAAGGGCAGGGACAAGGGTTACTTCCCGGCCGGCTGTCAGCGGAGAACAGGTCGTCGCCGGCGCGGCCAATGGCGAAGTCATTATTATGCATCCATAAGATGCCTATAAGATACCTACAAAGGCAAGTATTCGGCCGCCTCGACGCAGTTCAAGGCGGCCTTTTTTTTACCCCCTCCGGCGCTTTAGCACTTTATGCTCCGCTTTCTTATGCTCCGCTTTCAGTGAGGATCCGCTCCGAATTGAAGAGCCGGGTAATTCCGACAACGATGATTGCAACCACCCCTAGGTTGACTCCCACCGTAAGCAGTACCTGGAGGAAGGTAAAATTCCCCAAGATGATTCCCTTCATTGTTAGGACCGCATTGAGAAGGGGAACAAAAAAGTAAACAATAGTGGAGGAGGATTCCATCTGCATGGTAACCACCCCCATAATAATTACCAGAATGTAAATCGGAAGAATATAGCTCCCCCCCTCCTTAGTACTCCTGGCCATAGAGCCGATAAGAATGACAATGGAAGCAATGATGGCGCTAATACTGAACAGCACAAGGAGAAGTCCGAAGGCGCCGGCGGGGCTAAGAAAGAGGGTCCCCGCCATGACCCCGGCGCCTTCGGTCTCGGCCCCGCCGGAGAAAAAGTTTCCTCCCAAGGAAAAGGCTATCATAAGACCGAGGAATGTAGAAAAACTGTTAAGAAGAGAAATGGTTACCACGTAGAGGACCTTCCCCACCGCTATGGAGGAGCGCGAAACCTGGTTCACCAGGAGGGACGCGAGACTCCCCCGCTCCTTCTCCCCGGAGGTAGTATCCAAACCCACCCCCATGGAGCTCGAAAAGATGTAGATCAGCACCATGTAAGGAAGAAGAATGGCGAGGAAAACCGCCCCTTGGCTCCCCTCGGGGGCCGTATCCAGCCTCTGTACCGAGAGGGGACTCAAGTCGGGGTTGCTTATGCCCGCCGATCTTAAACGCTCCTCCACCAAGATCTCCTGGTAATTCCTTAGGGCGGTTTCTACCCTTGCTGCCGCGTAAGATTCTTTTCGCGAGGATGAATCGTAAATAAGCGTAACCGTTCCCCTCTCGCCGGGTGTATAACCCTGCGGGAAGACAACAGACAGAGAAGCCTCGGCTCCCTCACCTGAAGAGGCGAGCTTCAGTACCTCGTCCAGTGCCTCCCAAAACCGGGGATCATCGCTGCCCTGTACCTCCACGTGTATTGGCTCTTCCTCCAGCGCGCTCTGCTGCCGTTCGGACATTACCCCTATAGCCCCAAAAATAGCGGGCATGAGGAAGAGCGGTAAGAGGACCGTCATAAAGAGTGTCCGCTTGTCCTTTAGAATATTCCTTATTTCCTTTGAATAGATAATAAGGGCATCTTTGATTTCAATTATACCCTCTTTCATTTAGATATCCCTCCATTCTCATGGGCCCGCGGCTGTACAAGGTGGAAGAAGAGCTCTTCTAAGTCCTTCTTTCCGTGTCTTGAGAGAAGTTCATCCAAGGGGCCCCGTTCCAGGATACTACCTTCATTGATAATGGCAAGACTATCGCAGAGTTTCTCCGCCTCGGCCATAATGTGGGTGGAAAGAATGACCGCCTTCCCCGTTTTTTTTGAATCAAACAGAAAATCCACCACCACCTTGGAAGAGAGAATATCAAGACCCGCGGTAGGTTCATCGAAGACTACCACTTCGGGGTCATGAATGAGGCTGACAGCTATGGAGGTCTTCTGTTTTGTCCCGGCGGAACACTTGGAGACGGGAGTGTCCATATAGGGCCCCATCCCCAAATAAGACACCAGCTCCTCCCCTCTTCTTTTTAAATCCCCCCGTTCCATGTGATTAAGCTTCCCAAAGAAATCGATCAGCTCCTTCGGTGTAAGGTTACCTGAGAGTTTCATATCCGAGGTAAGAAACCCTATGGAATCCCTCACCTTGCGCGGCTCTTTTACCGTGTCGTATCCGTTTACCAGGATGCTCCCCGTCTCCGGTTTTAGGAGGGTGGCTATCATTCTCAGGGTAGTGGTTTTTCCCGCTCCATTTGGGCCGAGAAGACCAAAGATCCTCCCGCCGCTAACAGAAAAGCTTATGTCCTTTGCGGCGGTTACCTTTTTCTTCTTCGTTGTAAAACTTTTACTTACTCCTCTACACTCAACCATATTTCTTTCCTTATATTGACTTTGCCCGGATTTGTGGGAACGGCAATTAGTATTGTTGTCCACTTTGTAAAATTAATACGGTCCTTAGGCAAGGGGGAAATCGAATCAGGTATAGAAATTGATTAACTGAGACAATTGCCGTAAACCAATTTCATTCTTTTACGTTGTTCTTATTCTTCGTTGTTGCCCGCGCCTGGTCGAAGTGTCCTCTCGAAGGTATCGAATCCATCTAACTGATTTCTTAAAAAATCCCTCCGCTTAATATCATCTATGCATTCAAAAAGAGGATCACAGGACCCCCCCATCTCCTCAAAGAGGGGTTCCCCTGGTGTACCGTTTTCCTCCGGCGCGGTATACCAGCGGTCATTTCGCTTAACATAACGCCGCTTATTCTGGATGAAACAGAATTGATTATACTTATATTTAGGCTGGGTCTTTTCCTGATTGTTGTACCAGTAGCTCTCCATAATGGGAAGATTCTCCGAAGATTCGGAAAATATCGTCGGTCCCTGAGTATCCAACCCGCAGGAATCGAGAATACTGTTGTAAAGGTATCTCGAACTTACCCCGTGGTCCAGCATTTTTCCGCCGGCGTGCTCATGGTCGAACCAGTAACAGGGAATCCTGGTGCCCGCGTCGCTTACGTTAGAAAAATGATATATCCAGTTCTGCTCTCCGAAGTTATCCCCATGGTCCGAACAAAAGACGACCAGGTTGTCCTTGTCCTTATGAAGCTCTTTTATAAACTCTTCCAGGGCGGGGACAATCAAGCCCCAACTCATATATTGACGCCTCTTCAGACGCTCTAAAATCTCCGGCTCCAGAAATTTCCCGTCATCCTTGAGAAAGGACTGGTTTACCGTATGAATAAGTCCGTTTATCTCGTTCCATTTCTCCAAGAGGTTTTCTCCGGTAAGGCTGAACCTGCTGTCAACATGATAGGGAAAGTGGGTTTCCATAAGATTGAGAAAAAGAAAACTTCCTTTTCCCTTTTTCTCGTTGCTCTCCAAAATGCTTCTGGCCTTATCGAAAATGACATTTTCCGTGGATTGAAACCAGCAGTTTCCCACCTTCAGGTCCCTGGAAAGCTTGGACTGCACCTTGTCCCTGTTCTCGGAGAAGAGGATCCTCCTGATCCTCGGCTTGGAGAGAAGCATAAGAAAGCGGGATGATTTTTTGAACACCGGTACCAGAAGCTCCCAGGCCTTGTAGATCCTGTCGAACCCGCGGTGAAGTTTAAACACCCCGGTTGTGGCCACGTTGGCAGTTATTTGATAGGTGGAGTATCCGATGGCAGAGAGTTTTTCCGCTAAGGTGGGATATTCCTTTTTCATTGCCCTGGTCTGACTGGTCGCGCCGTGCTCATGGGGCATTACCCCGGTGAAAAAAGCAGCCGTGGAGGGAAGGGTCCAGCATCCCGCGGAGCGCATGCGGGTAAAACCGATACCCTTTTCTACGAAATACCTAGGTATAGGAATGGAGGCACGGAAAAAGCTGTCAAAGCGGAGGCTGTCCGCGACAATGACAATGATATTACGAGGACGTTTCTTTCTCATCTCTATCCCTCCCGGGATAATTCCTCTCTCGTCCGTTACTTCCGGACAGGTGATCGTTCAGCACAAGAAAGACCTAAAAGAGCTTTGTAATTTCATCCACCTCGAATTCCGGCCATACGGTATTTCTGGCACCGGATACCGGCGTTACCGGATTATGGGTATCCTCAGATACACTTACTCCCACTTCGCCGATGCGGCTGACCTCCACCCCTGCTGTTTCAATGGCCTGCTTACACTGCGGGGCCATTTCCTCTTTACAGCAGATAAGCAGACTGCCGGAACCTATCAATCCCAAGGGATCTAATCCAAAGGCCTTACACACTTCGATAGTTTCATTGTACATGGGTATAGTATCGTAATCTATTCGAATTGTTCTACCCCCGGCAATGGCGAGCTCCCTAACTGCAGTGGCAAGTCCTCCTTCAGTTACATCGTGCATGGCCGTAACTCCGGCCACGGAAACCGCGGCCCGGGCTTCTTTTAATACGCTAAGGGAATGAAGAAATTCCTTTCCCCTCTCCACAGTTGCTTTCCTCACTCCCCGTTTTAAAAGTTCCTCTCCAAATTCCCTGGCGATGATGGAAGTCCCCTCCACGGAGACCCGCTTTGTAAGAAAAAGAATGTCGCCCTCTGTCATGTTCCGCTTGTCTATCAGGTCCTCTCTTGCCACCGTTCCCACGAGTGTCCCGGAGACCACCGGCCGATTTACCGCGTCGGTAATTTCCGTGTGCCCCCCGCAGAGGGTAACCCCATAGTCTCCGCAGACATTTTTAAGGTCCACCAAGATTTCCTTCACTTCATCCAAGGTCACCCCCGGAGGAAGGAGGAGGGTCGCTAAAAACCAGCGCGGCCGCGCGCCGGAGGTAACGATATCGTTGGCATTTACAAGAAGGGCATACTCGGCGATCTTGTCGGTGGCAAAGGTAATGGGATCGCTCTTTAGGATCAGGACCTCTTCCCCCTGAATAGAAACCGCGGCCACATCCTCTCCCACCCTGGGAGCAATTATAAGGGACGGATCGCTAATATCCAGATTGTCCAGCAGCTTCTGAAGGAGGGCATTGGGGACTTTTCCGGGTTTCAGTTCGGATATACTGTTTTTCTTCACTTCCTCTGCTCCGCCTGCTTCTTTCACCCTAAAAGAGGCCCTGAACGTAAAGATTCGCCGAACGCGCGGCCAAATCCCCGTCCCCCACGGAGAGGGTCCTTAAGTGATGAAATCCGCTCCTTCACCTGTTTTATCACATCATCATTGAGCATTACCACAGCTTAAATCCTCTTTTCCGTTTCACAACAGGCTCTTCCAAAATTATCATTTTTCAGAGCTTCAATACCGAGTCAATTTATCAAATTCATTACCTGATCTCCGAAATATAATGAAAGTTGGAAGGCAATAAATCATTATAGGGAAAGGAGTTCATACATAAAAAAGGGTAGCACAATAATGTCTCAATTACTACAGGGCATATCTTAAAACGTGAAAAGGGGGGAAAAACTGCTTAGAAAGCTTGAAGTACAACCTGTTGATAACTCGGCCGCTTCAATTATCTATCGGGCGTGAATTTTTCGTACTCAATTGTTGGTATGAATTTATAATGCTTTTCATTTGCTGTTACTAGTATTTCACCATGTTGTACTGCCGTGGCTGCAATGATGCCGTCCGCTAACATCATTGAATGGCTTAAAGCATATTCCTGAACATAAAACATCGCCCTTGCGGATATTTCTTTATCAATTTGGATAATATCAACATTCCATTTTTGAATCTGCTTTTGGAATTTCTTCATCTCATCCTTATTGATCATCCCCTGTATCAATTCCATATAGGTGATCACGGATATGGAAAAAGGTATATTTTGCTCTATAACCCTTTTCGCTGCTTCATCTCCTCTTAGATACCATATAATAACATCAGTATCTATTATCAAAACTGACGTCCCTTTCTTAGATTGCGCACCTGCTCCTCAACGGACTGTTCACTATCATGGTCTTTCCACATTCCAAAAACCGATACTTCATCACCGCTATCGCCAGCTGATTGGAAGGGTACAATCTTCGCGATAGGTTCTCCCCTATACGTAACAGTAATCTCTTGCCCTATAGCGACTTGGGCTATTATTTTACCGGGTTGGATTCTAAGTTCTTTCGTTGAAACTGTCACAATCAACTACTCCTTGTGTACAATCTAAAGTGTACACTACTTGTAAGGATTGATCAAGTCAGCTGCTTTCAAAATTAGATAATTTTGAAAAAGCCTCAAGTTTTATTTTTTTACCTTGACATCAGCATTACTTTTTATTGACCGAGCCTGGAAGAGATTATATACTACCTTCTATCGGGCGATTAACTCAGTGGGAGAGTGCTACCTTCACACGGTAGAAGTCA
>CAYXSD010000084.1:0-13406 GCA_964466335.1 uncultured Spirochaetales bacterium
GCAAAAAGCAAAAAGCAAAAAGCAAAAAGCAAAAAGCAAAAAGCAAAAAGCAAAACAGAAAAGCAATCGCGTCTTGCGTTTTCATGTAAACATGATACACTGGTATGCTGTTGCGGGAAAGGAAGTGTGATAAGCACTATGCAATCGTTTGCATGAACTAATACCCCGCCGAACCGAAGGAAAGGACCATGAGACTAAAAGATATTGCGGTAATAACCGGATTCTCCCCCTCCACGGTTTCCAGGGTGCTTAAAGACGATCCGCGGATTTCCGGGGAAACAAAAAAGAAAGTCCTCTCGACGGTGCGGAAAGCGGGGTACAGGGTGAACAACATAGCCAGGAGCCTAAAAACCAACACAACAGAAACTATCGGGTTCATGGCCCCTGAGCTGGCTAATGAATTCTTTATGAAAGTGGCTGAAGGCGCGGAAGCAGAACTGGGAAGACAGAACTACAGCATGCTCATATGCAGCTCCCGGGAGAGCGAGGGCGAGGAAAAAAGACAGCTCGCTCTTCTCCTGGAAAAACGGGTGGACGGAGTTATAATTATACCATCCTCCGGAAGGGGCGGGCATTTTTCCCTTCTTAACGACTTTAACGTGCCGGTTGTATTGGCAGACAGAAAAACGGAAGATTTTCCAGCAGACATTGTCCTCTCCGACAACGAAGAAGGGGCCTACAAGGCCGTTAACGCCCTTATCGAGAGGGGACACCGGAGAATCGGGTTCATAGGAGGGAACATTGAGTTGAACAACGCCAAGGAGAGGTTCTCCGGATACAAGAAGGCGCTCTCTAAACGGGGGCTCCCCATAGAAGAAGAGATTATCCGCTTCGGAGATTTCCACAGTAAGAGCGGCTACAGGCTGATGTCCGAACTCCTCAACCTCCCGCTGTCTCCCGATCATGTATTCGCCGCAAACCACTTTATGCATATCGGCGCGGCGAAATATCTTGCCTCGCTTTCCCGAGAAGGAAGAAGTCCCCTAATTAAGCTTTCCAGTTTCGATGAGATGGACGTCTCCTCCATATTCGGCTTTTTGACCCTCACCGTGGCCCAGCCCATGGAAGAAATCGGCCGCCGGGCGGCTTCTCTTCTTTTAGAGCGCATTCGGGAGAAGAAAGAAACCCCTGGCAAGAGGAAGAAACCCAGAGAGGTCCGGCTCCCCACAGAGCTGATATACCACAACGGACCGGACAAGAGATAAAAAAAACACCCTTATAGGGAGGCTCTTTCAAAATGCTATTTTTCAGAGCCTCAATATTGGGAAGCAAAAGAGACAGGAGGAAGAATGGATTTTACGAACAGGCTTATAGGAAAACTACCGAAAATAGGAATCCGCCCGACTATAGACGGACGTCTTAAGGGGGTCAGGGAATCGCTGGAAAAGCAGACCCGGGAAATGGCCGAATCGGCGGCACGGGTCCTCTCCGAAAACCTTCGTCATCCTAATGGGGAACAGGTGGAGTGCGTTATCGCCGAGAGGAACATCGGCGGAGTGGCGGAGGCGGCGGCATGCGCCGAACAGTTTAAGAACGAGGGGGTGGGGGTCTCCCTTACGGTAACCCCCTGCTGGTGTTACGGAACGGAAACCATGGACATGGACCCGACAATACCAAAAGCAGTATGGGGATTTAACGGCACCGAACGGCCCGGGGCCGTCTACCTGGCGGCGGTCTTGGCAGGTTACAACCAAAAAGGAATTCCCGCCTTCGGGATTTACGGAAGGGACATACAGGATTCGGGCGACAAGTCCGTACCCGCGGACGTTAAAGAAGACCTTTTACGGTTCGCCCGGGCCTCTCTTGCCGCAGCCTCTATGAAGGGCTCCTCCTACCTGTCTATCGGTTCGGTGAGTATGGGGATTGCCGGTTCCATTGTCCGGGAGGAATTCTTCCAGGACTACCTGGGCATGCGTAATGAATACGTGGATATGTCCGAGATTACCAGAAGAATCGAGGAGGAAATCTACGACCGGGAGGAGTACGAGCGGGCACTTGCCTGGGTCAAAGAAAACTGCCGGGAGGGGGAAGACCCAAATCCGAAGGACCGGCAGCACAGCCGGGAGCGGAAGGATCGCGAATGGGAGTTCATTGTAAAAATGGCCCTTATAGGCAGGGACCTTATGGTAGGAAATCCCATATTAGAGAAGATAGGTTACGGCGAAGAGGCATTGGGACACAATGCGCTGGCCGGCGGCTTTCAGGGCCAACGGCAGTGGACGGACCACTTTCCCAACGGTGATTTTATGGAAACCATGTTGAACTCCTCCTTCGACTGGAACGGAATACGCCAGCCCTTTGTATTCGCTACGGAAAACGACAGTTTAAACGGGGTTTCCATGCTCCTGGGGCACCTCCTTACCGGAACCGCCCAGATCTTCTCCGACGTAAGGACCTACTGGAGTCCCGAAGCGGTAAAGAGGGTCACCGGGAAGATCCTGACCGGCAGAGCAGAAGGCGGTCTTATCCATCTTATAAATTCCGGGTCTACCTGTCTGGACGGCACGGGGGAACAGACGGTAGACGGAAAACCCGGAATAAAGCCCTTCTGGGAGGTCACGGAGGAGGACGTTTCGAACTGTCTTAAGGCCGCCCGTTTCTGTCCCGCGGACTTGGGATATTTCAGGGGCGGCGGGTTCTCGGTAGATTTTCTCACCCGGGGAGAGATGCCCGTTACCATGAGTAGAATAAACATCGTAAAAGGCCTGGGCCCCGTCCTGCAAATCGCCGAGGGGTACACCGTTACCATTGACGACGAGGTCCACGAGACCCTGGACAGCCGGACCAATCCTACCTGGCCCACCACCTGGTTCGCCCCGAATTGTACCGGAAAAGGCCCGTTTAGGGACGTTTACTCCGTAATGGCCAACTGGGGCGCGAACCACGGCGCCATAAGCTGCGGTCATATCGGAGCGGACCTGATCAGCCTTGCCTCCATCCTGCGCATCCCGGTCTGCATGCACAATGTAGCGGAGGAAAAAATATTCAGGCCCGCCGCCTGGAAGGGGTTCGGTATGGACCCGGAGGGAGCGGATTACAGGGCCTGTGCCAATTTCGGCCCCCTCTATGGATAGAGGATAGAATCTATGGATAGAAAAAAAGGGTATCGGACCTTATGGAACTAATAAAAAACCGTATAGCCCAACGGTACCATGTACTCGCCGTTATAGTCCTTGCGTATACAGCGGCTGTACTTCTTTTTACTTTATCATCTCCCCCTTCCGGTTCCTTCCCCTCTTTTTTTATTGAGACATTTTACATTGTTATAGTCCTGAGCTTTCTTCTCTCCGCTTTTATTATTCTGGCGAAAAACCCCCTGACTCTTGAACTTCTTATTCTTGGGAAGCTGGTCCTTCTTCTTATTATGGGATATCCCTTTCAAAAAGACCTGGGCTTCGAGCTTATTCTCTTTGCTGGTATACTCTATGAAGCAGGTATGGTTTTGGATTCTCCCAGAAATATTGCCCTTTCCGCGTTCATTGTCATTACCGGTACCTATTTTCAGCAGCCCAACCCCTTATTTGGGTCCAACCTGCTCATGGCGGAAATCCATCCCCTTCCGGCGGAGACTGTCATCCTCTTTTCTTCTATTACAAGTCTTATCGCGTTTCTTACCTGCGGCAGGGCCCGGGATCGGGAGAGGACCCGGGTATTGGACCAGAAGCTCAATGAGCTGGAGATGAGTGTGGACACCTTAATGAAAGCCAACCTCAGCTTCCAACAGTACGCGGACAAAGCCGATGAAATCGCTACGCAAAAGGAACGGGAACGAATAACCCGGGAGATCCACGATTCCTCAGGATACATCTACACAAACCTTATTGCTCTTATGGAGGTGGCCATAAGTATCGGGAAGCGGAATTTCGACAGGATGATGGAAATACTCTTCGAAGTAAAGGAACACGCAAAGGAAGGCCTAAGGGAAACACGAATGGCCCTTAGAAGGCTTAGAAAAACTGAGGAACGGAAGATCTACGGGACAAAGGAACTCATAAAAGTACTTAGGACCTTCGAGGAAGTCACGGGCACAAAGATCGACCTGGAATTGGGGAATATACGGTGGACTTACGGCAGCACCATTGACCTTACAATCTACAGACTCGTGCAGGAAGCTCTTACCAATTCCATACGTCATGGTCAGGCGACGAGAATTACCATCTATTTCTGGCAAATAAGAGAGGTCCTGCAGATATCCATTCGCGACAACGGCAAGGGGGCGGAGAAAATCGAGAAGGGCCTGGGGTTGACGGGCATGGAAGAACGGCTCCAAAAACTCGGCGGCACCCTGGATATTTCCGGAGCCAACGAGGGTTTTCACCTCACCGTTACGATTCCCCTGTCCCAAAATCGCTCCTTTGAAGAAAAACATGGAGATGGCAAGAATGAAGCTCATTAAGGTCCTCCTTGCGGACGATCAGAAACTGTTTGCCGAAAGCCTGAGAACCCTTATTCAGACTTACGCGGAGGACATTGAGGTCATCGGCATCGCCGAAAATGGGGAAAAGGCCGTTGCTCTTACGGAGGAGCTCCTTCCGGACGTAGTGCTTATGGATGTCAGAATGCCCAATATGGACGGAGTAGAAGCCGCAAAGAGTATTATACAGAACTATCCGAAAATACGAGTCATGATGCTCTCTACCTTTGACGAAGATGAATACGTAAAAGAGGCGCTCCACTGCGGCGCCGCGGGATACCTCCTAAAAGACATTTCCCCTACGGAACTTATCGCGTCTATTCGGGCGATAATGGAAGGGGCTGTACAGATTTCGCCTTCCGTAGCGGAAAAGCTGGTGGACCAGATCTATCAGAAGCGAGACGGGAAGAACAGGTCTCTCTCCTGGTATCACACCCTTAGCAAAAGAGAAAAAGAAATCTTCAAGCTTATATCCAAGGGCTTTGGTAACAAACAAATAGCCCAAGAGCTCTACATCGCGGAACAGACCGTACGCAATTATGTTAGCAGCATCTACTCAAAATTGAATGTGAGCGACCGATTCGAAATAATACAGTTGGCAAATAACCTCAACAAAGAACCGCCTGAAGATTGGATATAGGTCCTCCTACCTTCCGACTAGTACAAATGTACCAAAAAATAAGTACAATAATTGTATAATTGTACCAACATATTTATAATACCACCTCTATACTAGTAACACACGATAAGGACAAAACTAATGAATCAAAATGGAAGGAAAAACAGCTTCTCCCTCCCCGAACAGTGGAAATTCAGAACGGACCCGGAGGAATTGGGTGAACATTTCAGGGAACACTACGATGCCCTATGGAAATTCGACGCCCGGTGGATGGACCCGGAATACGACGATTCGCGTTGGGACAGCATCCGGGTACCTTCCTGCTGGCAGGAGGAAGGATTTGATTATAATGGGGCCGCGTGGTACAGGACGGATTTTAAAAATCCCCTGCCGAACACGGAGGACGAACGACTATGGGTCCGCTTCCACGGCGTGGACTACTTTGCCGATCTCTGGATAAACGGCAGATACGCGGGGAGCCATGAGGGATACTTCTCCGCTTTTGAATACGACATTACCCCCTTCGTAATAGAAGGGAAAAACAACCTTGTCCTTAGGGTAATAGCCCCCAGTGATATCTGCGCTAAGGAGAAACAGCAGTTTCAGCTAAAAAACTACCTTAAAGGGGCCCTCCAGCGTTGGGACGTAAACAATCCCCTGGTCAACCCCGGCGGGATTTGGAACCGGGTGGAACTCTACACAACCGGCGGAGGATCCCTAAGGGAGGCTAGTGTATCTCCCATTATTATGCCCAAAGACACGTCCGGGCCCTTCGGGGAACGGGAAGACGCGGAAGTACATATTTCCACCCTTATTCATACCCGGTTCGCTGGGGGACGAAGCGATAAGGACCCAAAGGGGACCTATGAACTCGAGGTGGAAATTCACCCCACCCACGGGAAGGGAGACAAGGTCCAAGAGAGAGTACGGCTGCCGATTCTGGAAGGGTACTGCCGTCAGCCGGTAAATATACCTCTGCCTTCCGCCCGGCTCTGGTATCCCTGGGACAAGGGGGACCCCGCACTCTATACATGCACGATCAGATTGCTCACAGATAACAAGATTTTAGACAGCCTGTCGACGACCTTCGGAATCAGGGATGTCCGACAGGGGAAAGGATGGGAAACCTCTATAAACGGCCATCCGATCTTTCAGCGCGGGGCGAACTACCTATCTGATCAGTTTCTCTCAAAAATGGACAAAAACCGGTACGACCTGGACCTCTCCCTTGCCGTGGAGGCCAATCTCAATACTCTCCATCCCTTCTGTGTTGTTGAAAAACAGGAATTCTACGATGCCTGCGATGAAAAAGGGGTCCTAGTGTATCAAGATTTTCCCATGTGGCTTGAGATGAGCAACTCCTCCGACCTGGTACGCCGGGCCCTGCCGCAGATGGACACACTTATACGGCAGTTCGGGCATCACCCTTCCATCTTCGTATGGAACTGCGGCAGTCAGCCGAGCAAGGCCAATTTCCTAAAACTGGGTGCGGCCCTGGCCGAAAGGGCCGAGGAACTCGATCCAACCAGGATCGTCCACCGGGGTAATGCCTTAATCGATTTTAAGGATATTCAACCGGAGAAGAAACTCGACCCGGTGGGAGACTTTCACTGGAACCAGGACACAGCGGAGGAATTCGCGGCTGAGTATGATTGGCGAATAGATTCTCATATTTACTATGGATGGTACTACGATCAGCCCATGGAAATTATCCACAAGGTTCCGAAAAGGTTTTTGGAACTGGTAACGGAATATGGTGCCCAGGCCCTTCCCTCCCGGACGGTTTTAGAGAAGATAATACCCAAAGAGTCCCTCTTTCCGCCCCACTGGCCGGATTATTCAATGAGGTGTTTTCAGCATAAGGAACAGCTGAAACATATAGAACTTCCCGCTGAATTGGACGACTTCATCGCCAAGTCACAGGAATACCAGGCCCGTTTCATAAAATACCATACCGAATTCTACCGTTTACACAAGAACGATCCCTGTAAAGGGGTGCATCTCTTCTGTTTCAACGACTGTTGGGATGCCATTACCTGGTCTGTCATCGATTACGGAAGAAACCCAAAACTTGGCTATTACGCCCTGAAACAGGCAATGGAACCCTTGCAGGCAATCCTCTCCCTTCCGCGGGAAATAAAGCGGACAGAGGAACTATCATTTTCCCTCTGGATTGTAAATGATTTGGACAGAGAATACCAATCGGTGCAGTGCCTTTGGAAGGCCCGAACAGAAGAGGGCAAGGAGTTGGGAGAAGGATATGTAAACGGGAGTGTCAATGCCAATTCCCGCGGGGAAATTGGGAGCATCTCCTTTCCATCGAAAGAGGTAGGAGCATTCTCCATCGATCTGGAACTGCAAAGAGAAGGGGATAAAGAGCGCAAAGAGGAAGAGAAGGTAACGAACACCTACTTTTTTACAGTTGATAAGGGGGACCCAAAAAGGTACGGCCTTGGGTTTCCATCGAAGCCGTCTGTCTAAGACACATCGGGAGGATTATACCCATTCGGGAACTAGTGTAAGGGCGGCAATGCTGTTTAGGAAGCAGCCGAGAGAGAAAAACAGAAAATCATGCCCCTTAAGGGGTATGCAAAAAAATATTTTTAAAAGGAGAATTGGTATGAAAATGAACAAAACCATTCTAACCGTCTTTCTGGTACTGTTAACAAGCACCCTGCTCTTCGCGGGGGGAGCTTCGGAATCCGAAGGTACCGGAACATCGGGCACCTCGGAAAAAGCAAAAGGCCCGGTCACCATTACCGGCGCTTTCGAAGCGGGAAGGCAGGCCGACGCGGCCATGAGCATCGTTCCCGCCTTTGAAGCACAGTACCCGAACATTAAAGTGGAGATCGTGTCCCTTCCTTATCAATCTATGGAAGAAAAAATCATGAGGGACGTTTCCTCCGGAACAGGGGCCTACGATGTGGTCAGTCTATTTACCGGAAACAGCCAGATCATGATAAAGAACGACTGGCTTCTCCCTTTCGATGAGTACATTGAAAAGACAGGATTGGACACCAGCGATTTCGTCGGCTCCACCATGGACATCGCTACCCTATTAGGACAGGCAAAGAAAGTGAATCCCAAGGGAAATATCTGGGGACTTCCCTACAGCTCGGACATTATGATGCTCATCTACCGGAAAGACCTCTACCAGCAGGCGGGACTCTCCGTTCCCCAGTCCCAGGATGAAATGCTCGAAGTAGCCAGGAAACTGGACGGTATGGAGTCGGATATTAGGGGTATGATCCTCTGCGGACTGGACACACCGGGAAGTCAGGTGTTCCATGATTTTATCAATGTTAATCTTAATACCGGTGGAGGAATGCTGGTTACCGAAGACGCTGAACCGAATGTTATCAACGCGGGCAACAAGAAAGCCCTTACCCTCTATAAGACCTACAGCGATGAAGGCCTGCTGCCCAAGGGGTTTTTAGAGTACAGCTACTCGGAGAAGAACAACGCCTTTGCCCAGGGTTTAGGCGCGAATATGTTCCAGTGGATGTTGGCCTGCGTAAACGCGATTGAAGATCCCGCCAACTCCAAGGTTTCAGGAAAGATCGGCTACGCCCCCATACCCGGCGGAACGGGAAGCGGCAGCGGTTGGATCCTTTCAGTCCCCAAAACAACAAAAAATGCCCATGAGGCAATGACCTTCGCAAGCTACCTGACCAACTACGATTCGGTAAAGAAGACCACCATGGAGTTCGGCCAGGGCCCGGTAAGAAAATCCGTAATTCAAAGCGAACAGTTTGCCAAAGAATACCCTTTTGCTCCGGACCTTCTCTCCGCCTTGGACACAGGATTGAACCAGAGACTCGTTGTTCCCGGACTTCCCATCTGGCCTAAAATCCAGTCCCAGGTCAACAAAGAGGTCATGAACGGAGTCACGGGAAAGAAGACGGTCGACCAGTCGTTACAGGACCTTCACGATTTCATCGAAGAAGAATTGGAAGCCGCGGGATACTAATGAACACAGCTTACTGTTTATACCATCAACAACGGCTGACCGGAACATCGGTCAGCCGGAGGGTATGATAACGAAGCGTTTTAAGAAAATATGAGGAGATGAAAACGGTGATTACAAAAAAAGACGAGGGAATTTTAAAGGCCTATCTTACCCCATCAATCTTTCTTATTCTCGTACTCCTCTACCTTCCTCTCCTCTACTCATCCTTACTCAGTCTCTACAAGTACAGTACCGCCTATGTGTACCTGGGAAAATCTTTTCTGGGATTGAAGAACTATATAGATGCTTTTAAAGACCCGGATTTTATTAGGTCCATAGGCAACACAGCCCTCTACACCTTCTTAAGCATCTCCATAGGAATGATATTGGGAATAATCCTGGCAATGCTGGTAAACAGAAAATGCAAGGGTCTTGGAATTTTTACCGTGCTTCTCTTTATCCCGGGAGTGGTAAGTCCTATTGCTTCCGGAGTAATTTGGAAGGTCATACTGAATACCGATATGGGAGTCCTCCCCCGGTTATTTGAAGTCCTCGGGTTCGAAGATATATCCTTTTTAAGTAACCACACCTTGGCCTTTGTTTCTCTTGTAATAGTCGGCGTGTGGGGGAGTACCCCTTGGGTGTTCATCCTCACTCTGGCGGGACTGCAGGCAATCCCACAGGAGGTGGTGGAAGCGGCGAGACTGGACGGGGCCTTAGGATTTCGGAGGTTTTTCTCTATTATCCTTCCTATGCTTAGGCCGGTGCTTGTTGTCGTTGGGACCCTTAGGATTATGGACGCCTTCAGGGTCTTCGGCATTATCCACATCCTTACTCAGGGAGGTCCCGGGGGGGCAACGGAAAGTGTAAGCACTTACACCTTTCGGACGGCTTTTTCTTTCTACGAAACAGGGTATGCCTCGGCTCTTGCGTTTCTCATCTTCTTGATGATCTTCATTCTCAGTGCTTTTTACCTGGGAATAATGAAACCGTATAAGGAACAATAAAAGGAAGAAATGGAATGAAACAGGAAAAGATAAAAAACATCGCCACCTACGTTGTGCTCATCTTGATTACCTTGGTTGCCCTCTTTCCCATTTATTGGATGGTTGCGACTTCCCTAAAGACAAACGTAGACATGTTCGATGTAAAGCCGAAAATACTCTTCTCACCCACGGGCGAACATTATAAGTACATCTTCCAGGTGGCTTCCTTCCCTAAATATTTTACCAACAGCTTTATTATCGGTGTTGCTACCACGGTTTTTTCTCTTATCCTCGCCTTTCCCTGCGCCTATTCTCTGAGCAGACTGCAGTTCAAAACAAAAACCGCCGTGTCCCTCCTTATTCTGGCCGGTCGAATGCTTCCTCCTGTTGCTCTGGTAATACCTATCTATCTGATTATGCAGTTCTTTCATATTCTCAACACCTTGGGAGCGGTAGTTATTCTCCATACCACCCTTACCCTCCCCTTCTCCATATGGATGCTTAGAAGCTACTTTATGGCGATCCCCCTGGAATTGGAGGAAGCGGCATTTATGGACGGTGCCGGAAGGTTTTTAATCCTCTACCGTGTTAT
The DNA here is from genome assembly GCA_964466335.1 of uncultured Spirochaetales bacterium. GTDB lineage: Bacteria > Spirochaetota > Spirochaetia > SPDA01 > CAYXSD01 > CAYXSD01. The sequence goes on from CAYXSD010000084.1 coordinate 10,561, forward strand.
TGCTCCCCTTTCCCTTCCGGGAGTGTTCGCCACCTCCATCTTCGCCTTCGTGCAATCCTGGAACGAGTACATCTTCGCCCTTACCCTGACCTCTACGCCGAAATCCCAGACCCTCCCCGTTGGGGTAGCCGGATTCATAACCGCCAGGGGCGTGGCCTGGGGTGAACTCTCAGCGGCGGGAACGCTCATGCTCATACCGGTTATCATCTTCAGTATCTTCATGCAGAGATATCTGAAGAGCGGACTCTTCACCGGAGCAATGAAATAGTACGAACTATCACATACTATTACATAGGTTTGACAGCAATACAGATATCCACGGTGTGGGTCTTTTTCTTACAATGTACAATCCGCCGATTTATCCGGGCCTGATATTCCCGTCAACGGTATTTTACGAAGGTATCAAACATGGCCATAACATTATCATAGGTGCTTCCTACAGCGATAGAATGACTGGTCCCAAAAATATAGCCGCCTCCGGGGGCCCCGATCTCCAAAGCCTGCCGGACATTTTCTCTTACATCTTCAGGGGTCCCGGAAACCAGGTTCTCCACTAAGGCACCGCCCCAGATCGCCATTCGCCCGTAGGTGCACTCTTTTACCTTTGCAAGGTCCATTCCCGCCGATGCTTGAATAGATTGATAACAGTCTATACCCGCTTCCATAAAAAAGTCCAAGAGGGCCCAGTTGTTTCCGCAGGCGTGGTGAAGAAATGGAAGACCCTTGGCATGGGCGAAATCGACGTTGGCTTTTAATGCCGGATAGGAGAAGCGTTTAAACATGGCGGGAGACATAAAAGGCCCGTCGTTGTAGGCGAAGTCCTCCCCGGCAAAAAGACCGTCGTATCCGCGGTTATGCCAATGCCGCTGTAAAGCCTCGGACCTGGCAATAGCGGACTCAACAGCTCGGTCTACCAATTCAGGCGCTACTGCCATCTCTTGAAGCCCCCGCTCGAATCCTCCGAGGAGTAAAAGCTCCTTAGCCAGGGGAAAAGGTCCGAGGATGAATTTCCTATCCTTGAATCTTTCCACAATGGGATCCAGGGCTTCGTAGATACTTTCATCTTCACCTTCACCTTCAAAATCAAGGGGAAAATCGGATTCACTAAATTCCCGGGTGAACTGGTTTGGATCGTGGACCAAGGTTATGTCCGCCGTATGCTCCGAGTACTTGTAGGTCCTCCCCTGGCTGTCCTTCCAGGTGTAATCATCTATTTGTTTCGGGGGGTCCGGGTCCTTCCACCCCTTCGGAGGAAGCACCGGATAGAGCTCGGTAAAGAGATTGATAATATCTACCACATCACTTAGTTTCTCGAAAAGATCAATGCTGTCTTCAATATACGATTGCACCACTTCATCCCGGCGGCCCTCCCAGAGGGCCTTTCTCGTTTTGGCCTTGTTTCGCACATAGGTAGGTCTTCCTATTATCTTCTCTACGGTATCGTGGTCAATGGCGTAAAATCCGCAGGGGGGCCGATCGGGTTCCTGGAATGATAACGCCGCTTTTACTCGTTCTTTGCTGTCCAATGAACCCCCCATATTCATTAAAAGTACTCCTTTGCCGCTTCGTACATGGCAACGATATTATCCGTGGGAATGTCCTCCTGAAAATTATGGGTGGAGCCTAAGAAAAATCCGCCCCCCGGTGCCATTACATCGAGGATCCTGCGTACGCCGTCCTTTACCTCTTCCGGTGTTCCCCGGGGGAGGAGTTCCTGCTCATCTATACCCCCGGAAAAACAGAGGGTGTCCCCGAAATCACGTTTTAACGCCGCCGGCTCCATGCCTTCCGCCAGGACCTGCACCGGATCGAGAACATCCACACCGGCGTCAATCAGATCGGGGATCAGCTCCCGCACCGCTCCGCAGGTATGATGATAGTAGGAGGCGCCGTTTTCCTTCGCAAGCGAGATCATTTTACTGTTAAGGGGTTTAAGAAACTCCCTGTACTGCGCGGGACTGAAGAGGAGCCCGCGCTGAGTACCGTAGTCTTCGCCGATCCGGAAAAAATCTAAGCGTCCTTTAGCGGCGGCAAAAAACTTCTCTAAAAAGGAGAGATAAAACTTCAGTATCCTCTCCGCTGTGGCATGCCATAACTCGGGGTTAGCGTACATATCCATGAGGGCCTTCTCCATACCGAAAAGGTCCTGAATGGCCCCCAAAATCCCGGGAGAGCAGTAGGGATTCGGGGCGCTCATAACGGCATATCCCTGAAACTTCTCAAACTGAGCGTCCATAACGGAGAAATCGAACCACTCCACCTTAGGCCAGGGATGATTATCCAGGGCTTTCGTGTCCTCCGCGTCCTTTAATGGAAACCAAATCATTATAGTTAGTATATCCCTGCACATCGTGTTTAGCACAAAACTCGCTGAGTGCTTCTTTATTCCTCCGGGACACAGCAACCAGTTTCAATCCGTCGACGGCGGAAATAGCCCTGACATGCTGTTCCCCGAAAGAGCCGAGTCCGATTATTCCTATGTTCATGGTTCCTCCTGGAAATACTTAGATCGCTTTTCCGAACATTCGCTCCAATTTCTGGAACATATGTTCTTTCATGTAATCGATGCCCCTTTCATCCCTGTCTTTAAGGTAGGTTAATATGAGTTCATGTTCGTCCTGAGAAATTTTCCCGGTAGTTTCATCCATCACTTGATAGAAAAGATAGGAGGTTTTAAGGTTGAGTCGTTGAAAATTGTTTGCAAGCAGTTCATTTTTAGAACTTCGTATAATATGGTGGTGGAATTTATAGTGCAATTTTCCATACTTCATCATATTTATCGGGACTACCTCCACTAAGAGGTCCATGTCCTTTTTTATCTTCTCCAGTTGTTTCAACTCCCGATC
>CAYXSD010000085.1:0-2319 GCA_964466335.1 uncultured Spirochaetales bacterium
GCGGAGGGGAAGCTCCGCTGTACCATGGGTCCCTTCGGGTGGGGGATCTTTCGGGCGATTTGACAGAAAGCGCAAAGGGTGTGGCCTTAGTGTTGTTTAATCGGTATAATGCGGGGTTATGAAATTAAACAGTTCAGTGCACCATGACCTTACCTGCGTAAAAAGAGGCGAACTGACGAGTACAGACCTTTTCTTGGACTTTTTCAAAGACCGGAGTATGCGGCTATGGCGTTGAGTATCGTCCTCAACAGCGCGGCCGTTTTTGCCGGACTGCTATTGTTGTATTTCGGCGGACAGTACCTTGTTAAAGGGGCGGGAGGTCTGGCGCTGCGGTATAAAATTCCGCCGATTGTTGTTGGGCTTACCTTTGTTGCCTTCGGGACCAGCGCCCCTGAATTATTTGTAAGCCTCATTTCCGCTCTTCAGGGATATACTGAAATCAGCCTTGGCAATGTGGTGGGCAGCAATGTAATAAATATCGCCCTTATTCTTGGAATATCAGCCACGATTATCAGTATTCCAGTGGGAAGGGGAATCATCCGCCGTGATATCCCTCTTATGTTTTTAAGTTATCTCATCCTTTTTGCCGCGGCGCTTCCTATGTTCTGGGAAAAATTATCTCCCGGGGAGGGGAAAATTTATCGGATTGAAGGCCTGATAATGATCGCCGCCCTGGCTGCGTATGTGCTTTTTTTATATAGATACAGTCAAGGTCATGAAGATGAAGTTGCTGAACTTGTTGAAATGGATGAGGTAAGTAAAGAGGACGCGAATCGGCCTGTGTGTATACTGCTTATTGAAATCGTGGGCGGAATAGCCGCTCTTGGATTCGGCTCCAGTTTCCTGATTGACGGATCTTCCTGGATGGCCAGGAACATTTTCGGTGCCGGCGACCGGTTTATCGGGATTACAATTGTTGCTTTCGGTACCAGTCTTCCTGAGCTTGTCACCAGTGTCATTGCGGCAAGTAAAAAGCAAATGGATATTTCCATTGGAAATATTGTGGGAAGCAATATATTCAACAGTCTTATGGTTCTGGGAACCACAGCCCTAGTAATGCCCTTAAGTATTTATGCCGCGGGATTCATTATGGATATTCTGGCAATGATTCTTATTAGTCTGCTGTTGTTTTTCATCCTTCTTTGGCGCCGCCGTCTCGAACGATGGAGCGGCATACTCTTTTTGCTGAGTTATGCCTTCTACTTTTATTACCTTCTGCAAAGCAGGGGAGTATAGGATATCTCCAATGGTATCCGTTATTATCCCTGTCTATAACCGGCCGAAAATTGTCTTAGAAGCCCTAGACACGGTCTTCGCACAGACCTTCTCCAATTTCGAGTGTATTGTAGTGGACGACGGTTCCTCGGATGGTACCGCCAAGGCGGTGGAAGGGATGCTGGAAAAGCAGCGGACAGGGCCTTCCCTTAGGCTTCTCACTGTTCCGCACTCCGGGTTTCCGGGAAAGGTAAGGAATATCGGCGCGCGAGAAGCGGGGGGAACGTATCTTGCTTTCCTCGACTCCGACGACATCTGGAAGCCGGAAAAACTCGCTCGGCAGCTGGAATTGATGGAGAAAACCGGGGCCGTTATAAGCCACACCAGGGAAACCTGGCTTCGAGGAGAGCGGGAAGTGAGTCAGGCGAGCCAGCGCCATAGGCGGCGGGGGAACATATTTACGGATGCCCTAAAGAAGTGCATTATCGGGCCCTCCACGGTCATAATGAGGCGGGAGAATTTCCTCCTCTCCGGCGGGTTCCGGGAGGACATAGAGATTGCCGAAGATTACGAGTACTGGCTCAGGGTCACGGCTGAAGTCCCGGTGGAGTACCTGGATGAGCCGCTTACCGTGAAGCGGGCCGGGGGCTGGGGGCAGCTTTCCGAGAAGTACGGGCATATCGAGTACTTTAGGCTTATGGGGCTTAAAGACCTGGTGGAGGGAAAATGGCTCGACGGCCTGCCTGGGGAGAAGGCCTCGGCCGCCTTGGCGGAGCTGGCCCGGAAGTGCCGCATCTACGCCGCCGGATGCGAAAAACGCGGTAAGCGGGAGGAGGCGGCAGAATACCTGTCCTTGGCGGAGAAATACACGGGAAAAGCCACCGGGGTGTAGGCGTTTTAGGCAGGCGTTTTAGGCGTTCTAGGCGTTTTAGGCATTAGAGCCGTTGGAGTAGTTCTCTATCATGGCGACTTTTCGGTCTCTCAGTTTCCCCGAAAGGGAGACCTTGTAACGGTGAGGATTGATCAATCGGCGATAGGTAGTATCCAAGGAGCTTTGGTTTTTTGCCCGCCTCTCCTGTATTGTTTTTAGACTTTTCGCTTGCT
>CAYXSD010000085.1:2419-13270 GCA_964466335.1 uncultured Spirochaetales bacterium
TTTATTTCCCGATAGTTCTTAGGTTCCAGGACGAAGTAGGTCTTTTCGTGCATGGGATGATGAAAGACAAAACGTTCTCCCGGGACAATTTCTTCTTCATCGCAGGCAATGAGGTCGGCAATGGGGGAATCCTCATCGCCAAGGAAACGGTAGACCTGCTTTACGCCCGGGTTTGTGGTCTTTTCAGGATTATTGGAGACCTTTATAACCGGTTTCATCTCTTCCTTTACCTGCCGAGCGGCGAGTTTGTACACCCCAGGGAGGTGAGACTGGCTCCCCCCGGTAACCAGGTGGGTCCCTACTCCCCAAATATCGATGGGGGAATGCTCGGTAACGAGCTGATGGATGATCTCCTCGTTAAGGTCGTTAGAGGCGGCAATGACCGCGTCGTTAAGGCCCGCCTCGTCCAGCCGCTTTCGTACCTTCTGGCTTAGGTACTGCAGGTCCCCCGAATCCAGGCGCACCCCCATGGAGTGGCCTTTCTCCTTCAGCTCCAGGCCAACGGTAATAGCGTTCTCGATTCCGCTTCCCAGGGTATCGTAGGTGTCGATAAGGAGAATGGTGTTTTCCGGGTAGATCTCCGCGTATGCTCTAAAGGCATCTAGTTCCGTGTCGAAGGCCATGACCCAGGAGTGTGCCATAGTCCCCTTTACGGGAATCCCCAGCTTTTTTCCCGCCTCGGTAAAACTCGTGGCATCTGCCCCGCCGATAAAAGCCGCCCGGGCCGCCGAGTGGGCCCCGTCCAAACCCTGAGCACGTCTAAGGCCGAATTCTAAGAGTTTTCCCCCCTTGGAGGCGTCCTTTATCCTCGCCGCTTTGGTGGCAATGAGGGTCTGAAAGTTGATGGTATTAAGGAGGATGCTTTCAATAAGCTGGGCCTCCATGAGCGTTGCGTGTACCCGTACCACAGGCTCCCCGGGAAAAACGATAGTCCCCTCTTCCACGGAGTAGACATCTCCCCGGAAACCAAACTCACCTAGGTCGGTTAAAAAAGGTTCTTTGAAGGTACCAAGACCCCTAAGGTACTCTATATCCTCCTCGGAAAAGGAAAGAGATGAGAGTTGATGAAGGAGGTCTTTCAGTCCGGCAAAAACGGTATACCCGCCGGAGAAGGGGTTTTTCCGGAAATACATATCGAACACCACTTGGGGGTTCCTTCCGGTATGATGATACCCCTGGAGCATGGTAAGTTCGTAAAAATCGGTAATAAGGCCGGAGCAGGATATCGAGGAGGACATTAGAGATAATCCTCCACATCGCCGGATTGAAGAAATCGGGCGCCTTCTTTACGCATTCTGTCCATGGCTTCACCTAAGGAACCCGCCGGCTGGTCCACTCCACGGACGGCATCCTCAATGAGGTTCACCTTGAACCCCTGTTTTAGGGCATCCAGAACGGAAAAGTAGACACAGACATCCGCCGCCAAACCGCAGAGGAATAGTTCATCAATGTCCAATCCCTTTAGATAGAATTCAAGACCCGTGGGCGTTGTATGATCGTTCTCGAAGATAGCCGAATAGGAATCCAAGTCCTTTCGAAATCCTTTGTGGAGTATCAGGGTTATCGGGTTTACTACCAGATCGGGATAAAACTCCGCCCCTTCTGTACCCTTAACGCAGTGGTCAGGCCAGAGGATTTCTGGTTCCCCCCCTTTTTCTATTGTATCCATGGGGTTTTTACCGGGATGGCTGGAGGCAAAAGAGATATGTCCCTCAGGGTGCCAGTCTTTTGTAGCAACCACTTCCGTGAAGAGGGAAGAAATCGAGTTAATCACCGGCACAACTTCATCTCCTTTTGGGACTTCAAGAGAGCCGCCTGGACAAAAGTCATTTTGAACGTCTATAATACAGAGCGCTTTCATATACATCTCCTCCTCTACAGTATATCGTAAAAGTACTACTCTCAAAGGTACATGTCTACTTGGTTCAAACAGCTTCTCCGGCAGCAGGTCGGCCGGGAAGCTTTAACGATCTTTCAGATGCTTTACCTCCTCTGTTATTACCTTTTTCATCTCCGGTCGTTCACCGGCGTAGCGCAGTATTGCCCGCAGGTATCCCTCCGGAGTTCCCGTATCGAGACGCTCCCCTACCGTCCGTTTGTAGACCACCTTTCCCTGCATCATAAGCTGTTTTAAGGCATAGGTATGGTAGTACTCTCCCCCCCTATGAAGGTCCCATCCGTCTTCCAAGAGTTTGAAGAGTTCATAGGAGTAGAGATATCGGCCAATGGAGGCCTCCCGACTCGGTTCCTTTCCCGGGGCGGGTTTTTCTACAATGTCCTCCACATGGAGATTATCCGATGCTATTTTAAGAACACCGTAGCGATTGATTTCCGGTGGATCGTGCAGGGTCGCTAAGACGGAACAGTCCGTTTCCCTGTAAGTGTCGATAAGCTGTTTGGTAAGGGGCGTGGGGCCGAAATGGAGATCGTCCGGGTAGGCCACTACAAATGGCTGCCCCTCGAGAAGTGACTTTGCCTGCAGGAGGGCGTGGCCGGTCCCTAGCATCTCCTGCTGCCGAACAAAGTAGATCTTTGCCTTGTAGGGCTTTATTTTCTTAAGCTTCTCTTCCGCCCCTTCAGCTTTAAAAACGGATTCCAGCTCAATTTCTCTGTCGAGATAATCCTCTAACACCTTTTTTCTTCTGGAGGTAATAATAAGGATTTCAAAGATCCCCGACGCCAAAAACTCCTCAATAATAAAGGCAATGGACGGCTTGTCCAAGAGAGGGAGCATTTCTTTAGGGACGGTTTTCGTAACCGGAAGAAAACGGGTCCCATACCCGGCGGCGAGGATAAGGCCTTTCACGGCTTTATCCTTTCTTCGATATCCGCCTTGCTTAGGCCTACCACCTCAGTCCAATGACTAATGGGAAGTCTTATACGAAAGAGGTTCGCCGTTTTCGCTTCCACCGGTGCCCCGCTAATGTCTTCTAAGAAATCTTCGATCTCGGGATTGTGTCCTACTATCATTAATGTATTAATACTATCGGAAACCGAGGAGATTACATCGTAGTAGGTTATAGGGTCGGTGCTGTAGAGTTCTTCCTTTTCCTCTATGGTTCCTTCGTACCCTAGGGCCTTCGCTGTTATGGAACCCGTTTCCAGGGCCCTCTTTGCCGAGGAGGAAATAATAAGGTCGGGCATTACGGATTGTTCCCTCAACACTTTTCCAATGGTGTTTGCGTCCTTTCGTCCCCTTTCAATGAGGACCCGGTCAAAATCCTTCATGTCCCCTTTTTTCTCTTCTGTTTTCGCGTGTCTGTAGATAAGCAGCTGTTTCATAGTACCTCCCTTAGCATAATATAATAAACCCTGAAGAAATATAAAAGGACCATAAAGGGCCATGGAAATCTTGCCCCGATCCTTAGAGGAGGGTATACTGGATGTATGGACGACGGGTTTTATAAGTCGGTGTTGGACAATCTTTTTGATGGGGTCTACTTTGTAGATAGTGAACGAAGGATAACCTACTGGAACAAAGCGGCGGAGCGGATTACCGGTTTTTTTGAGGCAGAGGTGGTGAACCTTTCCTGTTACGATAAGATCCTAAACCATGTGGATGAGACGGGAAAACAGCTCTGTCTTAACGGATGCCCCTTAGCGGAAGTGCTTAAAGACGGAAATCCGAGAGAAGCCGATGTGTTCCTACGACATAAAGCCGGACACAGGGTCCCTGTATCCATTAGGATTACTCCGATATACGATGGGGACCGGATTGTCGGGGCTGTAGAAATCTTCAGCGATACCTGTATACACCAAGGGGAGAAATCCCTTCCTCTTCCGGAGGAAGACAGCGCCTAGCCTCAGGAAGAAGGAAGATAATTGCTCATTGAAGCGGACGGCTCCTTATTTCTTGGCCTTTCTCTTTTCGTGTTCCTCGGTTATCTCATGGAGGCGGTCTATTATGGGCAGATGCTGTGTGCAGGCATCTTCGCACTGACCACACTCGACACATCGGGCCGCTTCTTCAGGAGAAATGCCCCAATGCATCTTCAATCGTTCGAAGATCGCGTCTACTCCGCCGTGGAGGATCTTGTGATTGTAAGCATCCATGAGTTTGGGGATGGGAATTCCTTCGGGGCAGTCATCGCAGTACTGGCAGCCGGTACAGACCCCTTCAAATTGGTTTCCCGCCTGAGATTTTATCTCTTCCAGCTTTTCGGGGGTTATTTCTCTATACCCTTCGGCGGCGCTAATGGCCTCCCGGACATGTTCTACCCTGCCGAATCCGACGAGGCTTACGGTGATCTCCTTGTGGGCAATAAGAAACCGTAGAGCAGCCTCTACCACAGTTTCATCCTCCCGGGTTTTAACAAATTGAAAAAGCTCAGGATTTTCAGGGATGATCCCTCCTCCCAAAGGATTCATTACCACGCATCCCATGTTGTGGGCCTTGATCGCGTCGAAGGCCTTCTGGCGAGTGGAAAAGTTGTACGCCGAATACCCGAAGAGGACACCCTCAAATATACCCTCCATAAGAAGGTCCTTGATCTGGTCGCCGATAAGATGACTGGAGACACAGATATGATTGATAAGCCCCTCTTCCTTTAGCTTCTGAAATGTTTTTATGACTCCGTTTTTCTTTCTTCTCTCCCACCCTTCCCAATCGGTGAGGCACCAAACATGGTAAAAATCTATGGTATCCACACCGAGACGCTTGAGTTGGGCGTCTATTTCTCTTCGTATTTTGTCCTCTTCCGACTCGAAGGTCTTTGAGGTACAGTAAAAATCATATCCCTTAGACCTAAGTTCTTTAAAACCCTTTCCGAATACCTCTTCGCTCTTCGTGCCGAAGTACTTTGGAGCGGTGTCAAAATAGTTTATCCCTCCTTTAGCGGCTTCCACCATCATTTCTACACAGGCTTCATGATTATCAATTGCTTCAAACCGCATACCGCCAAAACCGATAGCGGAAACCTTCTTTCCTGTTTTCCCGTATTCTCTGTATAACATCTATTCCTCCCTACTTTTTATTTTCGAACTGCCGCTGGTATCTATGGTGTTTAATACTGTCTCGCCTGAGTATTCCACCACTGCTCCTCCGGACAATTCACTATCCAGCGGTCCGTTTACATGAACAAACAGTTTTGAACCCCCCGAACCGTCGATACTGCAGCTTTTCACGGGGAACTCTGTGCAGTCTGCCTTGCTTCCCCCGCTGCTTTCCAAGGTTAGGGAATCCGCTGCACCCCTTAGTTCAACCTTGCTTCCCCCGGATAAATCCAAAATCAGGGTACCCGCCTTTATGTTCCCTACAAGTCTAGATCCCCCGGCAAGAGAAACATCCATCTTTTCCTGCTTATGTTCCATTGTAATTTCACCGGTAGCCCCTCCATGAAGAGAGAGACTGTTAAGCCGAGGAAGAGTGACCTCGAGCAAAATAGTAGCGTTAATAATATTTACCAGAGAGTTTCTCTCTAGGTAGATTGTGTTGCCCTTCATTTTTGTGTAGTAGTCTCGACTTAGGTTGTCGTCTATCGTAAGGCGAACTGAATAGCTGTCGCCCTCCTGTACTACCACTTTTCCGCCGTACCCCACATTTATGGAGTCAAAATCGGTAAAATCGTAGACAATTCTCTTAAGTTCTCCCGAACCCTCTCTGCCGCCCATGGCAAACAGGGGGAGGGCGAGACAGATCGTAATGAATACTAAAAACCACTTTTTCATTTCGTTTCTCCTGCATCGGATGTATCTATTTTTTTGTAATTAGAGTATACCATATTCTTTAAGTTGTGTTTTTACCGTTTCATCCCATCCTCGATTGGCCAGGGGGCTTGCGGGACTGGGATGAAGGATTCTCCCTACCGGAATCCTTCCCGTGGGGACAGAGCCGTTTAGCACGCTGAGAAATCGTTTTTCCGCGTACCCGCCGATACCGATGCAAAGCTCCGGTTCCAGTATTTCGATGACCGCTTGGAGATGGGTGTCACAGATCTCTGTTAGGGCCAGTCTCTCTTTCTTCGGAAGTGTATTCGGGGTGATATTCTTCCCCGTCTCTCCCATGAACACGAGAGGACAGTAGTTAGCAACAAAATGGTGGGAGAAGAACCCCCGAGGTTCTCCGAATTCCCGGGCGATAAAGCCCCAGAGTCTTCTCCCGCTTACCTCGCTCCTCGGGCAATCAAATCCCTGGATCGGGCGCTTCGGATGTTCCCGTTCCGGTTTCCCCACCGGCCCTTCGATTTTCAGCCAGTCCCGAACATGTGCAATCTCACCAAAGGGGACCCCTGTCTGGGCCATTCCCCAGGGGCCGGGATTCATCCCCAGAAACAGTGCTTTTTTTGGCCCATTCCCGAATTTTTCTACATACCTCTTATAAGGGTCCCAAGCATAATCCAGCGGATTATACACCCATTCAACGGGAGAGGAGAAAGTAAGTATGTCTGCCTGCTCCCTCAATTTTTTAGCTGCTGCAAGGAGAGCAGTGCTTTCATTGTTGTTAGTATGCATTTCTTGTTATGTAAGTCCTTTTGAGGTTCTTGCAAAATTACATTTTACAAGAACCTCAATATATGCCTCAAAAGTGATATCGTAAACCAATTCCGAGATCAATGTCAAAAGCAGTGGCTGGAAATTAGCAATTAAAATGCCTCCAACGGTTTCGAAATGCAATTTTCGCTAAGAAATTACACTTTGCTGATGAGTATCGTGTAAAGATTACACGATGTTTTCGCGGGCAGGTAAAAAGTACACGCTATCCCATTATATCCGGGTGAATAAACATGGCGCAAGATAAAAAAATGGAGGAATAATTATCTCAATGGGCTCCTGCGGTATCTAAAAGTGCGGATTTGCTTGCCCCATTGTGTTTTTATTGCCATTTGAGCCTCTTTCTTTTATTTTTGGCACGCTTATTGCTCTTCATAAGTAATATCAATGTAATGGAGGTAGTACAATGAATACTACAAAAAAACTTGTAATAGGGTTCTTTCTTATTATGCTTGTCACCTTTGGATTGTTTGCAAAAGGGACCGCGGAGGACGGGACTAGGGTTATGCCGAGTCAGCCGGATTTTCGGACCCCACCGGGGACAACATTTTCCGAAGAGGACAAAGTCGTTTTAACCGGAGAGGTCTACTTCGAAAATCTGATTCATCCTGAACTGAGAAGCGGAAGAGATAAATATGAGTTGATGGTCCCCCGGGTCCTCCTCTCTTCCGTTGAGCTTGAAGAGGGAGAGCGTGTCACGGTAGAAGGATACAAGGGTGAAGGGGCGCTTGGATACCGAGGTAGATGGGATATGTCCCAGACTGATGAAGAAGCAGAAACGCAGGGCCCCTATCTCTTTGTAACCAAGGCCACTGTAGACGGCGTGGAGTGGGACTTCGAATCGACCCGCTTCGGACACGCCGGGCGTGGTGGTCCGGACGCATATCAGCGGGAGCAACCGGCACCCCGAGGGGGAAGGTCGAAAGGGTATGCTCCCATGGATAATTCTCCAGGAAGAGGGAAATCCGGCGGTCCACGCCGGTAGCAATGATAGTGGTATAAGGAAACCTCGTAAGGAATTGTTACTTGTTGGAGGGTGTCGTTGGAGGGGAGTACATCCCCTCCATTTTTGTTACAATGTACTAAGGTGAGAGGACTTCCAAGGGTCGATACCGAGAGGACAATGAGCGAAAAAAGGAAAAGAATAAACGAATACATTCCCATGGTTACTATGGTTGTGGTGTTCTTGCTTCTCACCGGGTTGTCCCTCCTTTTTCTCCAGAGTCAGAGGGAAAAAGAAAAGATTTTACTGGAGCAGGAAATAGAAAAAACTGCTGTTTCCATTGTGGAAGCCCTTCGAAATTACATGAGGGGAGCAAGGGAAGTTTCCCTGGTTCTCGAGGATGACATCTTAGGATTTGGACTTTACCAGGAAAACGGAAAACCATTACTCACCTACGGGGATGCACCGAAAGACATAAGCCGAGAAGATATTCAAAGTCCCCGATTTGATTGGGTGCGGGACAAGAATACTCTGCGCCTTCTCGGGCCTTTGGGAAGGGGGCCGGAGTTTAATCCCTTTCCTAAGCAAGGCGGTCGAATGATACATCGTTTGCCCGCGGAAATGAATCAGATTGTCTTTTTGGAGATGAGAATAGGTAATTATCTTACCCGGCAGCGCCTTTATCAGGTCGGCTTATTCTTGGTCCCCCTTGCCTTCGGCGGGGCCGCACTGTACGCCGGCCATCTCTTGAGAAAAAACCGAAATTACCGGGAACATATCTATTCTCAAGAGAGACTCGTACAACTGGGAGAGGCAGCGAGAACATTGGCCCATGAAATAAAAAATCCTTTAAGTGCCATCAGGCTTCGTACCGGAGTATTGAAGAAGATTGGAGACGAGAAGGTCCTCGAAGATGTTAGGATTATTGAGGAGGAAACTGACCGGCTGTCCCGGTTAGTTGATCGGGTACGGGAATTTCTAAAATCTCCCTTAGGGGAGCCTGAGGTAATCGATCTAAGGTCCTTCTTAGAGGAACTGACTTCCCGGTTTCCCCCGTCCCTGGAGTGGAAAGATGAAACAAAAACTGAAACTAGTAAACCCTTGGTGCGAGTAGATCCTCTTAGGTTTCGCTCGGTGGTGGAAAACATTCTTACCAACGCCTTTGAAAGTTATCCGGAGGAGGTCCCCGCGGAAGAGAGAAGGGTCGCCCTGTCCCTAAAAAGAGATAGACGGGAGAAAAACAGATACAGTATTGTTGTCCAAGATGAGGGCAGAGGAATCCCTAAGGAGGAATCGGAAAGGATCTTTGATCTTTTTTATACGACAAAAAACGAAGGGTCCGGAATAGGGTTGTCTATATCAAAGCGTTTTGTTGAAGCTGTGGGGGGAGAACTCGTTCTTAAAGAAAATCCGGGGGGAGGCACTCAAGTAGTACTCCACCTTCCCGGAGAAAACGAAGAAGGAATAAGTACGTCATGACTGTTCTTGTGGTAGACGATGAAAAAAACCTTCGAGAATCTTTAAAACGTTATTTGGAAATGGAGAAGTATACGGTTGTTACTGCTGAAAACGGACTTGCCGCGCAGAAAAAGCTCGGTGAGATGCCGGTGAATGCGGTTATTGCAGACTTGAAGATGCCAGGGATGGACGGTTTGGAACTTCTTGGCTGGATCAGAGAGCGGGGACCTTCGGTACCGGTAATTATGATTTCCGCTCATGGGGAAGTAGAGGATGCGGTAGAGGCAATGAAGCTCGGCGCGGAGGACTATCTGGTAAAACCTTTTGAACCGGAGGAATTGGTCCTTCGCTTAAAAAGGGTAATAGAGCATAATCATCTTCGGCAGCTTTTCGAAATGGGGAAACAGGAGAAGGGGACTATCCAGGGCAACGCGCCGGCGGTGGAGAAGATACGACGGATGGCGCTAAAAATCGCCTCCACTCCATCGACAGTACTTATAACCGGGGAGAGTGGTACGGGAAAGGAAGTCCTGGCCAGGATGATCCACAGTCATTCGGACCGGAGAGAAGCTCCTTTTATGGCAATTAATATCGGTGGAGTCCCGGAGGCCTTGGTGGAATCAGAGCTCTTCGGACACGAAAAGGGCGCCTTTACAGGGGCTTTCTCTCTTAAAAAGGGTCTTTTCGAGCTTGCTACTACGGGGACCCTTTTCCTTGACGAAATTGGTGAAATGCCCCTTCATCTTCAGGTAAAATTTCTTAGGGTAATACAAGAGAGAAGAATTCAGCGGCTCGGAGGCACAGATTCAATACCTATTGATGTGAGGATCATTTCCGCCACCAACCGAGATTTGGAGGAACAGATAGACCAGGGTGCCTTTCGGGAGGACCTTTACTATCGTTTGAATGTGGTCCATATTCCCATGCCTCCTCTTCGAGAGAGGAAAGAAGATATTCCTCTCTTAGCCGGAGCTATGCTAAAGGACCTGAATAAAAAAATGGGAGGAAAAATAACCGCCATTTCTCCGGAAGGGCTTAAGAAATTGGAGGAATATTTTTTTCCCGGGAATGTTCGAGAGCTGGAGAACATTATAGAACGGGCATACATTTTCACCGAGGGAGATACAATTTCCGCGGAATCAATTGAATTGCCCCGCCGGGGAAACCCGGTATTACCTGAGGATGAGAAAAATGAGGAAAGGGAGGAGGATTTCACCTTAAAGGAAGTGGAAAAGACCCATATTCATCGGGTCTTACACAGGTGGGAAGGAAATAGGACAAAAGCCGCCGAGGAATTAGGGATTTCGAGGAAGACCCTCTTTAACAAGATAAAAGAGTACGGGTTATCCTAGCCTATCCTAGCCGGGGATTCTTGCAATACTCATTCTGAAAGGGTAGTATTACCTGCATACAATAGGAGACCTTCATGACGCTGACAATTGATATTGGTAATACGAATATCGCCTCAGGTATTTTTCAGGGTGAAACCTTGATCCACCATTGGCGGCTTACCACAAAGTCGGAGAATACGGTAGATGAATTCCAAGCCCTGTTCCACTCCCTCTTTTCCTTAAAAGGTATTCAGGCCGGGGCGGTTTCCAGGATTGTAATTAGCAGTGTAGTACCGGAATTAACAGGGGTCTTTAAGGAGCTAAGCACCCTCTTTTTCGGTACCCCAGCCCTTGTTGTCCATCCCGACCTGGATTTGGGTATTGGAATCAACATAGATAATACCTACGAACTCGGTCCGGACCTTATTGCCAACGGTGTGGCCGGATACGATAAATCAGGAAAGGCTTGTGTTATTATCGATTTCGGTACCGCTTTAACATTTACAGCTGTAAACGGTGAAGGTGTAATAGAGGGTGTCTCCATTGCTCCCGGTCTCAGAACAGCATTGGAAGCCCTTTCCGGAAAGACCGCTCAGCTCCCCCATGTAGAGCTGGTCCCGCCGCCGAAGG
>CAYXSD010000086.1:0-13190 GCA_964466335.1 uncultured Spirochaetales bacterium
CTTTAGACACTACCCTGTATTCCCTGCATCAGAACTTAATAAAGGAGAGTTCAATGAACACTTCTGAGATAAAAGATAGTATCGGAAGAGGAGAAGCGGTCCTGGGCTTTGAATTCGGGTCCACCAGGATAAAGGCGACCCTGATCGGCCCGGACTATTCGCCCATTGCCTCCGGGTCCCAGGGGTGGGAAAACAAGTTCGAGGACGGAGTGTGGACCTACTCGGTTAAAGAGATCTGGGAAGGGGCCGCTGCCTGCTACGCCGATCTGGCGGCGGATGTCGGAAATCTGTACGATACAGAGCTGCGACGGGTAAAATCCGCCGGTTTCAGCGCCATGATGCACGGATACATAGCCTTAGACGCCACTGGGGAACTCCTCGTTCCCTTCAGGACCTGGCGGAACAATATTACCGGGGAGGCTTCGGAAACATTGAGCCGGATCTTCGGGTTTCCCATTCCCCAGCGCTGGAGTATCGCCCATCTCTACCAGGCGATTCTTAACAACGAGCCCCACCTGTGCAATATCGTCCGTCTTACCACCCTTTCGGGATATATCCACTGGAAATTAACCGGGGAATTCGTTCTTGGGCTGGACGATGCCTCGGGAATGTTCCCCGTCGACCCTAAAACAAAGAACTGGAACAGGGCTATGCTGAATTCTTTCAGCGACCTTATCGCCGAAAAGGACTACTCCTGGAAACTTCCCGACCTCCTGCCCCGGGTATTGGCCGCGGGAGAACCGGCGGGGGTGCTTACGGAGAGCGGGGCAGCACTCCTCGACCCCGTAGGAGACCTTGAGCCGGGGATACCTCTCTGTCCTCCCGAAGGCGACGCCGGTACCGGTATGATCGCCACCAACAGTATCGCCCCCCGAAGGGGCAATGTTTCCGCCGGAACCTCGGTCTTTGCCATGGTAGTCCTGGAAAAGCAACTCTCCCGTGTCCATTCGGAGATCGATCTGGTAATGACCCCCGACGGGAACCCGGCGGCCATGGTCCACTCCAATAACTGCAGCTCCGACCTGGACGCCTGGGTCTCTCTCCTCCTGGAAGCTGCCCGGGCAATGGGATGCAAGGTTACCCAAGACGACGCCTTTGCAACACTACTCCCCCTCGCGCTGGAAAGCGACCCAGACGGCGGGGGCCTTCTCTCCTACGGGTACCTCTCAGGAGAACACATTACCGGATTCACCGAGGGGCGTCCTCTTTTTGTGAGAAAACCGGACAGCAATTTTACCCTGGCAAACTTTATCCGTACCCACCTTTTCGCCTCCCTCGGCGCGCTGAGGACCGGTCTCGATATCCTCACCGGAGAAGAGAAGGTCGCCGTGGATGCAATAACCGGACACGGCGGGTTCTTCAAGAACGGTGAAGTGGGAAAGCGAATAATGGCTGCCGCCTTGAACACTCCGGTGAGCACCCTGGAAACCGCCGGCGAAGGGGGCGCCTGGGGTATGGCCCTCTTAGCGGCGTTTACAGCACGGGAAGAGAAAGACCTCGATCTCCCCGGATTCCTCAACCAAATCTTCGCCGACAGCATGGGAGCGGCCTTACCCCCGGACCGGAGGGACAGGGAAGGATTTAACACCTTCTTCCGCCGCTACACCGAAGGATTAGCGGTTGAGCGGGCGGCAGTGGAAAAGGTAAAGGAATAGGATTGTTCACCAATGAAAGACCCGAAGCGTACACCCTCCGCGAACATTGTCGCGCTTCTTGCCGGTATCGGGGCCATTCTCTGCTGGTCGGTGAGCGCTGTCTTAATACGTTATACCCGGGGGGCTTTTACCTCCCACTTTCAGAACCTGTACAGATTCAGTATTGCCCTTATTATTCTTTGGACTTTTGTATACACGAGTCTTGGAAAAACCCGGATCAGGGAAAGCCTTGCCTCTGTTCCGAAGATTTGGCTTAAATTGGCAGTAATTGCCGTGTGTAACTATTTTCACCAGCTTTTTTTGGTGGAGGGAATTTACCGGCTCTTCCCGGCAGTCGCTACACTTCTTATCGAGTCTTCCGTTCTCTTTTCCGCGGCTATCGCGTTTTTCATCTTTCAAGATGAAAGAAAACTTATCAAAAATGTTCTTTTTCAGATAGGACTTATTATTGCCGTTGTGGGAATGGTCGTTACCATTACCGGAGGCAGGGAGCTGAAAACGGAAGGATTCAATACAGGGGCCCTCTACATGATTCTAAGCGGTTTTGCCTGGGCACTCTTTAGTGTTCTCATTCGCCTCTGGATACCCCAGGTGCCCTCCGCCTTGGCTACCTCCACGGTTTTTACCATTGTGGTACCCCTGTTCTTCATTACCCACCTTATCTTTTCAGGAGGCGCCTTTATCCCGCAGGTTTCCGGAAGTATGTGGCTGGTCCTTACCCTCTCCGGTGTCGTTGGTATCGGCATGGGGTACACCTTCTACTATAGATCCCTTCCGAATCTGGGCGTTACCGTAGCATCGAGCATTGGTCTTTTAGGCCCGTTTTTTACCAGTATTATTTCCTTCTTTGTTCTAGGTGAATTTATTCTTTTTGTCGAAGCGGTTGGGGGAGTCCTTCTGCTTATCGGCTGCTACATCGTTATTCGGGTTCGTTTTCGAAAACCCCGTCCTAACAGAAAAAAGGAGCTATCTTGAAAATGTCTGATATGAAAAGAATACAACACCCTTGGGCACAACCCATGGACCGGGTCCTAAAAGAATTAGAAACAGATTCGGAAACAGGACTCACCTCAGATGAAGTAAAGAAGAGAAAAAACACCTACGGTACAAACACAATAAAACAGATAGAAAAAGACAGTACCTTCTCCATTTTTGTAAGACAGTTTAAAAGTCTCATTATGCTTGTACTGGCCCTCGCAGCCGGGCTTTCCTTCGCTTTCAAGCAGTGGATAGACGGGACAGGCATACTACTCGCCTTGTTTATAAATGCGTTTATCGGGTTTTTCACCGAACTTCAGGCGGTCCGTTCCATGGAAGCCTTGGAGAAGATGGATGTAAAGCATACTACAGTAAAACGAGATGGGTCCCATAAGAGCATAAACGCCGAGGGCCTTGTACCCGGCGATGTGGCGGTTATTGAAAGCGGAGACATAGTTACCGCGGACATCAGGCTTATTGAGTCGAACCGCCTCCGGGTAAACGAGTCCGCTCTTACCGGCGAATCGGTCCCGGTGCGGAAACAGACGGAGCCGATGGAAAAAAACACTCCCTTAGCGGAACGGACCAATATGCTCTACAAAGGGACAGCGGTGACGGAGGGAAGCGGTTTCGGCATTGTGGTCGCCACGGGTATGGACACCGAGTTAGGCGGGGTGGCCTCCATGGTGCAGGAGGCGGAGGCGGAGGCGGACCCCCTTACCAAAAGGCTCAACTCCCTCACTACCCAGCTGGTCCGGGCAATTATTGTGGTGGCAGTTGCATCCGGAGCGGCTGGAATTATCGCGGGGAAAGAGCTCTTTACTATGATTGAAACATCCATCGCCCTCTTTGTAGCCGCGGTCCCGGAAGGGCTTCCCATCGTAGCTACCCTGGCCTTAGCACGGGGGATGGGACGGATGGCAAAGAGAAACGCCCTGGTAAGAAGGCTTTCAGCTGTTCAGACTCTGGGTTCCACCAACGTTATCTTTACCGACAAGACGGGGACCTTAACGGAGAACCAGATGACCCTTACCAATTATTCCTTCCCCGGCGGGGTTATTCGGATATCCGGGACCGGTCTTAGCACGGAGGGGGCCTTCTATCAATACAAAGGGTATGAAGCCGAAGGGCATACTGCCGAAGAAGATAAAAAAAGCCCGGTGGACCCCAGGGAAGTCCCGCCCCTTTTGGCGGGTTTGCGGGTCGGGGTCCTCTGCAATAATGCCTCCCTGAGCCAGTCGGGTAAAGGAGAAAGACACGCGGTGGGAGACCCCATGGAAGCGGCCCTCCTGGTTGCCGGAAAAAAGGCGGGCCTTAGTCGGGATGTCTTGCTTAAGGATTATCCCGAGGAGAGGGAGATTGCCTTCGACCCAAAGCTAAACATGATGGCCACCTTCCACAGAATAAAATCACCTTCGGGACCCGATTACAGCAGCGGAAACAACAACGAAAAAACCGGCAAGGAAGGAGGGCTCTACCAGGCCGTGAAAGGGGCACCCGACGCCGTCCTCCCCAGGGCCAATTGGGTCCTCCGCGCAGACGGCAGCAGAGAGGAATTAACGGAAGAGGAACGGAACGATTGGCTCGAGAAAAACCGCAGCCTCGCCGCCGAAGGGCTAAGGGTACTTGCCTTAGCGGAACGGGTAAGAGCCCCTGGGGAAACCATTGAAGAAGCTACTGAAAAAGCTACTGAAGGGGCCCGGGAATCTTTTACGCCCGAAAACGCCTATGAAGACCTCAGTTTTCTGGGGCTCATTGGTCTTTTGGACCCTCCCAGAAAGGACGTTGGAGAGGCGATCGAAGTCTGTCACAGGGCAGGTATTAGGGTGATTATGGTAACCGGGGACCAACAGGAGACCGCCGTAGCTATCGGAAAGGAACTGGGCATTCTCTCGAAAACGGAAAACGGCGAAGGGAGAAACATCTTTCACGGCAGGGACCTGGAAGACCCCGGTGATCTCAGTAAAGAGCGGCGGAAAGAGCTCCTTAACGGAGCAATTTTCTGCAGGGTAAGTCCGGAACAGAAACTACATCTTATAGACCTTCACCAGGGTGCCGGCTCCATCGTAGCCATGACAGGAGACGGCGTAAACGATGCACCGGCACTCAAAAAGGCCGACATCGGTGTGGCCATGGGAAAACGTGGAGAGCCGGTAGCCGAAGACGCGGCGGACATCCTCCTCCAGGACGACCGGTTCGCCACCATTAACGCTGCCATTGAGTTCGGTAGAATTATTTTTGAGAATATAAGAAAATTCGTCCTCTACATGATTTCCGGAAACATAGGGGAGATCCTTATTGTTGTGGCCGCCTCCATTGCCGGAGCTCCGCTGCCGCTCCTCCCGCTGCAGATCCTCTATATTAACGCGATAAACGATATCTTCCCCGCCCTCGCTTTAGGGGTCGGGCCCGGCTCGGGGCGTGTAATGGACCGGCCGCCAAGGGACCCCTCCTCACCGATTATGGGCAGAAGACAGTGGGCTGCCATCGGTGTATTCGGTACGATTATTGGCGGGGCGGTGCTGGCGGGTTTTGCCCTTTCCCTCACTGTTTTCGATATGGAGGTAGAGCGGGCGGTAACCATTTCTTTTCTCTCCATCGCCTTCGCGAGACTCTGGCATGTCTTCAATATGAGGGACCCCGAATCCCGGTTGTTCAGCAATCAAGTTACCCGAAATCCCCTTGTCTGGGGGGCCCTAGTCCTCTGTGTAGGGCTTCTGCTCCTGGCCGTGTATGTTCCTCCCATTGCCGGTGCGCTTCAGGTAGTAAACCCGGGTAAACTCGGATGGCTCATTATTCTGGGGACAAGTCTCGTGCCCCTATTTCTCGGGCAGATAGGACTAGCATTAACAAAAATCCTCCCTCTACCGAGAACGCGCCACAGCGGATGAGTAACGAGCTGAGTGGTGAGTTTGAGTATACAAAATCCCCATAGTATGCTATAATGAATATATTAAAAAAATATTCAACAAAGGAGAGCTGCCATGGAGCCGGCCCTTACAATTAAACCGATGGATTCCAATAAGGAAAAAAAGGCATTCATCCGGTTTCCCTGGAAAATTTACCGGTCCGGTGAAGGTGATCCGCTTTGGGTGCCTCCTCTCCTCCTGGACGAAAAAGATACCCACAACGAAAAGAAAAATCCCTTTTACAAACACGCAAAAATCCCTCTAGCAATCACGTTCTGGGATTTCTTACTGAAGGATACCAACTTCCCCCCATGGTTATGATGCCCTACAACCCCCCTACTATCCGAAACTTGCAGCCTCAAACGGATACGAAAAGGACCAGGATGTGTTAGCCTACCGGGTGGACAATACCATTCCCCTCTCGGATAAAATGAAACGGGTCTCCGCCTTTATTTTAGAAGATTCGGATGTGGAGATCCGGCCTATCAATGTAAAAAAACTGAAAGAAGAGGCGAGAATGATCCGGGAGATATACAACGACGCCTGGCGGGCTGAGCGCTATAAGACCTTCAGAATCATGGGGAAGGCCTTATAATAGTTCTTACATTAGCTTTTTAAGGCGTTCCTGCATTTTACCAATGACCTCTATTCCTCCATTCTTTGAAGATCAGAGCCCAATATAAGAACAGGTCTTTTTATAGGTCAAGCATTGAGGTAAATCGCATTGAGGTAAATTAATTGAGGTATATTAATGTTATGAAAATAGTCCCTTTTCTGTTGTTCCACAGCTTAAGGAGAAGCATCGCCGTCGCAAGAGGCTGAAAACCCTCTTGAGTTCATGTAATCGAGGAAACGTACTGCAAGGAATGGTCCATTCTCTGTACTAAAGATCCGTACAATTTTTCCTTTCGCTTTCACCACGTGCTTAGTTTCTTCATCAATAGCAAAACAAATATCTTTGTGCAATACATCACCTAAGTCTACATGATCATTCTTAGGAAGTCCGATAAATGCCCCATCTAAAGAGTAATTACGCACAGTGCCTGAGTATTCTCTTCCAAGAATAGTAACTTGTACCGGAAGATTTACCTTTGTTCTTGTTGCTTTTCTTTTTTCCATAACCCCATTCCTTTTATTAGATAGTGTGGGGCACATTTATGTAAATACTGTTACTTTTTCTTTTATTTTACGTAAAAATCGTTCTTTTCTGTTGTTTTCTCTTGAGGTTTTTTCAAAATTACATTTTTTCAGAACCTCAATATTTTCTTTTGTCTGCCGAACGCCGAGACTTTAATTCATACCGCCATTCGTAACGGAGGGCGGCAAGAAGGCTGAACACCATTCCCACCATAACAAAGGTAAAAGGAAGGGCTGCAACAATGGCCATCCGCTGCAGGGCTTCCAGACCGCCGAAGGTAAGAAGAATCACCGCGGCAAAGGACTGCAGGATCCCCCAGGTAAGCTTCTTCGAAGCCGGGGGATTCAGGTCGCCGTTGCTTGTCATCATCCCCAGGACAAAAGTGGCGGAATCAGCGGAGGTCACAAAGAAAACGCTTAAGAGAACAATGGCCAAAATACTCAAGATATTCCCCAGAGGAAGGTAGCTAAACATTGTAAAAAGCACCGTAGAAACATCAGAAAGGGCCGCGGAAGCAAGGTCCACTCCCTGGTTGAGCTGAAGGTCCAAGCCTGTGCCCCCGAATACGGCAAACCAGATAAAGGTAAGGAGGGTGGGAACTAATAGCGCTCCGGAGATAAACTCCCGAATGGTCCTCCCCCTCGATATTCCCGCGACGAAGAGCCCCACAAAGGGGGACCAGGAGATCCACCAGGCCCAGTAGAAGAGGGTCCAGGATTTAGTCCACTCGTATCCTTCAAAGGGATTGGTGGAGAGGCTTAAGGTGACGAACTGCGAAACAAAATCCCCAATGGTGGCGGTAAGGATATTGAGAATATACGATGTAGGTCCCGCTACAAGCACGAAGAGAAGGAGCATAATGGCAATCATAACATTGGTCTTGCTTAAAATTTGGATCCCGCGGTCCAATCCGGTCATACTGGAAATAAGATAGAGGACGGTAACAATTCCTATAATGGAAAAGGTGACCGTATTGTTTATGGGCAGGCCGAAGACTGCGTGGAGTCCCCCGTTTATCTGCAGCGCTCCCAGTCCTAAGGAGGTGACAATTCCGAAGACCGTAGCAAACACGGCAAGAACGTTTATGACCCTTCCTATTCCTCCGAAGACCCTGTCTCCCAGAAGTGGATAGAATGTATTGGAAATAAGGGGCGCCATACCCCGCCGAAAGGAAAAATACGCAATAGAGAGACTCATGACAATGTAGATGGCCCAGGGTTGTATGCCCCAGTGGAAAAAGCTGTGGACCATGGCAAACCCGGCGGCGCTTCCGCTCTCCTTGGCCAGGTACTCCGGAGGATTGGCAAAGTGGCTTAAGGGCTCCGCCACTCCCCAGAAAATAAGCCCTATCCCCATTCCCGCGGCAAAGAGCATGGAAAACCAAGAAAAGTAGCTGTACTGAGGTTTGTCCGTGTCCTTTCCGAGCTTTATTCTTCCGAATTTACTGAATGCCAGGTACACACAGAAAATAACGAATCCAAAGGCCGCCAAGAGGTATGCCCAACCGAAGTGTTCAATAATGGCACTGTGGAGGGCAGAACTAATGGTATCCAACTGGGCGGGAAAAATAATTCCAAGAACGACGAAAAACAGGACCAATATGAGGGAGGAGATGAATACAGCAAAACCTTTTTTCATGATCTTCCCCCTTTTGTTTGTTGGTTTTCTTTTTTATCTTTCTCCCTGGGTTCCTTGTCCTCGGTGGGAATGATGTCTCTGGGAATAATAAGCACTGAGCAGGGGGCCTTGTAGCTCACCTCCTCCGCGGTTGATCCTAAGACAGGCTCCTTGGTGTTCGCGCTGTCCGCCTTTCCTAGGAGAAGCAGGTCCGCCGTGTATCGTTTAGCCGCTCCTACGATCTTTCGCCTCGGAGATCCAATTTCTGTAATAGTGGTTTCCTCGTTCTCCTCTAAACCGCATTGTTCCCGCAACTCCTTAAGCTGTTCCCTTATCCGGGTTATCCGCTGATCCTCTGTTACCGGGTCCGGCGCCCGCTTACCAACATGGAGAAAGTAGACCTCCCCCGCTTTAAAGGTGTTCTCCCTTACATAGGAAAGTATTATGTCATCCCCCCATTGCAGAGATGAGGGGTAGAGAACGCGAAACACCTCATCTTTTTGCTGCCGTCTCTTCGGGTCCTTATACACAAAGACGGGAATGGTACTCTGGCGAATAACGTCCTTCACTGTGCTCCCTAAGATAGTACGCTTCAGCCAGTTCTTTTTCTTAAAAGCAAAACAGATAAAATCTACTTTTTTTTCATAGGCCGCCCGCACTATCTCCATTTGCACCGATCCCGGCTGAACAAGGCCTTCTCCTTTTACACCGGAAGCTTCCTCGACTTTCTGAGCTAACTCTTCCAGTACCTTACGCTTCTGCCTCCCCGCTCTTCCTCTATCCGACCCGGCATGGAGAAATACCGCCTCCTCCGTCCCTAAGGCCGAGAGAAACATACTGAGCCTGATTATTCTGTCCTCCGCTTCACGTAAATTGACTGGAATAAGCACTTTTTTTAACATACGCCCTCCAGGCCACACAAGTCTCTCCCACTATAATGGAGAGATGTTTTATGATGCAAGGATTTTTTACTTAGAGGCCCAAAGAATGCTAGAGCCGAAGCAGAACAGATAACTCCCGTATTACGGAGAAATGAGACAGTCCTTTCCTCTGCCTATAAGGTCCTCTCTACCGGCCTCTGTTAAGGCTTCCCGGACAAGTGTTCGGTTTTCCGGTTTGTGAAAATGCAGAAGGGCACGCTGCATTCGTTTTTCTCTTTCACCCCTCGGCACATAGACGTTCTCTCCTGTTTGTGGATCGATTCCGGTTACGAACATGCAGGTGGAGAGGCTTCCGGGGGTGGGGTAGAAATCCTGTACCTGGTCGGGTATGAATCCCTCCTTTTTAAGGAACAGAGCAAGTTCAACCGCTTCCCTTAAGCTGCTTCCGGGATGCCCGGATATGAAGTAGGGAATGAGGAACTGTTTTTTTCCCAAGGCGCGGTTTTCTCTAGTAAAGATATTTTTAAATTTCAGATAGCTTCCGATTCCCGGTTTCCTCATACGCTTTAGTACTCTCTCTGAACTATGCTCCGGGGCAACCTTTAGCTGACCGCTTACGTGGTGTTCGCAGAGTTCCCGGATATACTCTTCACCCTTTTTGTCCTCTAGGAGATAGTCATAGCGTATCCCGGAACGAACAAACACCCGCCGAATACCCGGAATTGAACGAAGGTCCCGAAGAATATTGAAAAATCGGCTATGGTCCGCCCGAAGTGTCGGACAGACCGCCGGAGCAAGACAGCTTCTGTGGGTGCATCCGGCGCCTTCTCTCTGTTTCTCGCAGGAAGGACCAAGAAAATTTGCCGTTGGCCCTCCCACATCGTGAATTATTCCTTTAAACCGCGGGTCCCGGGTAAAGGAAACCGCTTCTCTGTGAATGGACTCTTTGCCGCGGGAAACGGGTATGGGTCCCTGATGAAGTGTAAGAGAACAAAAACTACATCCGCCAAAACAGCCCCGGGTGCTGGTAATGCTGAAAAGCACCTCTTGTAGAGCGGGTACTCCGCCGGCGCTTTCGTAGGAGGGGTGGGCTTCTCTCGTAAAGGGAAGGGAGTAAATCTTATCCAGTTCTTCCCGGGAAAGGGGAAAAGCCGGGGGATTCTGTACGACCCAGCGGTTTTCATGGGGTTCGACTATCCGCTTCGCGGTCAGGGGAAAGATCTGTTCGTACCTAAGCCGTGTTGATTCGACAAAGGCTTGGCCCCCTTCTTTTACATCCTCGTAGGAAGGAAGAATCAGGGTCCCTTCTTTTTTCCACTCCCCGCCGGCAGCTGTCTCCGCATTATCCTCTATCTCATTCGGCGGGGCGGCGTATACCGTTCCCCGGACATTCCGGATCTTCTCTACTCCTTCTCCCTGAGATAAGCGCCGGGCGACCTCTATAATCGGGGCCTCTCCCATACCGTATACCAGCAGGTCCGCCTTGGCATCGAGAAGGACAGAACGCCGGATGGTATTACTCCAGTAATCGTAGTGGGAAAGGCGCCTTAGGGAGGCCTCTAACCCTCCTAGAATAACGGGGACCCCCTTATAGGCCTGACGAATACGGGAGGTATAGGGGATAAGCGCCCTGTCCGGCCGCATCCCCGGTTTTCCTCCGGGACTGTATACATCCCCGCGGCGGGGTTTCTTAAAGGATGTGTACTTATTCACCATGGAGTCCAGGTTCCCGGAGCTAACCAAAAAAGCAAGGCGGGGGCGGCCGAATACGGTAAAATCCTTAGGTCCCTTCCAGGAGGGCTGGGCCGCTACTCCCACCCTGTACCCCTCAGCTTCCAAGACTCTAGCAATAACAGCCGCTCCAAAGGAAGGGTGGTCTATATAGGCGTCGCCGGTAACCAGTACGAAATCCACCTCATCCCAACCCCTAGTATCCATCTCTTCCCTGCAAATCGGCAGCAATGATCTTGACAGCATGACCAGGCAATCATACTGTATAGGCAGATCTATGTATATCTTCTTCTCTCTTTTACTTTCCTATTTATTAGGGTCGCTTCCCACAAGTATTGTAGTGGGAAGGCTCTTCTTCGGTAGAGATCCAAGAAATGAAGGTTCCGGCAACGCGGGTGCAACAAACACCTTTCGCGTTTTTGGATGGAAAGCGGGTATTCCTGTAATGCTCATAGATATTGGGAAAGGCGCCGCGGCGGTGCTTTTTGTTTCACAGATAGCCTTTGCCCGGGAACTGCCCAATCTTCCGCTGAATGAAGAAACAGTTGTGCAGCTTCTTCGGTTTTTCTGCGGTGTTGCAGCAGTTGCGGGACATATCTGGACGGTTTTCGCCGGATTTAAAGGAGGAAAAGGGGTAGCCACGGCATACGGTATGCTCTTAGCCCTCTATCCGGTGTCGGTAAACATATGCCTCTTTTTCTTCCTCCTTGCTTTGACCTTTACCGGGTTTGTTTCCGCCGCTTCCCTTACCGCCGCGGTGACTTTTCCCCTTATCCTCCTTGCCGGAAGATTTTTTGGGTTACTCATTACTCCTAACATTCTCTTTTTTCTCTCCCTTCCCGTTTCTCTGCTTATTATATGGACACACCGAAAAAATCTGCTCCGTCTTTTCCGGGGAGAGGAGAGCCGGTTCACAAATCTAATGCTCTTTAGGAAAAGAAGAAAAAGAAAGGATAAAAACCATTCAGAACGGAAGGATCAACAGAAGAACACATAGGAACTAAAACGTATGGATATTCTAGGACTTGTACCTTTTTTTTGGATTATTGTAGGGATTATGCTCGTTGGATTGGAGATGGTTATCCCCGGATTTATTATTTTTTTCTTCGGTGCGGGGGGGATCATTACCGGAATCATCAGTTTGATATTCGGCGGATTGTCATCCAACTTTCTTCTCCAGGCGGGAATTTGGGTCGGCTCTTCCGTCCTCAGTCTGGTGTTTTTACGGAAGTATCTCTCCAAAGTTTTTACAGGGACCCTCTTTAATCAAACCAGAGAGAAGGAGCAAGTCCTCGGGGCCTCCGCGGAGGTTATTTCGGAAATTACCCCGGAGCAGGCCGGCCGGATAAAATTCCAGGGTACTTCCTGGAATGCTATAAGTTATACGGAAACGTTAAAAGTCGGTGAAAAAGTAGAAATTATCTCCAAAGAAGGTTCGACCTTTGTGGTAACCCGTTCTATTATGGAAGAAGAATAGAAAAGAGAAATACTATACGTAAGGAGGGTCCAATATGGGTGTTGTTGGGAACATGATTGTTACCGTTGTTTTCCTGGTACTCTTTATTGTTATCTTTTTTAAATTGATCCGGATAATTCCGGAACAGGAAACCTTTGTAATTGAACAGTTCGGAAAGTACAAGAAGACTTTGGGACCGGGGTTTCACATAATAATTCCGGTGGTCCAAATGGTGGCGTATAAACATGATCTGAAAGAAGAGGTAATAGATGTAGACCCGCAGATCTGTATTACCAAGGACAATGTACAGGTCACCGTGGACGGGATCCTCTACTTTAAGGTGATGGACCCGGAGAAGGCGAGCTATGGAATAGACAACTACCGCTACGCCACCGCCCAGATTTCGAAAACCACCATGCGTTCGGAGATAGGAAAGATGGACCTGGACAAGACTTTCTCCGAGAGGGAGAGCCTTAATAACCACATCGTCCAGGCAGTAGACGACGCTTCGGACCCCTGGGGAATAAAGGTGACCCGTTACGAGATCAAAGATATTACCCCCCTGGACACAGTGGTGAAGGCAATGGAACAGCAGATGCTGGCGGAGCGGGAAAAACGGGCAAATATCCTGAAAAGCGAAGGAGAGAGAGAATCTAGAATCAATCTCTCTAAGGGCGACAGGGAAGAGGCAATAAACGTCAGCCATGCCCAGAAACAGCGGCAGATAAACGAGGCAACGGGTAACGCCGAATCCATGACACTTATCGCTTCCGCCACTGCGGAGGGGATAAAAATGATCGCCCGGGCAATAGACCAGAAAGGGGG
>CAYXSD010000087.1:0-13172 GCA_964466335.1 uncultured Spirochaetales bacterium
CTCTCTAAGACTCTTTGGTGGAGCTGCTTTTTTTCAGCGCACCTCACATGGGATTCCGCTGTCGTTAACCATGCCGCAGATATCCTCTAAAACTGAGCTGGGATAGGGGCTTTTATCCAAGAAATTCGGATCTAATGTAACTCCGGAACGAAAATTGGTAATGATATAACGGCGGGCTCCCGTTAAAAGGGGAAGTAGTTCTTTTACATCATCTGCTCCCACTATGGTAGGGACAAAGGTGGTACGAAATTCATGATCAATACCGGAAGCTTTGATCCATGAAATAGACTCTCTAACACTTTGTTCTATCCCTCTTCGTGAGTGCGGACTTTCTCTGTCTATGACTAGACCGTACTTGCCGGGAGATGTCTTAATGTCCATGGCGATATAATCCGCTCTTGTTTTCTCTTCAGTTAAGAGGGGTAGTTTCTCCGGAAAGGTCCCGTTAGTATCGATTTTTATTTTTAAACCATGGCTTCGGATCATTCCAATAAGGACCTTAATTTCATCGTGTAGGAGAGGCTCGCCGCCGGTTATACACACTCCGCCTAATACCGTGGAGCGTTTCTCAAGAAAATCGTCTAATTCTTCAAGTGTAATAAGGTCCTTGGGAAAGGGCGGGGTAACCAGGTCCGGGTTGTGGCAGTAAGGACAGCGAAGATTGCAGCCAGGTGTAAATACCGTTGCTGCAACTTCCCCGGGAAAGTCTAAAAGTGTGGTTTTCTGTAGCCCGACCCGGACCATTTGTACTCCCTATCCGCGGAAGAGGGCCCTCTACACCACACCCTGAGGAATTTCAAGCTCTTTCAGACCAGAGACATTGTGTACCCTGGCTATCTCCTTATCATCCTGATCGAAGAAAATTACTGTGGGAGCGGCGAAGACTTGAAACTTTGAAGCCGCCTCTGTCCCGTCGTTGGTGTCGACGTTGATATGTTCGTGGTCTAAGGCACAATTTTCTAGATATGCCTTTACGGGAGGACAGTTGGGACAGGCATTCCTGTAAAAAAGAATATACCTCGCCGGTACAAAAGATTCGTCTAAGATATCAATATCCTTAAGGACTTCGGAGGCTTTTTGGGTTTCACCATCGAAAATACGAGGCGTCTTTCGCGGTTGATTAAAGAGGAGTCTGTGGTCGTACTCCTCCCTTTTTCCCCGGTTCCAGTTATTCACCGATCTATAGTAGCCCACAATTCTGGTGTAGACTTCAGTAGCTGTCCCCTGAATTGTCTCCAGCTGCTTTTCCAGTTCAATCTGCTCTTTCTCAATTTCATGTACTGATCTCATTGCCTTCTTCCCCCATTTGGCTTTATTATTATAGTTCTTTGACTTGTGCTTTTTCCTTCTCTAAATCTTTTATTTTTTGCCTAATCCTCTTCTTTTCCTCTTCCGCGCATTTAGGGCAGGTGAAATGTTCCCCCGAAAGGTACCCGTGAATGGGACAGACGGAAAAGGTCGGTGAAATGGTAAAGTAGGGTAAATGGTAATTGCCTGCAATAGCCTTTACAAGGTTTTTACAGGCTTTCCAGTCTGTAATTGCTTCCCCTAAAAAGGAGTGGAACACCGTACCTCCTGTATATTTAACTTGGAGTTTGTCCTGATGGTCCAAGGCCTCGAAAACATCCACAGTAAAATCCACAGGAAGTTGGGTGGAATTAGTGTAAAATGGTTCCCTGTCACCCCCGGTAATTATATCCGAATAACGCTCTCTGTCATGTTTGGCAAGGCGATAACTGGTACTTTCCGCTGGAGTTGCCTCTAAATTGAATAAGTCACCGGTGTCTTCCTGTAAGTCGGCGAGGTGTTTTCGCATATAGTCCAACACTTCTTCCGCAAATAGTGTCCCCTCATCCGCGGTAATATCCTCTCCCATAAAGTTAAGAAGACATTCGTTCATTCCTACAATTCCTATGGTGGAAAAGTGGTTGTCCAGGTGTTTTAAATACCGCTTTGTATAGGGGAAAAGTCCCGATTCCATAAGACGGTTTATAACTTTCCGCTTTATGACCAAGGATTCCGCGGCAATGTCCATGAGTTCGCTGAGCCGTCTAAAAAAATCGACTTTAGATTCTGCACGGTACCCAATTCGCGGAAGATTGATTGTAACCACCCCAATAGAACCGGTAAATTCATCCGACCCGAATAGACCTCCACCACGTTTCCTTAGCTCCCTTTTATCCAACTGGAGCCTGCAGCACATAGATCGGACATCCTCGGGGTTTAAATCGCTGTTTATAAAGTTCTGAAAATATGGGGTCCCGTATTTTGCGGTCATTTCGAAGAGGAGTTTGGCGTTTTCAGAATCCCAGTTGAACTCCCTGGTAATGTTGTAGGTCGGTATGGGATATTGAAACCCCCTCCCGTTCGCGTCCCCTACCAACATAAGCTCAATAAAGGCTTTGTTTATCATGTCCATTTCTTTCTGGCAGTCACCGTAGGTAAAATCCAGTTCTTTTCCTCCCACAATCCCAGCTCGGTCTATTAAGTCGGGAGGTACAGTCCAATCTAGGGTGATATTGGTAAAGGGCGCCTGGCTTCCCCACCTGGAAGGTGTGTTTACACCAAAAACGAAGCTCTGAATTGCTTGTTTTACCTCTTCAAAGCGCATTTTGTCGATCTTAACGAAGGGTGCCAGATAGGTGTCGAAGCTGGAGAGGGCCTGAGCACCGGCCCATTCATTCTGCATAATCCCGAGGAAGTTAACAATTTGCTGGATCAGGGTGGAGAGGTGCTTTGCCGGTTCCGAGGTGATTTTGTCAGGCACACCGCCAAGACCCTCCTGAATAAGTTGTCTAAGCGACCATCCGGCACAGTACCCGCTGAACATGGAGAGATCGTGAATGTGCATGTCCGCGTTGCGATGGGCATTGGCGACTCTCTCAGGATAGATGTTCTTTAGCCAGTAGTTGGCTGTAATGGTCCCCGAGTTGTGAAGGATCAAACCTCCTAAAGAAAAATTAACATTGGCATTTTCATTTACCCGCCAGTCGGACTGCGAAAGGTACCCGTCCATTGTTTCGTTGATATCCAACAACAATTTTCGAGTGTCTCTCAGCACCTCGTGTCTGGCGCGGTAAATGATGTAGGCCTTGGCGATCTCTACATGTCTCTCCTCAATAAGGACCGATTCAACAATGTCCTGTATCTCTTCGATAGCAGGAGCTGAATTGACATGTCGGCCTTTCATGAAGGCCTTAAGTTTCTCTTCCGCCTTGGTGGTGAGTTCTTCCACCAACTCGAGATCGTCTTCCCCGTTAACCGCCCGAACGGCCTTCCCTATAGCGCCGGCGATCTTCCAACGATCGTAGCGCTCTAAGGTACCGTTCCGTTTCACGATTTGACGAATTACCGGTTCATCCTTCTCTTCTTTGTTTCCTCGTCCGAGAAACTCCTCCCAGTAATTGCTCGCCTTTTCTACAGCCAAAGTTCCCCCCCCTTGGTCTACTATTCTGTTCCATTCTCCGGAATTAGCCGAAGTTATTGTGCACATCCTTCCGCCTAAAGAGACGGTCGATTTCTTTTTTAAACGCGTCTACATTTTCGAACATCTTATACACCGACGCGAATCGTACATATCCTACCTTGTCTAAGTCGTAGAGCTCCTTAAGCACGATTTCTCCAATCTCCTCAGAGGAAAGTTCATGCTGGGCCCCTGCTCTTAAAGTGGCCGTATCCTCAATGCGGTGTATCATATCTTCGATTTCGGTTTGGGGAACTGGTCGTTTTTCCAGGGAGGTCTGAATACCCCGTTCCAGTTTCATTCTATCAAAGGGTTCCCTGCGATCATCTCGTTTTATTACCATAAGCTGTTTTTCTTCGATATGCTCATACGAAGTAAAACGATAACCACAGGTAAGACATTCCCTTCGACGTCTTATGGATGTTCCCGTAGCATTATGCCTGGATTCAATTACCTTATCATCCTGTCCGGCGCAATGTGGACATCTCATTTCCTGTCTTCCACCCAAACCCTACCCCTAAATATGGGGTGTATTTGATGTATTTTCCCAATATAACACACCATATATTGTGTTGCAATATCAGTATCGGTAAAAGCAGGAAAAAAATGAACATTTTTTTACGTAAATACTTAAAAAAAGTTAAGGGATTCTAGTTACACAGAAAGTATGTGTTACCAGCGGGACTGTAACTTGACCTGAGGAGGTTTTTCTCATAGGATTCCAGTAGTCGGAGGAAGAGAGAATGCCCAAAGATATGGATCCTGCTGAATTGGAAGAGATTAAGGGCTCCATTTCAGACCAGTTGAAGGAACAGTATGCCCGAGGAACTCTGGATGAAAAGCGGTTTGAGGAGCTCATTTCCAGAACGGAAGCGGTAAATTCTAAAAAGGAGCTGGCCGCGCTGGTGCCTGACCTGCCTCCGGTAGAAACGTACAGAGATACTCACAGAGATACTCAAAGAAATAATAGCAGGACGGAAGATCAGGAGCGCGGGGGAACGTGGAACCATGATCGACACTCCCGGGATTATGACGGGACCCTGCGAGGAAAACAGAGAGATGAAGACACAGTTGTTACCATCCTAGGTGAAGCTACTCGAAAAGGGGTGTGGCGGGTCCCCCGTTACTTAAAAATATTCACCTTACTCGGGGAATCGACGGTTGATTTTACGGCAGCTCAGCTTCCTAGAGATGTTATTAACGTGGATGTCTTCGCGATGCTGGGAGAGACAAGGATAAAAATACCCCCGGGACTCAATGTAGAGGTGAAAGGAGTCCCTATTCTTGGTTCATTCAAAGACCAGACACAGGGCAGAGGTGATCCGGATGCCCCTCTATTAAGGATAAATGGTGTTGCCTTCCTTGGAGAGGTGAAAATCAGCACATAAAAGCCTTTTCCTTTGATGAAATGTATACACAAGTTGGACAGGGATGTGGTGTGCGTCACTGAATCGGTAGAAGGATTATTTGGGGAGGTGAAACCATGAAATTCAGCTTTAAGAGGGTTATGGGAAGGGGAGGCGCTTTTTCCCTTCTCCTCGTATTTTCGCTGGGACTTCTTTTCGCGGGATGTGGAAAAAAGGAGGTCGAAAGCAAAGAGAACGAACAATCAGAAAAGAAGGCCCTTGAATTACAATCTGATCTCTACCGTAAGGCAGGAGTCAGCACAGACTTAAGTTCCTATGAAATCGCCTATTTTACCGCGGAAGATCGGAGGGAGACTGATACTGAGAACGCGGCCCCTCTCCTTGAATCCGATGGCCCCCTAAGGATTATCGACTACGGTCCGGTAGAGGAACTCCCCTCGGAGGTCCACTATCCGGAGGTGTATGTCCTCTTTTCCCAACCCATGGTCCCGCTGGCTAAATTGGGAGAACCAATGCGGGATTCTTCCGTTTTTTCTATTGACCCTCCCCTGGAGGGAGTATATCGCTGGCGTGGGAGCAGGCTCCTCGTATTTCAGGCGGAAGAAAAGATTATTTCTCAGCGTCTTTATCGAGTGGCTGTCTCTTCATCACTCTCCAGCCTGGGGGGAAAGACCCTAGAAAATCCTCTCTCCTTTGAATTTCGTACTGAGTATCTTGACCTCATCAATTTTTATGCTGGAAAGGGAAATGCCGATTACTCCCAATCTGATGTCCCCCTGGAGGATGCCCAGGAGATCCACTGTACCTTCAACTATCCTGTGGATCCGGAGGTGCTTGGAAAGTACATTACTATAAAAGGGTCTGAGGATGAACGAGAGGAGGTGATGTATCCCTTTCTCATCCGGCGGCCTAAGAACCAGGATGGGCAAATACCTTCAGAAACCCTTAATACCATGGCGATCCTCCGAATTCAAGAAGACCTCCCCGAAAATACAATCATAACAGTTCATTTCGACGCAGGGACAAGGTCCTTTTCCGATGCCCTGCCAATTCCGGACCCCATAGTTAGAAGCTATACTACCATTAAACCCTTCGAGTACGACCACTACGACACATACTCCTGGTCTTTTCCCAGGTCCGAGAAAAAACCTCTCATGCCTGTCTATCTGAACTTTACCCATCCCCTGGAACCCGAAACAGTAAAGGGCGCCCTTACCTATAATGGTGGAACTGAAATTAGCACGGAGAACCTGGATATCTGGAATAGGTCTATTCGTATCTCGGGACTTCCCTTCGAGCATGAAGGCACTTACACCATAACCCTGGGGAAGGAGATAGGGGATAAGTATGGAAGGTCCTTGAATAGAACAGAGAAAGTTCGGATTACTCTTCCTCCGGCGGAGAGGTATTCCTATTTTCCCGATACCGGAATACGTATGTTGGAAGCACAGTTCCCAGCGAAGATTGTATGGGAGTATCAGAACGTTTTTGATGGTGTGTGGAAGGCCGGAAAGATTGATAATCCCCTGTCCTTTTATAAGCCCTCGGAGTTGGACCCCTATGACTTTTCAGAGGCAGTACGAAATAAACCAATTATTGAAGTTTTCGATTTTTCCAAGTGGCTCAATCCCCAAGGATACGGCTGGGTCGCCTTTGCCTGGAATTTCGGTGAGGTGAATAGCCGAGGGGAGCGCTCAAGCTGGCAGCAGAGAAACCTGACCCTTCAAGTAACGGACCTGGGAGTTACCCTGCGATACGGGTACAACAAACTCTTGGCCCTGGTGACAAGTCTCTCCACGGGAGAGCCTGTTACAGACACTGAGGTCTTTCTTCTCCGGGAGGGGAGGAAAGTCAAAACCGCCTCCCCTGATAATAACGGATTGGCGACCTTCCATTTTCGTTCCGGAGAGTATCGTGAGCTCTTTGGGGACAGGCAGTACTCTTGGAAGGACCACCTTGTTATAGGCGTTGAAAGAGGACCGGACAGAATACGGTTTGTTCCCAACGAAAGTCACAACAATTGGAAGTATGGCGTATATAATACACTTTCTCCGGTAAGGGCCGACCAGGGGAGGATGGAGACCTACCTCTTTACCGATCGGGGACTCTATAAACCGGGGGAGACGATCTCCTTTATGGGAAGGGACCTCACCTTCTATCCCGGGGAAATGAAGCCCTACCAGGGAAGATATACCATCACAGCGAAATCCAACAGGTACGACGCGGAACCGGTGTTCACAGAATCGGGAGAGACAACGCCAAGGGGTGGATTTTCCGGAAGGTTTACCATTCCTTCAGATGCCGGACCCGGTTATTACTCTCTTACTTATACAAGAAAGCCGGGGGGAAAGGATGAACCAGGAGGTCGCAGGCAGATTGGGTTTCAGGTAGCGTTTTTCCGGAGGGCCGGATTTGAACTTACCGTAGAAGATGACAAAAAGCTCTATTTTACCGGTGACACCCTCTCCTGGCGAGTCAAAGCGGGGTACCTTTCGGGAGGGAGGGTCAGCTCCGGGAAATGGGACTACTACTGGACTCGGGAACCAGCCTACTTCTCGCCGGGAGGGGAGAGCTGGGGATCTTATACCTTCTGCCCGCGTGAATCGGCGGCTTCGGAAACCCTTAACTCAGATTCCGGAAGCTTAGATATCTCTGGTACCTTTAAGGCTGTCCAGAAAACGGGGGGAGAGGATATTCCTGGTATGCCCTACGCGTACAGCCTGGAGGCAAGTGTAAACGATTTGTCGAACCAGGAAATTGCCACCCGAAAGGGGATCTTGGTCCATCCGACTAATGTGTACATCGGCGCAAAATTCGGACCCCCCGAGGATAAGGGTTCTCCTTATTTCCTCACCAAGGGAGAGGAGCAGGATGTGAGTATTGTATTGCTCCGTCCCTCGGGAGAAGAGATAAAGAAAGACGAACTACCTGAGGAAATAGAAGCTCAATTATACAGGGTAGAGTGGAAGCTCGCTCAGCAGGAGGGGGTAGGTGGAAGCATTTATACTAACTACGAACGGGTAGATAAGAAGATAGATGCTTGGACAATATCTGTAAAGAAAAGCGGGACCTCCACAACAGTTGTTCCGAAAGAGGCGGGGTTTTACTTTCTGCGCCTTACCACTTCGCCTCCCGCATCTGCCGCAAAGGGCGAGTCACCGGCCGTAACAGACCTCTCCTTCTACGCTACCGGATCCGGATGGGTTAACTGGGGTATGGATTACAGTGATGGAATAGATTTGGAACCGGAGAAGGACCTATACAGTCCTGGAGAAACAGCGGAGATTGTCTGCAAAACACCCATCCCCGAAGGGAGGTATCTTATTACTGTGGAACGGGAGGGCATCCTGGAGGAGAGAGTAGAGTATATTGAAGGTTCAGCTCAGACTATTTCCATACCCATCCGGGAATCCTATGTGCCTCAGGTTTTCGTTTCAGTTGCCTCTTACTCGGTAAGGACTGGTGAACCTAGCCATACCTACTACGAACCGGATTTGGACAAACCTCAGGGATACTTCGGTATTCTCCCTTTGAAAATAGATCCTGCCGGCAGGGACATTACCTGCACCATTGGTACCGATAAGGAGGCGTATCAGCCTGGCGAAGAGGTGAGGGTGGTCCTTAGAGCGGAAACAAAGGATGGACCCGTAAAAGGCGCGGAACTTTCATTTCTCGCTGTTGATCGGGGCGTGTTAGACCTTATCGATTACCACGTTCCCGATCCTCTGGATTTTTTCTATGACCCGTCTCGATATCCCTTAGGAGTGAAGGGCGCGGATTCCCGGTCTTTGCTCATCGATCCTGTTACCTATGAGGTAAAGCAGCTCAAGGGGGGAGATGGAGATGGAAAAATGGGTGCTCAAGGGGGCCCCGATTCTGTGGCCGGGCAGGACCGAAAAGATTTCAATCCTACCGCTGCCTTTGTGCCCTCCCTTATTACCGACAATAAGGGAGAGGCGGAGTATACCTTTACCTTGCCCGATACACTGACTACCTATCGAATGACCGCGGTAGCAGCGGCGGGGGAGAGCTTCGGTCTTAGTGAAAAAGAGATGGTTGTTCAAAATCCCCTAAACGTGAAACCTTCTTTTCCTTCACTCCTTCGTTTAAGGGACACAGCGGTGGGAACTGTGCTGCTCACCAATCTTACCGAATCTCCGGTGGAGGCGGAGGTATCAATAACCGCCGATCTTCTAAGGGTGGGCGGAGAGAGCAAGAAAGGTATTTCGGTACCCGGGGGTACTACCCTGGCGGTACCTTTCAAGATTCTGGCTGTGGATACGGGAAGAGGAAGGGTCACCATTCATACCACTTCGAAGGTCCACTCGGAAAAGGTCAGCTTGGAGATCCCTGTGGAGAAACCTCTTGTGACAGAGGGATTTACCACTACCGGCGAGACAGAACAGACCGTGGAGGAAGGCATTGTAATACCCGATACCCAGGCGGCGAATTTAGGGTTCCTGGAACTGACAGTGGGGGGATCGAGGATCGGAGAAGCCAAAGAGGCGGTGGATTATCTTCTCTCCTATCCCTTTGACTGTATCGAGCAGGAGACGGCAAAGATCATGCCCCTTCTCGCCTTTGACAATAGAGGAAGCTCTTTCTTTGGTCTGGAAGAAGGAGAGAGAGAAGAACGGGTGGAAGAGTTAATCAATCTTCTTGGAAAGATCCAAAATGAAGACGGGGGGTTTCCCTTTTGGCCCGATCGAAGATGGTCTTCCTCTTACTTTATTTCAGTTAGGGTCGCCCACACTCTGGCCATGGCGGTAAAGGCGGGGTATTCACTTTCCAATAAACTGAGTGTTCCGATGCTTCTCTCCTATCTCCAACATCCACCGGCCTACGTGCGAAAGAGCAGTTATCTTACCACCTACGCTCTCTACGCTCGGGCCCTCTGGGGTGAGCCGGTAAAAGGCGAAGCCCTTCGTGCTGCTGCCATGGGAGATGCCCTTGGGATGAGCGGATACGCCCTTCTAGGATTGACCTACGAGGAGTTGGGAGAAAGAAAGAGGGCCCAACTCCAATTGGACCGGATAAAGCAGTTCCTTAAACCCGGTGCTCAAACCGTGGAACTTGTGGAGACTCGAGAAGCTGGGCAGCTCTATGATTCTCCTCTCTATGATTCTCCTATGGAGCGCCTATCGTTGACTATGCTTCTCTTTGAGAAACTTCGACCCGAGGATGAAATGGTTACCCGTCTCAGTAAAACCATTTCATTGAAGCTCCACAGCGGCAGACCTCTTATAACCTCTTACGCTGTTTGGGCCGTTCTTGCCTATTCCGAACTTCCCGAGTTGGCCGAGGAAAAGCTGGCCGATTTCACCGCACTGGTTACCCTTGAGGGGTCCTCCCTCCTTAAGGGCGAGATCGAAGGTGTGGACAGTCTCCCTCTTAAGAGCACCCTCAGGTTTGATGAAGAGCCCATTGCCGATAAGGAACGGGAGGAACTATTGCCTCTTCGATTTGAAAAGAATGGAAGGGGCACCCTCTACTACACTGCTACCATGCGGTACGCGATTCCTACAGAGCTCATTTCCGCCCGCGACGAAGGAATCAGTGTGTATTCCAGTATCACCGATGTGGATGGAAACCCGGTAACAGCTCAAGAGCTTAAACCGGGAAAGACCTTTTCCATGCACGTAACTCTCTCCAGTCCGAGGGAGCGGGATTTCCTGGCCCTCCGGGTACCGGTACCTTCGGGCGCGGAAATTCTAAACGCCTCCTTTACTACTTCGAAACGGTATGGTCTGCAAACTGAAGAAGGTGGTGGTACCGGTGAGGGAAGAAGCGGCGGGGGAAGGAAGAGGATTTTGGAGAAAGAGGTCCAGTTTGTGTGGGATACCTTCCCCGCGGGGAAGGAGGAGATATCTTTTCTCTTTCGTACTGTTCATTCAGGAGTGTATCCCCTGCCGCCGGCCCAAGCAGAGTGTATGTATGAGCCGGAGGTATTCGGTAGGGACAGGGGGAGGATATTTATTATTACCGCCGGACCCAATGAGTAGTACCAGTCCCGAAAAAGAAAAAAATGCTTCTGGTAAAGCAGGTCCACTTTTTACCCTTTCCAGGAAGAAGCTCTTCGGGGGGGCAGCGGTCCAAACGGGAATAACGGCATGTATTCTTGTCTTCCTTTTTGTATTCTTCCTGCAGCCCTTTCCCGAACTGGATACCTTCCTCCGAAAAAAGGGCGGCCCTGTGGTCCTGGACCGTTGGGGAAGAGTCCTCCAACTCGGCGCGGATGACCGGGGGGAGTACCGCTTTCCTATCCTTTTTGATGAAATCCCTGAGCATACTCTTACAACCTTTATACTCGCCGAGGATAAACGATTCTTTTTTCACGGCGGTGTGGATTTTATCGGTCTCTATAGGGCCCTCATGGACAGCCTTCATGCAGGCAAGGTGGTATCCGGAGGCTCGGGGATTACCATGCAGTTATCCAGGATGATAGCCGCGCGGGGTGAAGGTCTTTGGGGCAAGACGGTTGAGATACGTAACGCTTTGAGGCTGGAGTATCTTCTTTCTAAGGAGGAGATTCTTACCCTCTACCTCAATTCTGTCCCCTTCGGATTCAATACTCGGGGTCTGGAGGCAGCTTCCTACCGTTACTGGGGGAGGAAGGCCTCCTCACTTACCATACCGGAATCGGTTATTCTGGCGGGAATACCGAGGAACCCCTCCTCTCGTAATCCTGTGGATTACCCCAAAAGATCTGTCGAAAAAGCTCTCGAATTGGCTGAGATCATGGGGCATTCCATGGAGAGGGAGTCTCTAAAGAAAGCGGTGGAGGAGGCGGGAAGGGGGGGTGAACAATGGAAAGAATTCCTTAGGGGAAGGGCACCTCATTTTCTCCGTTATTTGGCTGAGAAAAGTAAAGAGAGGGGCGGAGACCCTGAAAGGACCTCTTCAAAGGTGTACGCATCAGGAAAAGATTCCTCCGGAGATGAATATTCTTATAATTCCAGGTCTTTAATTATCAGCTCGCTCGATCTAGAGCTCAATAAAGCTTTGGAGGAGACTATTGATATTTTCTGTGAAATGGGAGGAATACACAGGGTCAAAAACGGAGCGGGTATTCTCCTCCATAATCGTACAGGAGAAATCTTGGCCTATGTCGGCTCCAGGGATTTTTTCGGACCCCAGGGCCAAATAGATGGGGTAAGGATGAGGCGGCAGCCCGGCTCTACCCTAAAACCTTTCCTCTATGCTCTTGCCTTTGAGCGGGGTTATCTTCCCTGCAATCGCCTTCCCGATCTTCCTATGGACTTCGGAGGAGAGTTTGTCTATAGACCGGAAAATTTCG
This sequence comes from uncultured Spirochaetales bacterium, assembly GCA_964466335.1. GTDB lineage: Bacteria > Spirochaetota > Spirochaetia > SPDA01 > CAYXSD01 > CAYXSD01. Next base: position 12,128 of record CAYXSD010000087.1, read on the forward strand.
ACAGCCTCTATCGAGGCAGTGTTTTGCTTAGGGAGGCATTGGCATCCTCCCTTAATATTCCCGCCGTGTTTTTACTTGAACAGATCGGGGTAAAGGAATTTGAAAACTTCTTAGGACGTGTGGGGTTTGGCTCCATTACTGAGCAGGCTGGTTCTATGGGAGTAGGCCTGGCCCTTGGAAACGGAGAAGTTTCGCTTCTTGAATTGGCCAGAGGTTTCTCTCTTTTTCCCCGGGGCGGTGTCTTTATTGAGGAAAGCCTCTTCCTCCAAGAGGGGAATGGTAAATCCAAAAAGGGTGTCTCTCCCTATTCCGCAGCCCTTATCTGCGATATTCTCTCGGACCCCCGGGCGAGGGAAACAGGATTCGGCAGGGCGGAGCTGCTGCGCTCATCCTTTCCCTTCATGATAAAAACAGGCACTTCCGATAGGTATCAGAACATTTGGGCTGTAGGTGCTACTCTCGGTTTTACCGCCGCGGTATGGTTCGGTAGTTTTACTGGAGAAACTGTAGTCGGAATAACCGGAAGTTCTCTTCCCGCTGCAGTAGTAAAGATGGTACTGGAGGAGGCGGAGAACATATATCCTAAGGGCCCTTTCGCTGGAAAATCCAAGGAAGCAGAGGGTTTTCCCATTCCACGAGGGGTCGGGAGGAAGCCGGTATGTACGGAAACTGGTGAATTGGCAGAAAAATATTGTCCCTCCCGGTATTACGAACTCCTCCCATTGGAACGAACGCTGCCGGTTTGTTCAGTTCATAGCAAGGAAGCCGGTTATCTTCATTCGAGTCTTCACATCATAAGTCCACTTCACAACTCGTCCTATTACATAGACCCACGAATCCCTGCTCCAGACCAGAAGGTAAAAATTGAGGTTAGAGGAGGCACCTTTGGAGGAACAGTTCAAATTCTTGTAAACGGAAGAGAAGTAAAAAAGGGAGAAACTCCTCTAGTATACTATCTTCCCCTAAAAGCAGGTGATTGGAGTCTAGAGGCCCGGAGTGATACGGAGTCGAAGGCTATCCGATTTTCGGTAAGAAGCGACTAGGT
>CAYXSD010000088.1:0-12955 GCA_964466335.1 uncultured Spirochaetales bacterium
GTAAAAAGGTCGTTACATATTGAGGCTCTGAAAAATGGCAATTTTGAAAGAGCCTCACAAGTTTTTCCTTAAAAACTCTACTCCCCGCCGTATGTCCCCTGATCTATCGTTCCCCGCTTCCCGTTCGATGGTGTAGTACCCTTCGTATCCGATATTCTTCAAAGCTTCAATGTAGGAGGGGAAATCCACTTCCCCGTCTCCCAGGGGAAGCTCAACAAAGTAATTCTCGAAACGAATCCCTTTAGGGTTTCCTTCCGCAAAGGCATTATAAATCTCCACCGGCTCGGAAGGGGCCGCCTGCTTTCCGTCTTTGGCATGTGTGTGGATGATGTGGTCCTTCAATCGTTCCACAGAAACGACCGGAGACTCCCCTTGGACCATAAGGAGGTTGGCCGGATCAAGATTTACCTTCAGATTAGGAAGATCTACGTCTTCAATAAATTGGCCAAGAACCTCCGCTGTTTCCGGGCCTGTTTCTACAGCGAAAAAAACATCGTGCACCTCAGCGTAGTTGACTACATCCTTCAAGGCCTTTCGGATATTTTCGTTTGTTTCACAGTCCATCTCTCGAATAACTCCGATGTGACTCGTAACTACGGATGTATTCAACTCACTCGCTAAATCGATAATTCGTTTTGTTTTCTCAATTCTCCAGGGGTGCTCGTCCAAAATTTCAAATCCGTGGCCTCCAAGGTCCCCGCAGAGGGCGCAGAGCGCAACTCCCCTTTTCTCCAAATCATTTCGTATTGTCAATCGCAGTTCCCGGCTTAGGACTTCCGGGGCCATCTCGCCTGTGGCGTAAAACTGAATGCCATCCACGCCGAAGTCCACCGCTTTCTCCAAGCCTTCTCTAAAGGGAAGTTGTAAAGAATCTAAAAGGACCCCAATATTCCCTGATTTCTTCTTGCTCATGTTCCCACCTCTCTCATTATTTCGTCGATAATCCGTGCCGATTTCAAGGCATCCTTCATTTTAACCAGAGTAGGAATGGGATGATGCATAAAAGCGATAAAATCGCAAAGCTCATCCTTTATCTGGTTGTTTTGGTAGCACCGAATCTCTTTAGGGAATTCCGTCAGCCTGTTCACCGAAATAGTTTTTCCAATCATGTCCCCCTGGAAAACCGCCTTTTCAAAATCAATAAGAATTTGACGTTTTTTCTCCGGGACCAGCCAGGAAGAGAATATTTCGCCGTATAATCCCCCCTCGTGTTCGGTAGTTATCCTACACTCCATAACTTCGCCATTTTTTTTCTCTAAATCAATGTGAGAGACACGAAAATCGCCGAAAATATAGCTTACCAGGTCGATATCATGAACAAGTTTATCAATAATGAGAGATTCCTGTACCCTTTCCGGTTTCTTGCTGGTCCGCATAATCTGGTACTTCTTAACAGGACCGTACATTCCGTACTTCTCCGCCTCCCGAGCTTCAAGAACCACAGGATTGTACCGTTCCACATGTCCGGGCATTATCCGAACATCCATGTCTCGAGCCAGTGTAATAAGCTCCTCTATCTGGGAAGAGGATTCACAGACCGGCTTCTCTATGAGGAGATTGGTCCTACGGTGAATAAGTTCCCGGGCTATCTCGAAATGGGTTGAAATGGGAGAGGCAATGACCGCGGCGTTTACCCTTTCTTGGGGACCCCAGGAATCGGCTTCCTTCAAGGCACTCTCCAAAGAGGTGAAGAAGACCGGCCCTCCTTTCCCTGTTTTGCTTTTCTCCGGGAAATACTGGAAGGTTTTCCCCTTCTCCTCGTCAGGGTCAACCACGGCGAGCAAGGAGAGCTTATCCAGAAAAGACGGGAGTCCGTACTTGTAGTATGTTTCGTAGGCACGATCAATAATAAGCTGGGCACATGCCTTTTCGTACACGTGCCCCATATATCCGTACCCGATAATAATCAGGTTCGTCATTACCCGATATCTATGGTTTTTCCCTTCTCCGCTGACTCTATTTCGGAGAGGGTAACGTCCACCGCCTCCGCGGCGGATTTCCCGGTCACCACACCGGAGAGGGCGCCTTTTTCTATTCCTTCGGTAAAATCCTTTAATTCGTAGAAATAACCGTCCCCCTCGGGAAGTTCAATGGGATACTTCTCTCCCCCTACGGGACATACCATAACAATGGGATCCTTTGAAAAATCCATTTCGATAGTCGCTTTTTCCAGGATGAAGAAGGCCCTCATGTTAAAGGCGAAACTGTCCGAAGCAATCCATCCTCCCGTAGCAGAAACGGAAAGATCGTCGTAGGTGTAGACCGTGGCAATATGGCTTATGCCGCCGTCCGCCTCCTTAACACCGGTGGAAGATACCGATTTCGGTTTTCCAAACATGTAGAGGACCATATCAACGTCATGAACGTGGAGGTCCAATGCCGCGTTCCCCGAGCGCTTGGTATCGGTGAGCCAATCCTCCCAGCCCCATGTCGGGGGAGCGGAAAACCGCCCGAAATCAGCGTAACGGACGTTACCGTACTTCCCGGAATCAATAATCTTTTTTATCTCCACATATGCGGGCCAGAATCGTAAACATTGCCCCACACTGAGGAGCTTGCCCGTTTCCTCCACCGCGTCGAGGATTTTTTTTGTTTCCTCCCGGGAGAGGGCCATCGGTTTTTCACAAAAAACATGAAACCCTTTCTTTAAAGCCTTTACAGCGTAGTCGGCGTGGAGAAAGGTGGGTAAACAGAGGTCCACGAAATCATACCCGCCTGCCTCGATTAATGTATCGAAATCGGTGAATTTCTCCGCCCCGCTCAAATCAATATCTCCGGAGGAAGCCTCGATATTCCCTCCGGCGTCAAGACTCTTCATATAGAGAAGTTCCTCCTGAATATCACAGAGGGCCGCTATCTCCACATTATCCAGTGAATTATAGATCCCCAGGTGGGTCTTTCCCATAAATCCCAATCCTGCAACTGCTACTCGTACCATATTTCCTCCCTTACATCTTCTCTACAATTTTCATTGCCGCTATTTGCTTTTCCACAGCCCCTAACATGGGGGGCACCCATTCGGCAGTGAACGTTTTATTATAACCAATTCTTCGAAAAGCCTCCATTACCGCCGGGTAGTCAACATCACCGGCGAGAATATCCACGAAACCATCCAAATTTCCCACATTTACCCGAAAGTCCTTCAGATGAACGGCAAAGATCCTCTTTCCCAGAATATCGATCCAATGCACAGGATGTCCGTAGAGCATGACATTTCCCACATCGAAGTAGGAACCCACCATGTCGGAATCGAAAGAATCGATAAATTCCCTCATCTCAAGGGGACTTAAAAGGTATCGGTTCCATACATTCTCCACCCCTATTTTTACTCCCAATTTTTCCGCGGTGGGGAGGAGTTTCTTTATCCCCTCTTTAGCCCAAGCATCCACCTTATCGTAAGGCTGAGGAGTAAAGTCGGGAACAAAGCAGGCGGAAACCATTCCCGGCAGGTAAAGGATAGTTTCCGCTCCCAACCAGGATGCCACCTGAAGCACCTTTTTCGTGTTTTCCACTGCCTTATTCCGTACCGATTCATCAGGATCGGTGGGAGAAGTGCCCCAGGCCAAACCGGAGGCAACAGTGTCTAAGCGGAGCCCTATTTTCTCCGCTTCCTTTCTGATTTCCTCCGCCTGCTCTTCTGTGGTCTCCAGGGAGACCGGACCGCTCGCCTCGACCGTGTGCTCGAAGGCATCGTACCCGAGTTCTTTAGCTATACACATTGCCTCGATCGGGTCCATAGGTGATCCGTCGTCTTTTAGAGGAAACGCCCAAAAATTAATTCCCTTTGTCATACTCTAACACTCCTTTCCGGACCACCTCTCTTTTACAAGGGGTCCGATATCTAAGGTTTTTACCAGTAGCCGCAGCCTGCGCATAGAATCCAGCGTACCGGTACGATGTATTAACTTACTGTTAGTAATAACCTTACATCCGGGGTGAAAATCTGTCAAGTCAGCCGCTTTACAGACCTTGCCTTCCTTTACTTCCATGGGTATCATGTACATCATAAAAAAGGATACATTAATGAAAAGAAGCGAAATAAATGCGCTCATAGAAGAAGCAAAGGAATTCTTTCTAAAACACCAATTTTATCTTCCCAAATGGGCATTTTGGGGCCCCAATGATTGGAAGGGTATGTACGAGTCCGCTTCGGAAGTGATAGATAACATGCTGGGATGGGATATTACCGATTTTGGGGAAGGGAAATTCAATGCGAGAGGTCTCCTCCTCTTCACTCTCCGAAACGGCAATCTTAAAAAGGACAAAAAGCCCTACGCGGAAAAGATTATGATTGTAAAGGAGGACCAAGAGACACCCTACCACTTCCACTGGTATAAAATGGAAGACATCATAAATCGGGGCGGAGGGACCCTGGTTATAGAACTCTACGGTTCCGATAAAGAGGAAACATTCTCCGATGCTCCAATCGAGGTGAAGATAGACGGCATTAAGAGAACAGTTGAACCCGGCGGCAGGGTAATACTCACACCGGGGGAGTCTATCTGTCTGGATCAAGGGATGTATCACCGGTTTTGGTCGGAAAAGGGTACAGGAATGACCCTTACCGGAGAGGTAAGTATGACCAACGATGATAATACGGACAACCGGTTTAAGGATGAACTGGGGAGATTCCCCAAGATCCAAGAGGATGTACCTCCGGTACACCTTTTGGTCTCAGATTATAAAGAATACTTATAATATCACTGTGGAGACGTTTAGGATGAAAGAAAAACTTGTACAATTCGGCGCGGGAAATATCGGTCGGTCCTTCATTGGACAGGTCTTTGCTCGAGGCGGCTGGGAGGTCGTCTTTGTAGATATCGATGAGAACATTGTAGAAGGGATGAACCGGGAAGGAAAGTATCGGGTTGTTGTTAAGAAGAATGAAGAACCCGATGAAATTCTCACCGTCTCCAATGTTAGGGCGGTGAACGGGAAAAACGCGGAAGCCGTGGCTGAAGAGATCGCCGATTGCGGGATAGTGGCCACCTCCGTAGGAAAAGGAGCGCTTCCCCATATCTTTCCTGTAATTGCCAAGGGTATTGAAAAAAGACGGGCCACGCGGCCGGAAAGTCCCTTGGATATCATTATTGCCGAGAATATTCGCAACGGCGCGGAATACTTTTCAAAGGAACTATCTCAGCAGCTTCCTAAAGATTTCCCCCTTAACGAATACATTGGCCTGGTGGAGACCAGTATCGGAAAGATGGTCCCTATAATGAAAAAGGAAGACCTTGAGCAGGATCCTCTCTGGGTATTTGCTGAATCCTACAACAATCTCATTTTGGACAAGGGAGGATTCAAAAACCCTTTTCCCCCCATGGACGCAATAAAACCAGTGCAAAATATTACTGCCTATGTGGACAGGAAACTCTTTATACACAATATGGGCCACGCTGCCACTGCCTATTTCGGATATCAGCACAATCCCGATTTTATCTACATCTGGGAAGCTCTGGAGGTACCGGAAATGTATAACCGGGTGAAGAAGGCTATGGAAGAGTCTAAGGAGGCCCTTCACAGGGAATACCCGGAGGACTTAAGCCTTAAGGACTTGGACCGCCATATCGAGGACCTCCTCTACCGTTTTCAGAACCGCGCCTTAGGAGACACAATCTTCAGAGTGGGGCGGGACCTTTACCGGAAACTTGGAAAGAGTGATCGGATTATAGGTTCTATGCTCCTGGCAAAGAAGCATGAACTTTCCTGTGAGACAATCGCCCAAGCATACGTAGCAGGTTGCTCCTTCAGGGCGAAAGATGAAAAAGGAGAACTCTTCCCCGGGGATAAGGAGTTCAGCGAAAAGGAGTGGCCGAAGGGCATAGAGGGCATTCTAAAAGACGTAAGCAATCTATCCGAAAAAGACCCTTTAGAAGAAAAAGTAATTGAAGAGGTAAAAAAACAAACCTAAGGACAACCCGCGGCCTCTACTCGAAGAAAAAACATTGCCGCTGAATCGAATAGCCGCTTTATCCAACTCCCCTCCTCCACAGAGCCGGCCGCCGTCAGGGGAAACTCTCGGATTTTGAGGTCCCCCGAAAAGACAGAAAGGCTTCCCAGTTCTTGCCCCGCTTGTATGGGAGCACAGTGATGCTCCGGCAGCTCGATTCGGTTGGCCAATCGGGAAGAGAGCTTCTTAGGAACGGTAATAACTACTTCTTCCTCCGGCTCTATCTCCACCTCTTTTTCCTTACCCTTCCAGACTTTCACCGGAGAGAGGGGGAGTGAATCGGGTCTGAGAGTAACAAAATTCTCAAAACCGAAGTCGAGCAGTGTCGCCCCGGCTTTCTTCCTTTTAAGCCCCCCCTCTTCATGGTTTTTTGCCTCAATTCCGAGGACCACAGCAATGAGCCGCGTATTCTCTCTCTCCGCCGTAACAGCAACATTGTAACCGGACTCATCTATAAACCCGGTTTTAAGACCATCGGCACCTTCGTATTCCCATAGGAGAAGGTTTCGATTGTACTGGGTAATGGAGTTCACCCTTTCGTCGGAGGGTCGGTTCTTTGCCTTCGGATAGGTGAACTCTCTCAGGGCGTGGAAATCCTTAAGATATTCTCCATGCTCCCTTATGTAGATTCTGCAGAATTCCGCGAAATCGGAGGCGGTTATTTTGCTCTTAGGGCTAAGCCCGGAGGCGTCTTCGAAATGCATATCCGGGAATCCCATGGCTTCCATCTCACTGTTCATTCGCTCGGTAAACTCTCTAAGAGACCCGGATAAAATAAGGGCTATTGCCTGGGCCGCGTCGTTTCCCGAGGACACCAAAAGTCCCGAAAGAAGTTCTTTTATGGTAACGTTGTCCTTAGGACCTAAAAACATGAGGGATGAGCCCCTGGGCATGTTAACGGCCCATGCTTCCGGCGGTATTTCTACCTCATCGGATAGTGTTCGAATACCCCCGTTCACCTCCCGCAGAAGAATGTGGGCAGTCACCAGCTTTGTGAGAGACGCCGGAGGAATGGTAAGGTCCGGAGCCTTTGCGTAGAGGAGCGCCCCGGTGCTGTAATCCAAAAGAACAGCGGACCTCCCCTCCACCCGCGGGGGAGCCAAGCCATTCCACTTTGACCAGTTGTACTGATGGGAATGGACCTGAGAGGCTAAGGGCAATGCCACCGCCGAAATGAGGAAAAGAAAGAAGACCACCTTTTTATTCATAGCGGTTTATCCTACCGGAGAAAAGCGGGAGAATCAATAAGGGCAATTCTAATTCCTGATCAATAAGTGTGCCTAAGCGATCGCTGCCCTAAGCAATCGTTACTTCATCGGAAAGGTACACGTCCTGAATAGTCCTAAGGAGCTTTATCCCCTCTTCCCGGGGCCGCTGAAAGGACTTTCGGCCGGTGATAAGGCCCATTCCTCCGGCCCGCTTATTGATGACCGCTGTGCGCACCGCCTGGGCGAAATCGCCGGCCCCGGCAGAGGCCCCGCCGGAGTTAATCAATCCGGCCCTGCCCATGTAACAATTTACCAGCTGGTAACGGGTAAGGTCTATGGGGTTCTCCGAGGTGAGGTCCGTGTAGACCTTGTCGTGGGTTTTCCCGAAATCAAAGGCCTTGTAACCGCCGTTGGAAGTGGCCTGTTTCTGCTTAATAATATCCGCCTCTATGGTAACTCCCAGATGGTTTGCCTGACCGGTCAAATCGGCCGATGTATGATAATCGGTGCCGTCCTTCTTAAAGGCGGAGTTTCTTAAGTAGGCCCAGAGGACGGTGACCATACCAAGTTCGTGAGCGTATCGAAAGGCCTCGGAGATCTCCTGTATCTGTCGGCTGCTTTCCTCACTTCCATAGTATATGGTGGCCCCCACAGCCACGGCGCCCATCTCAAAAGCCTGGTTCACACCGGCAAAGAGGACCTGGTCGTATGTGTTAGGATAGGTGAGAAGTTCGTTATGGTTCAGTTTTACGATAAAGGGAATTCTATGGGCGTACTTCCTGCACACCGAACCGAGAACACCTAAGGTAGAGGCAACGGCGTTGCACTCTGCTTCCAGGGCCAGGCTTACGATGTTCTCGGGATCGAAGTAATCCGGGTTCGGGGCAAAGGAAGCCCCGGCGCTATGCTCTATTCCCTGGTCCACGGGAAGGATGGAAAGATACCCAGTTCCCCCTAACCTCCCGTGATTAAAGAGAGCCTGAAGGTTTCTCATTACCGCGGGATTTCTGTCCGTTTGAGCAACCACCCTATCCACAAAATCCGGTCCCGGAAGATGCAGCCTCTCCTTCGGGACCTTCGTTTTCGCGGTGAGTAAGGAATTTGCCTCATCTCCTAAATACTCTTTGATTCTATCTATCATGGTTTTCCTCCCTGTTGCCGCCCGATAGTAACGGGCCTCATTGCAAAAAATCCTCCAGGGTCTTTCTCATTGACCCCACTCCTTCATTAAACATAATGGAGGAGCACAAGAAAAGGCAAGTAAATTTGAGAAGGTTCAGTATCTTCCGTATTCTTGAAGGGTTTCTACCATGCACATAATATTCTCCGGGGGAGTGCCCGGCTGGATGCAGTGGGTTGGAGTAAATACAAACCCGCCCCCGGGAGCAAGTGCATCCAAGGCGTCCTTTACCTCATCGATGATTTCATCTTTCCTTCCGCTTCTAAGCAGCTCTACATCTATTCCTCCGCCCCAGAAAACGATACGGGTCCCGAAATCTCTCTTTAAGGTCCTTCTGTCTATTCCCTTAGCATTGAGTTGTATAGGATGAAGCACCGCGGCGCCCATTTCAATAAAATCCTCCAGGACCTCTGTAATTGCCCCGCAGGAGTGAAACACCACATCCACTCCCAACTCCTTTAAGGCCTTGATTAGTCTTGCCTGCACCGGTTTCACCGTCCGTCTGTAAAACTCGGGGCTTATAATCATCCCATCCTGTCCGGCAACATCATCGGTAATCCAAACAGCATCGCACGCGCCAGGGGCAGCTGTAACCAGTCGGGTATAGTACTCAATCTGATGGTCCGCGATACTCTCCAAATAGTCTCTAAAGGGTCCTTCCTTCATTGCTGTTTCCATAAGGACCTGAGCGAACCCTCTTAGATACCAAGAACGTTCGAATACCCCTGCTCCTATGGTGTCGTTCCCCACATAGAATCCTTCTTTCTTACGGCGTCGGGTTTCTTCGGCCATTCCATGGAGCATGCCGTTCTCAATAAGGGGGGGAAAATCCGCGGCGGTGAGCTCTTCCAGTGCCTTCAAGGAAAGAGGCGGACCACCCAGCTCGTAGTAGTGGGTGCCCTCCTTTTTCACCCAGGGAACTCCCCAGGCATCGGTGTAAACGGGACCCTCTTCATTTTTGCTCCAGGCCCCTTTGGGAACAACCCTCACCCAGCGGGTATCCACTCCGAGTATTCGGCAGACCTCCTCCGACATGGATGCATGGGCGCGGATAAAACAAACAGGAGATTCATCTATCCCGAGATATGTAAGAAGATCCTGGTAGGCTTCTATTTCTATTGCCGAAGACCGGCTTCCCAGGTCCAGGGGTACTTGGTCCGCTTCCTGATGTTGAAGTGCCGCCTTTACTCGTTCATATCCATTCATGTTGTACAATATTATATTTATGTATACAATAAAGATCAACACACAGCAATTTTTAAAGGAGGAATGACCGAAGGCAACTACATTAATGTCGTCTTGACACGATCTCGGATGTTGCCGGATAGTTAAAAATCTGTATGAATCTGTACTATTCTTCCATCATGGATGAGAATTCTCCCAAAGAAGCCATGTACGATGATCTTTTTATGAAGATACTTGGCGGAAAATACCAGGAGGGGGACCGCCTTAAAGAAGCGGACCTGGCTGAGGAGTTCAACATAAGCAGGACCCCTGTTCGGGAGGTGCTCAAACAACTTGCCGCGGACGGGCTTGTCCATCTTCTTCCCAACCGAGGCGCCACGGTCTTTCCTCTTACCCCCGATGATATTGAAGAAATCTACGAAATTCGGAAGTCGTTAGAGCTTTTAGCCCTCTCTTTTTCCATTGATAGGATTAGTCTTACCGATCTGGGCAAGTTAAGAAAAAGAATGGTAAAGATTAAAAGCGACGGTGACTACATGGAAGCCCTCTCCTCCGATGCGTACCTACACAGTCTCCTCGTAGAAAGCAGTGGTAAACGTCGGCTTATTTCCATGCTCAGGCAGCTGCTCCACCTTATGAGAAAATTCAGGTCCATCGGTTTTCACGAACAGGAGCTTTTAAACCGGGTAACCACCGAACACATCGACCTTATTGACGCGCTCACAACCCGGGACAAAAAAATGGCAGAAGAGATCCTCTCTGATCACTTAGAGCGCAGTAAAAAATCCGCCCTTAAGGTGATGTTCCTCAAAGATTAATCAATCTCAATAGGATAGCGGCCCCACTTCTTCCCCGCACGGATAAAGGTCTCCACCGCGGAAAGGGGAACACCCTTATGGAAGGAATGGTCCGAAGCAAGAATATACCCGCCGCCGGGTGCGCCGATGGAAATTGTTTTTTTCACTGCCTCTTCCAGCTCTTCCGGAGAGACCCGGGGGAGGATTTCCGTAGCGTCTACGTTTCCCATGAGGGCAATGGCATCCCCGTAGTGTTCTTTCACCTCCGCCAAATCCATACCTGCTCCTACCTGGACATTGTTGTAGCAATGGATTCCCATTTCTACTAAGTCCGGAAGCACTTCCTTAATATTGCCGCAGGAATGATAGATGATCTTCCCCCCGTTGTTTTTTCCGGCCTCCCGGATTCGGGAAATCTGCTTAGAAAGGGAAGGAAAAAAGATGGAACGAAGCAATGCAGGAGAGATGATTGTTCCCGTATTCAACCCCAAATCATTGGCAATGAAAACCGCATCGGCCCCTCGCCTAATGCAGTGTATAGCCGAAGAGGTCCAGAACTCGTCCAAGGCCTCCGCCATTTCTTTGACAAAATCGGGATCCTCGTACAGGGCAATAGAGAGCTCTTCCAAACCCATGCTTATATAGAGGACGGCAAAAGCGGAGCGTATTCCCGCGATTACCGCGATATCATCCTCCCGGTCTCGGTGGGCTTCGTTCACTGCGGCCTCAACTTCGGCATATCGCCACTCTTCATCCGGGTTAGGGAGACGAATACTCTTCCAATCCTCCTTCGATGTTATTGCCGCCTTTACAGGGACAGCCAAGGGCCAGGAACTCTCGTTCACTCGATAGGTAACACCAAGTTCATCTATAAACTCATCTTCCTTGATCCAATCCCAGTGGGGAGCGATAAGCCCTGTGTATCCCCGCTCAGGGACAAGGCAGGCGTCCATACCCAATTTTTTAGAGAGGTCTACCGCGTTTTTCCCCGTAGAGTAGTAGTTTTTGTCTCCCAGGTAGCGGATAAAGAGCTCCGGGTTGTTCGGAGCGTCAAAAATCGGCACCCTGTCCGGCTCCCTGCCATCTAGGGCCGTTAAAAATCGTTCTCTCGGACTAATTGTATTACTCTTCATAAGTTTAGTATACAATGTATGAAACCCTTGTCAACTCAGGTCCATCGCAGTAAAGCAGCTATTTAGAGTCTTGATTAAGGCGGATATGATGAGTATGTTACAAGAGTAAGGAGGAACAAAATGAACAAATTACCTGGTAAATATATTCAGCAAATAAAGGATTTCACCCTGGAAGGAATCAATCTTGATGAAGGGAGAATCGAAAGTGGAAAGGACCCTTTCTGGGAGGCCTTAAAAAAAACGGGAACAGAACTCTGGCTGGATACGGGGGATATGGAAGCGGCGGAAGAACACTGGTCCGCGGAGATGACCGCCCTTACCACAAACAATACTCTCCTTAATAAAGAGATCCAGAAGGGAATTTACGATGATTTTATTAAAAGGGCTGACCGCATCCTGGAAGGTCTGGAGCTTCAGCAGCGCGTTGTGGAGATCGCCTTCATATTAAACGCCAGGCATGGACTACGATTAGTGCAGCGTTTCGGCGGCTCCGTCAGTGTTGAACTCCACACAGACCTGGCCCATGATCTGGAGGGCATAATCGAATACGGCACGAGGTTCCACGAAATCTGCCCGGACCACTTCATTATAAAGGTACCCTTGACTGCTACCGGCATCGTCGGCGCGAGAGCCCTTCGAGATAAGGGAATAAGGGTCAACGTTACTCTGGAATTTAGCGCTAGGCAAAACGCCGTAGTCAGCGCAGCCACTCATGCAAATTATGTGAATGTCTTTCTCGGACGACTCAATGCCTATATTTCGGACAACGATTTGGGCGACGGGGAAATGGTAGGGGAAAAGGCCACCATCTCCAGTCAACGAGTGGTCTCCTCCATTACCGGTAAACGGAAAGTCCCCTCTAAACAGATCGCCGCGAGTCTACGCTCAGGTGAGCAGCTCGCTGCCCTGGCAGGGGTAGATGTTTTTACCATGCCCACAAAGGTCGCAGGCGAAGGAAAGAAGGTACTGGACGCTACATTTTCTTCAAAAGTCGGAGAGGATTATTCGGTAGACCTTAAGCCCGGTGTTTCAGCCGAAGAAATACGTATTCATACCCTCTGGGATGTTACCGAGAAAGAGCGCGCTTTTGCCGAAAGTCTCGATTCCAAGCCGCCGGCATCCGGGGAGGAAGTGATGTCCAGAGCCAAGGAATTCGGTCTATCCGATATGTTCCCGAGCCTCAGTAAAGAGGAGATGGATACCATCTCGAAAGACGGGAAAATTCCAGTACACAGCCGCTGGGCCGAACGTATAAAAAAAGGAGAACTTGCCATAGATACCCTTTTAAATCTTTCAGGGCTTGCCTCATTTACCAATGACCAAAATGCCTTGGATGACAGGATAAAAGGACTGATTAGGTAAGGTACAGGCCCAAAGACTGCTAGAAGAAATTATAGTACACATAATATTTAGGAATTATTCTCTATTTGAGGCTCTGAAAAATGGCAATTTTGAAAGAGCCTCCATATGGTTACATTACAAAATTCCTTGTAATGTAGTAT
>CAYXSD010000089.1:0-12565 GCA_964466335.1 uncultured Spirochaetales bacterium
TTATACAATAATGAATTAGAAAAAATCTAAAGGTAGGGCCACTTTCAAAATTGGTAATGTTTCCTCTTTGATACGGATGGACATCCAAATTTTCCAATAAGGAAATTTTCCAATAAGGAAACAATTCCTTGACCTTTCCCCGAAAAGAGGGTAAAATGTTTCATAATTGGAAACAATTCAGGTTTTTTACGTTGAGCCTCTTACAACATTACCATTTTTCAGAGGCATATTTTCAGAGGCTTACATTGTGGGTCCTTAACTGTTAAAGGAGCGAAAAAGGTGGCAAAACACAAAGAACCAGTAGGAAAAGAAAACCCCGTACGCTACCAGTGTGTGGGAGCCAATCTTATTGGGGCCGAGGAGGAGGCCCTGGTTACTCAGGTGGTCCGGGAAAAAACGCTCTTTCGTCATTACGGATTTACAGAGCCGAAGATGGTAGAAACCCTGGAAGAAGAAATATGCCGGTACTTTGGGACCGACTACTCTTTGGCGACAGCCACCGGGTCCGGCTCCTACTTCTGCGCGGCGGCGGCTTTAGATTTTAAACCCGGCGATGAGGTCATCATACCTGCATTCGGATGGATTACCGATTACAGTATGGTCCGTCTTTTCGGAGCCGCACCGGTTTTTGCCGAGATTGACAAAAGCCTCAACATTAGCCCCCAGGCGGTGAGGGAAAAAATAACCGAAAGAACTAAGGCAATTGTGGTAATCCACTACCAGGGAGGATCCGCCCGAATGGACGAGCTTGTCTCCATCGCCAAGACGCATGGTATCTACCTCATCGAGGACGTAGCCCAGGCCTGCGGGGCGAGCTTCCGGGGAAAACTTCTGGGGACCTGGGGCGATATAGCCTGTTTTAGTTTACAAACCAGAAAAATGATTACCTCCGGGGACGGAGGTTTCCTCATTACCAACAATCAGGAATTCTTCGAAAAAGCGGTGCGTTATCACGACTTGGGGATGATCCGGCCCGTATTTGAAAAGCGGTTGAAGGGCCCACTCATAACAGGATCTAGTCTTGGTTCACAGCTCCGGATGAATGAACTCACCGGCGCCGCCGCTTTGGCCCAATTCAGAAAACTTCCAGAAATTGTAAAAAGGGTAAAAAAGAGTTATCTCCACATCCGCGGCCGTATCGCCTCGGCTTTTCCCGAGCTTACTTTCAGGGCGATAAACCCGGAAAATGATGGAGGAATACTTTTGGCCTTTGACCTAAAAACCGCGGAAAGGGTCTCGGAATTCAAAGAGGCCTTCGAATCTCAAGGATTCTTCTACGGGCCTTCCTCCTGGTGTGAAACAATGGACCACATAGATGTGATAAAGCAGGACCTTCTCCATCGCGGAGAGTACCGAGCTGATGATTTCTCCAGCACCGAGGAAATTGAACGCCGCTTTGCCTCCTTGGCAATTCTTCCCGACTTTACTGAGGAGGAGGAACTGAACATAGCGGAAGCTGCAATTAAAGCGCTTTCGTCCATCGGGAAAAAGACAGAAGCAGTAACTGTATAGGGAGTAAGACCCTATAAAAACAGCACAGTAAAAGGGGTAATTATAATGGATCCTAGCAAAATGATATTGACAGGCGAACTGGGAACGGACTTCTGGAACGATTCATGTGATCTTAAAGAGTTGGGAGAAGCAATTGAAGAGGGGGCCGTGGGAGCTACCTCTAATCCGGTTATTGTGTGTACCGTAGCGAAGAATACTATAAAGCACTACGGTCCCCTTATAGACTCAATAATACAGAACAACAGCTCCTTCTCGGAAATCGAAATCGCCTGGGATTGTATTACCCTTATGGCTAAAGAGGCGGCAGACCTTCTTACGCCGGTCTATGAACGCACGAAAGGGAAAAAGGGGCGGCTCTCCGTCCAGGTAAATCCCGTCTATTATAGAAATCCGGAAAAGATGATTGAGCACGGAGTGTCCCTGGCCGGCATCGCTCCCAACATAGCCATTAAACTTCCGGTGACCCGGGCCGGCCTTGAAGCCGCGGAGGAACTCACCGCTGAAGGGGTAAGCGTAACCGCCACGGTCAGTTTCACCCTGCCCCAGGCCATCCAAAGCGCGGAGGCAATAGAACGAGGGCTGAAGCGGGCGGCGAAAGCCGGAATTAAGATAGATGAGATGTCTCCCTCTGTGGTAGTAATGGTGGGGAGACTGGACGACCATCTAAAACGGGTCTTAAAAAAAGAAGGGACTGCTATAGACCCTGGACACCTGGAGTGGGCGGGAATCGCTGTTTTTAAAAAGCTCTATCAACTTTTCACCCAACGGGGCTACAGGTCCCGCCTTCTCTCCGCCGCCTATAGAAACCACATGCAGTGGTCTGAGTTTATCGGAGGAGATGTGGTGCTCACCATCCCCTACAAACACTGGAAGAATTTCAACGCTTCCTCAGTGGAGGCAGTTCCCCGGATGGAAAAGGAAGTAGATCCGAAGATCATCTCTTCCCTACTTTCCCACTTTAACGATTTTAAGCGGGCCTATGAAGAAGATGGCATGACTCCACAGGAGTTTGAACACTTCGGTTCCTCTGTTCACACCCTAAACCAATTTATAAACGGATACTACGAACTACTCACCCTCGTACGCGGAAGGATGCTGGTGTGAAAACACCATCCCTTAGACTCTCCTGTCTGCCGGTTTCCTATTTCCCCGATCTTATAAGCGGCAAGATGGGTCTTTCAGATTGGATAGAGGAAGGAGCGGGGTTTGGGCTTACCGCGGTGGACGTAAGCCGCCATTTTTTTCAAGGCCCAAAGAGGGTGGAACGGATCAAGGAAACAAAAGCCGCTCTGGAGAAAACCGGGATGGAGCTTGCCCTCTTCAACACCTACCCCCGCCTGGTGCAGGCTTCCCGGGAAAGCCGAAGCCGGGAGCTCGAACAACTTTTAGCGGATATCGCTGTCGCCGGCGAGGCGGGGGCCGCCTTTGTACGACTAGTAGCGGGAGAAGCAGACCCTGATATTCCCAAACCCCAAGGGGTCGCCTGGGTCGTAGAAGGGTTTGAAAGGGCCGCGGAAGCGGCGGAGAAGCATGGAGTGGGATTGGTATTCGAAAACCACTCCAAACCGGGGTCCTGGGAGCATCCGGACTTCGCCTTTGACCCGGAAGTTTATTTCAGTATAGTTGATGCAATTAAGCATCTGCCCATCTCTCTTCTCTTCGATACCGCTAATGCCGCGGCAGCCGGTTGTGATCCACTGGACTTCCTGAAACGGATCTACCGGAAGACCTCCTGCATACATGCAGCGGATACAACCACGTTTGGCACATTTGCTCCCTGCCCCATCGGCACCGGCGCGGTACAATTCACCCCGCTTTTCTGTTACCTTAAAGAGAAGGGCTTTCCCGGATACGTTTCCATTGAGGAAGCGAGTTTCAAGGGACATGAGGGTGTGCGGGAAGCAATTGACTACATAAAGGAGGTCTGGAAGGATGATTCCCATTGCGGATGAATTACAGGGAAAGGTCGTTATTGTTACCGGTGGAAATAAGGGAATCGGAGGCGGCTGCAGTGAAGCCTTTGTCCGCTGCGGCGCCAAGGTCATGGCTGCCGGAAGGGACATGAAAGCTGGAGAAACTCTGGCGAAAAAACTTACCCACAAAGGTCCGGGAAGCTGCGATTTCATCTCCTGCGATGTTTCCGACCATGAGCAGGTCTCGGATCTAGTATCCAGCACGGTGAAAAAACACGGAAGACTGGACTGCATCGTGAACAACGCCGGGTACCTTCCCAACCGAAAACCCTTGGAGGAGATCCCCATCGAAGCTTTCGAGGCCGTCCTTCGTACCAATCTCTTAGGCGTTTTTTCCGGCTGCAAGTACGCCCTTCCCCACCTAAGGAAGACCCGGGGGACCATTATCAACATCGGCTCTATTTTGGGAGTTACCGGGCAGGAAGAATCCACCCTCTACACCGCCACCAAGGGCGCGATTGCGGCATTTACAAAATCCCTAGCCATGGATGAATCGAAAAACGGGGTCCGGGTAAATGTTATTCTCCCGGGAAATATCCGCTCGGATTTGGGCAAAGGTAATGACAATCCTTATGCAACAGGCCCCGAGGACGCGGAAACGCGGTCAAGGATGATGCAGTGGCTCCGACGAGCCGGGGAGCCCATAGAAATCGGGTGGGTGGCTGCCTTTTTGGCTACCAGCATGGCCTCCTACATTACCGGCGCGGAAATTCCCGTAACCGGCGGGTTCGAGCTTGGAAACGGCATTAGGCTCCACCGCGAAGAAACGGCGAAGATTACCGCCGAGTTATTCGACACTCCCACTGAACAATAGAATGACCTTCGGCCATAGTTCTCCTCTTCCCTAGTTCTCCTCTTCCTTGAAAATACTGGCATAGTCGAACTGTTTTCGTTTGTCCTGTATAAGTTCGTGGATGGTCTTAATTTCTATTCTGTCCGCGGCGTAGCTGCTCTTAGAACCGGTGCCGACAATAAGAACGTAATCTTCATCTTTTACATTCCCGTACTCCAACAACTCAGAGAGAGACTCGTAAATGAGCTGGGAGGACTGTTCCGCCTGGGGCACAAAGCTGGGACGTACACCGTACTGGAGGGCCATGAGTCGTTTCGTGTGTTCCCGGGTGCACTTGGCGTAAATCGGCACCTGAGGCCTGTAGGAGGAGATAAGCCGTGCAGTACCGCCCCACTGGGTCATGGTAATGATGGCCTTTATGGGGAGGGCCTTGTCCGCTTCGAAGGCAGTTTGGGCCAAAAAACTCTGGACAGGATTACGCCAGCGGGTGGGCACTCTCTTAACCACGGGGTCCATCCGGGACTCCACAGACTGGATAATGTGTACCATCATCTTCACCGATTCAATGGGGTATTTTCCGTAGGCCGTTTCCCCGCTTAACATAAGGGCATCTGATCCGTCAAAGACTGTGTTGGCCACGTCGTTTATCTCCGCTCTGGTGGGGCGGGGATTTCGTATCATGGAGTGAAGCATCTGCGTTGCAGTTATTACCGGCTGGGCCCGCTCGATGCAGGTGGCAATAATGGACTTCTGAATAACCGGTACCTCCCAGGCGGGTATTTCTACCGCAAGGTCGCCTCGGGCTACCATGACTCCGTAGGCCTCATCCAGGATTAACTCCAGATTCTCCACTCCTTCCTGGTTTTCGATCTTGGCAATAACTTTGGAGTAATCTCCTCTGTCACCCAGCTCCTTCTTTACCGCAATAACATCGTTTGCGTCCCGCACAAAAGAATGGGCAATAAAATCGATTTTCTCTTCTCGAGCGAAGGCGAGAAAGTTTTTATCCTTTTCGGTAAGACTCGGCTGGGGCAGCCGGATTTTCGGAGTATTTACCGTCTTCTTCCCGGCAATGGCCCCGCTGTTCTCCACCCGACAATGCAGCCTTTTACCCTCCCTTTTCAACACCCCCATGGATATGGTGCCGTCATCAATAACAATAGATGAACCAACAGGAACATGCTCGGCAAACTCATCGTAATTCACCTGTAGAGACGTTCCTTCTCCTTCATCCCCTAATGGCCCAATAACAACCGTGTCCCCCTTTTCCACCAAAAGGGGGGTCTCCATAGGTCCCGTGCGGACCTCCGGCCCCTTGGTGTCCAACAGGATCGCAATGTCATCGGAGATTGATCTGATGGTCTTAACCACCTCTCCCACCGTTTCTAAAGGCTGATGGGCGGTGTTGAGCCTGAAGACATCCACCCCTTGGTGGAAAAGTTGAGTGAGGAAGGACTTTTCACATCGGTTGTCGGCTATGGTAGCCACGATCTTTGTCTGCTTACTTTTATTCATACCCTGTATTATGATAGATTACTCGAAGAAAATCAAACCACTTTTCAGTATCTCAGTATCCTTTTCAATATCCACCCTGGATTGATCCATCAGCGGCTTTCGCTTTAGTCAATACGACTGCCGATCCTATCGGGGAAATCGTTTAAGATTAGCGTACGAGGAGTTTTTTTAGTTCCTCCAAAGGTACGGGCCTGGAGAAATAGTAACCCTGAAAGGTATCGCAGCCTTTGTCATTGAAGTACTCCAGCTGGTCCTTAGTCTCCACCCCTTCGGCAATCACTTCAAGGTCCAAACCCTCCGCAAGATTGAGGATGGCATTCACCACCTTTCTGTTGTTCATTTCGAAGAGGTGTATTACGAAGGAGTTATCTATTTTGATAATATCCGCGGGAAGTCTGGAAAGATACCTTAAAGAACTGTACCCCGCCCCAAAGTCATCTATAGCAAAAGTTGCACCCGGATGCGCCTTTTTTAAAGCTTCCATCTTTTCTATTGCCTCTTCCGGGGCCTTCATAATACTGGTTTCGGTAATTTCGAAACGAACATTTTTTGGACTAATCCCGCTGCGCCGAAGTATGTTACCGGTAATAGTGAGAAAGTCGGGGTGCTCAAATTGGAGGACCGAAAGATTAAGGGAAATAAAAAAATCCGGGTGACCGGAGTGGTTCAATTCCCGCATTTTCCTGCAGGCGGTCTCCATTATCCAGTTTCCCAACGGAATAATAAGTCCCGTCTCCTCTGCCACCGGGATGAACTTGTCCGGCGGTACCAGGCCCTCCTCAGGATGATCCCACCGAGCTAAGGCCTCCGCGCCTTTTGCCGTACCATCCCGGTCCACCAGCGGCTGGTAATGAAGAAAGAACTCCCCGTTTGCCAACCCTTTCTTTATCCCCTGTTCCATCTCCCATTTTTCCAGGGCCCGTTGGTCCATCTCCCGGGTGTAAAAAACAAATCGGTTCTTTCCTCCCTCCTTGGCACTGTACATGGCCAAATCGGCGTTTTTGGTTATAATGTCTGTTTTCTCTCCGTCATCGGGAATAATGGCGATCCCGATGCTAACACCTACGGTAACTGTGGTGGCTGCTTCGTTTCCCTCCAGATGGTAGGGTTCCCGGACAGCATGGAGAAGTTTTGCCGCCACTCCGGCGGCGTTTTCCCGTTTATGGATACGGTTTAAAAGCACCACGAATTCATCTCCGCCGAAGCGGTACACCGAATCGGTCTCTCGGAGGCTCCCCCGGAGTCTCCGGGCGGTATCTATGAGAAGATTGTCTCCCGCCTCATGGCCCAGGGTATCGTTCACCTGCTTAAACCCGTCCAAATCGAGAAACATAAGGGCCGCTTTCATTCCAGAATCAGCCTTTAGGGAGATTAGCATGTTTTTTACATCGTTATTAAAGAGGTCCCGGTTCCCCAAACCGGTAAGTTTATCGTGGTAGGCCAGATGCTTGAGTTTTCTCTCCGTGTGCTTCCTCTGGGTGATGTCCCGGAGGATACAGGTCATGGTCCTCCCGCGGTAGTCTTTGGAATTCCCGAAGGACATCTCCATGGGGAAAACACCCCGGTTCTTGCTTTTTCCAAGGAGTTCTATGGTATTCGCCAGACCCAGCTCCTTACGGTGACGATCATCTATAATAAAGTACTTTTTAAAGGTCTTTTCGTGGGACTCGAACACCCCCGGAGGGAACAGAATACAGAAGTGCTCCCCGTCTATTTCATTCCGCCTGTATCCAAAGGTGTTTATCACAGCAGAGTTCACAAAAATGATGGTGAACTCCTCATCGATTCGTATTATGGTCTCCCCGATTGTTTCCGAGAGGGCATCGTAGTGGTCCTTCGCCTCTTTAAGTTCCTCGTAGAGACTTCGATTGTAGCTGAGGTCCCGTATGAGGAGGGCTAACACGAGGTTTCCGTCCTTTTTGTAGGCGTTAAAGAGACCTTCTAAAGATTTTGTCCGCCCCTCCTTAGGAAATGCCCGGAACACAATAATGTCATCGATAGTATCTTGGTATTGCCCAAAACTCTCTCCCCCCGCCCGGAGCATTCCCTCCCGAAGACCGGAGTGGTACTCCTCGGGTACAACATCGAAAAAATTCTTTCCCAGAATCTCCCAGTCCCGATAGCCGAAAGTATTGGTAAAGGAGGGATTAACAGAGAGGACCGTTCCTTCCATGTCCAGGTCGACCACCGAATCCGGAGTGTTCTCCTGAACGATCTTATAAGCAGTCTCCTCTTCACTTCCCGACTGTATTTCGAATTCAAACTCTCGGATTATGTCCCGAAGCAGTCCTTCAAAAAGGGAATTTTCGGCAATTTTCTTCTCCAACGCCGGTATCTTCTTGGAAGGCTTCACCTCCCCGGAACCGGAATGTCCCTCGGAGGTAAGAAGAGGCGGCTTTCCGGTAAAACTCCTCTTCTCAGCATCTTGTTTTAGGCCGTCTACTTTTTTTAAAGTGGATTTTCCCCCATTATTTCGGAGGGTCTTCTTATAGAGGGCAATCGAATCACCAATTTTATTGATCCGGTCCTCACAGGAGGTAATTGTTTCTTCAATACTATTCTGCTTATCGGATAAAACCATGGAGACACATACCCTTTCTATACTTTTCAAGTAATGGATTTCCCCTTTGAGAATGATAATTCATTGTTTTATCGATTGCAACTAGAAAAATAAACTCCCCGACACCCCAACAGAAATCTGATAGAAGAGGGTCGCCGTAGTCCAGGCGACAACACCGGTGAAGAGCACCGAGCTCCCGGTAATTCCCCAGCCCGCCTCTTTTATCATGACGATGAGGGTGGAAACACAGGGAAAGAAGAGGAGAATAAAGAGAAGGTAGGCGTAGGCAGAGGCACTCGAAGCTATCCCTCCGTCCCCATTAGTAAATCCTCGGCGGATTAAATAGCTGGTCCCGCCCTTCCTCTGTCCCTCTTCCTCCTCTTCCTCGTGTGCCTCTTCATCGGCATAACCAAGCTGACTGTAAAGCCCGGTTAGGGTGCCTATTACAGCCTCCTTAGTGAAAACACCGGCGAAAAGGGCAACTGTGGCAGGCCAGTTCTCCTCCTTAATCCCCATGGGTGTGAAGACCGGAGTCACCGCCTTCCCAATATTAGCAATTACCGAGGTCGATGCCTCCCTGGGACGTAAGCTCCCGTCACTCTGAAGGGAGAGAAAAAACCCCATGAGGGACAGAGCAAGAACAATGACTGTTCCGGCCTTTTTAAGAAACATTCTTAGGCGGACCCAAGTATGTATGAGAATAAGATTAAGTCGGGGGAGGTGGTAGGGGGGGAGCTCCATTACCAGAAAGGAGGCCTCACCGCCAAAAAAGGCCCGGCTTACAAAGAAAGCGGAAAGCAGAGCAAAGAGTATACCGATTAGGTAAAGGCTGAACACCACCACTGCTGCTCGACCGGGGAAGAAGGCAGAGGCAAAAATTACATACATCGGAAGTTTCGCTCCGCAGCTGATGAAGGGGAGCGCGAATATGGTAACCCGCCGGTCCCGTTTCGTTTCCAGAATGCGGGTGGAGAGGACCGCCGGCACGGTACAGCCGAACCCGAGGAGGACCGGCAGAAAAGCCTTGGCGGGAAGGCCGAAACGGCGGAGAAGACGATCCATAACAAAGGCAGCCCGGGCCATGTACCCGGAATCTTCGAAGAGGGCAATGAAGAAGAAAAGAAGAAATATGATGGGGACAAACCCCCCCACCGTGGCAATCCCCCGGCCTATACCGCGGACAAGAAGGACCACGACCCATTCCGGCGCGGACATCCTTTCAAGAAGAGGTTGTACAATGTCCGTAAAGGAGGCGCTTATCCCCCGGGAGAACAATTCCGACAACCCTCCTCCAAAGGTAGTTACCAAGAAAAAGAGAGTGAACATCAAGCCAAAAAAGAGGGGCACCCCTAAGACCCTGTTAAGAAGGACCCCGTCCGCAATCTGAGAAAATTCTTTTAATTTCCTATTCCTTTTAATTACCTGCTGGAGTAAGCCCTTTATAAAACCAAATTTATACTCCGCAATGGTAAGATCGATGTCTTCCTTAAGTTTTTTTTGGACCCCTCGAAGGGTCTCTTCTAATTCCTCTTGTGAAAAAAGTCCGAGGTTTATCACCTTCGCCTTAATCCCCTCGTCCCCCTCCAACAGCCTCACACAGATCCAACGCTCATCCACTCCCAACTCATCCGCCACGTCCCAGACCCTCGGCTTCCAGGATGTAATGATCTCCTCTATCTCCTCCGGATAGGGTACCTTTTGAAGGGAGACCTCGCTGATGTTAAGATTTTCTTTCAGGACCTGAAAAAGCCTTGGCCCCTCTTCCGGGTCCACTGCAGTCGTTCCATAGACGGGAATACCAAGCCCCTCCCTAAGGAGGGGAATATTGATGTTGATGTTTCGCTTCTCCACCAGGTCCATCATATTGAGGAGGAGCACCACGGGAACTCGCATCTCTATAAGATTCAGTGTGAGAAACAGGCCCCGCTCTAAGTTGCCGGCGTCCACAATATTGATTATAAGGTGATATTTCCCGCTCAAGATCGCGTCCCGAGCAATAATCTCATCCTCACAGGTAGCAAAAAGGCTGTAGACCCCAGGCAGGTCCACAACCTCCACCTCCGCTTCCGGGCCCCTTTCCCCTTTTCCCTGTTTTAGTTTACCTACTCGCCTCTCCACAGTGACCCCCGGCCAATTGCCAACATGCTGGGTCCCCCCGGTGAGGCTGTTAAAGAGAGATGTTTTTCCTGAGTTGGGATTACCGACAATGGCAACCGTACGCATTTCTACTGTACTGCTCTTATACGGCGCTTAAGCCCCCGACATCGTTGAAGAACTCATCGATGCCGTCCTCTTCCAGAACATCCAAGGGCTCTTTCTGATAGAATTCCTTAAAGCCCTCGAGCCAGCCGGGGTCGTGCTTGTAAGTAACATAGATGTACTTAATAAACTGGACAAACCGAGTAAAGACCTCGGTGGTCATGGCGTGTTCCATCTTACAGGCGGTTTCATCGGCCTGCTCCTTTGGAAGCCCAATAATACGCTGGAAGAAATGCCGAAGGATCCTATGCTTTTCCGTGGTAAGCCGGGCCATATCGCTTCCCTTTTGGGTGAGGCTAATAATCCCATAGGGTTCGTAATTGATGTATCCACTCTCCGAAAGTGCCCTAAGGGCGGAGACCACGGAGGAGTTTTTCACCTTCAAGGACTTGGCGATGTCCTTTACCCTTACTCCGCTCTTCTCCAGGATAATGGCATACATGGCCTCCAAATAATCCTGCAGCGTATCCGATAGTGTCTCTTTTTTTTCTCTTTTTTCTTCTTTTTCTACATCTTCTTTCTGATCAATCTCCACAACCTTCTCCTCCGGTACAGCCGTTTTATGGTAAGTACATGGTACATAATTTTCTTCAGGTTGTCAAAGGTTTTCTAATATTATTTTTTATTACTTATAATATTAGGATTATCTAACATTCGTATATATTAGCGGCAATTCAAAGAAACCCTAAAAATCCTGGAGATATTACCGGAAATACTAAAAGCCGCTCTTGTAATCCTATGGTACAATGGTTTTATGAAACAAAGTTGGAAAGAATTAATGCTGGCAAAAATAAGGGGAGAAGGCGACGGACTAGCCCTCTTCGTTCCCCGCTTGGACATTTGGTACAACTACAACCACCAGAACAACTCCCTCCCTCCCCGGCTTAAGGGGAAGGACCTCCTGGGTGTCACGGAGGAACTCAACGTGGGGCTCCACGCGGTCATCCCCGACTATGTCCGAGGAGTTACGGTGGAGGACATTGTCCACCGGGGCTTGGGATGCTACAACAACCCGGATTTTCCCTTCATTTTCGATTTCAGCGAGATTGACTTCGACTATGAGGTAAAAGAGAAGGAAATAGTGGCAGCGTATCACACCGGTAGGGGCGATATCACCCTCCGCTTCGAGTGGGGAGAGGAATTCCTCCGTTCGGGCATCTCCATTCCCGCAATGAAGGAACATCCTATAAAGGAGGAAAAGGACTACTATGCCCTGGGGGAGATCTTCTCCAAGGTAAAAATCGTTGAACGCCTCTCCGGATACGATGGTTTTTATAATCGTGTCGGGGACAGAGGACTGGCCGTCTGCTGCACCACCCTGGCGGCGGGACCCATGGCCCACATCCACCGGGACTTAAGGAGAATGGACGACTTCTTCCTGGACCAGTACGACTGCCCCGAGGCCATGGAGCACCTCGCGGAGGCTCTGTCCCCCCTTTACGAGGATATCCTCTCCGCTGCCGCCGAAACCCGGGCGGAGGTCATTATCTTCGGGGCCAACTACGACGATATGATCACCATCCCTCCCCTCTTCCGGGAGCATTTCATGCCTTGGCTTTCAAAGGCGGGAGAACTCTTTCACGAAAAGGGCAAGTTCCTCCTTACCCATACCGACGGGGAGAACCAGGGACTCTTGGAGAGCTATATGGAATCCAACTTCGACATTGCCGATTCCGTCACCCCGGCGCCGATGACCAAGGTCTCCTTGAAGGAATACAGAGATTACTTCGACGGGAAGATCGCCATCTGGGGGGGGATCCCCTCGGCAATCATGATGGAGAACTCCTACTCGTGGGATGACTTTGTCGATTGGTTCGAGAATACCATGAAGGAGATCCACCCCTACGACCACCTCATCCTGAGCATCGCCGACACCTGCCCCGCCAAGGCCTCCTTCGACCGGCTGGAGTTTTTATGTGAGCGGCTGAATACATCAGACTTTTGAGAGAGCCT
>CAYXSD010000090.1:0-7427 GCA_964466335.1 uncultured Spirochaetales bacterium
ACGCAGGAGCAATTAGCCCTATTATTAAAAACAAAAAAAACGGCTATTTCAAGAATCGAAAACCACGCCGAAGATATAAGGTTGTCCACCTTAGAAAAATTCGTTCACGCCCTAGGGAAAGAAATGAAGATAGTTATACAATAACCTCCGCTCTTGAGCTCCGCGGGAAGGACGATCGCACTGAACAGTATTATTTTCATTTTTACTGTGCATTTTGCAGACCCCACTTTTCCGTGGTATAATAAGTGCGTCATGCAAGAGGATAAACACACTCCAGAGCAGCATTTGCTGGTCCGGGAGGCCGCCGAACGGCTTAAGAAGATCCGCCGGCAGAGGGACAGAGAACTGGAGGAACGGAGGAAAAGGGCCAGGGAACGGGGCGCTGCCATCGCTGTTCAACTGGGCGAAGCGGACCCAAGTCTTAAACGGGTTATCGGGTTCGGCTCCGTTTATGAAACCTGGCGAAATTTCCGGGAAGACTCGGACATCGACCTGGCTATTCAGGGCGGCGACTGGTCTTATCTGGCAAGCTTAATTCCTTCCGGAGAATTCAAGGTGTCCTTGGTGGAACTGGATCTTCAAAACCAGGAATTCATTGATCAGGTCCTTACCCACGGAGAGGTGCTTTATGAAAGAAAGTGACAGAATTGAGCAATTGCGGTCCGAACTATCTCAGGATTTTCATCCATTCTATAAGGATTTTGATAACTTCCTGCAAAGGCTAAAAGAGGAATTGGAAAAAGAGTAGGACCCGTATCTCCGTCTTTCCTTCATTCTTCCTTACGATCTGCAAAAACAACGCGTTGAAAAGACAAAAAGATTGACAAAACAACGCGTTGTTTTATAATGAGAAGAACAAATGAGGAGACACTAGGGTGTATAGATTTGTTTCCGATAGATTGGATGCATGGCTAAATTCACGAAAAAGATAGTATTCCAGAATAAAAGGGGCCTAGGGAGCAAGTATGATACTGTCCGCGCCACTCCTAAACCTTCCGGAATATAATAATCCACTTTAACTCTCAAAGAAGATCATCGAAAAAACAGGATTATTTTAACCTGCAGTTTGCGGCGTCCTGCTAAGGCAACGCCGAGATAAAGGGCCGCATCCTTTCCCGGTAGAGGGTATCCAGGAGAGTATCCAATCCTAGGTAACGGCAAAAGTTGGTTTCCGTCTCCTCCAGGAGAAACCCCTTAACTTCCCGGTCTATGTCGTTTCTCGGCGGGGCTAAGACCAGTTCCTCCACAGAGGTGCTGTACCCCGATGTATGGCTCTTTGCCTTTACCTTCCGCTCCTCCTGGGCCCGGACAAACCCGGTAAACCCGCCGCAGCCGAGGCTGTAGTTGAATCCCACCCCTCGGGCGTCTTCGGCAATGAGGACACTGGGTATCCGCCGGCTGAAAAAGAAAAGATGAGCGTGGCACTCGTAGCCCACATGAAGATCGCACCCTTCGTAGAAGTTGAGCTTCTCTATATCTCCGGCCATCTCCAGGATGCTAAATCCCTGGGCCTCTGCCCGCTTCCTGATCTCCCGGTTCTTCCGAGCCACTTCGGGGGACATGGCGGCGCTGTTCTCGCTCTTTACTGCTCCTCTTTCGGCGGCACCGGCAGCTCCTCCTCCAGCAGCACCCGCGTCGGCTAAGTGCATGGCGCAGTACCGTTCCGCCCGGGGGAAGAGCTCGGCGATTATGGTAATAATCGACTTCGCCTGGTCCAGATAATAAGGACTTAAGGGACCGGAAAAGACCACCCGGTTTATCTCCTTGGGACGCCGAAGGGGTATTCCCATACTGGGAAGATGGAACCAGGCGGGGTCTCCGGTGAAATAGGCATTCCGAACACCATGCTTCTTCAATATGTCCACCGTATAGTGCTCCCGGCAGCTAAATTTCTCCACGCCCCGGGCAAGGTAATGCAGAAAATCAACAGTTTTCTCGGAGTACTGTACCATTTCACGACTTTTGCTGTCTCCGGGGTACACGTTCCAGCAGGCACCGATGGGTATTAGGGGAACTTTTATAGCGGAAAGGTCTTCGGTTAAACGGTAGGTCCCGGGATACATGGGAGTGTCCCGGACTGCCAGAGGCATTATTACAGCCTTCGAGCGGTTTATTGTCTCCAAATGAGGCTCCAGAGGTTCCTCCCGGAAAATGGTAAAAAACTCATCATCCCCCTTTTCCCGCTTTATCATCTCCTTGGTCCGTACTTCAATTAGCTTGTCCCCCACATTTCGGCTGCCGTTGTCGGGGCAGGTGGTAAGAATTGTGTACATAATAGTTTTCTCATGCGGCTGAATTAGCCTGTTTTCCTATGATTTCTTCCTTCGAGTCTTTCAGCAAGCCATACCTTAATTATTGACTGTCTAGTAATCCCTAGACGACCTGCTTCATTATCCAGTGATTGTATCATCCACTCGGGAATATCAACATTTACTCTTCGTTGTTCCCGTAAAAGTCTTTTCCCCTTCTTTACATCTACGTCTTTTATAATGTTTTCATCTCTTTCAAACTTTTTATCAAATTCAGAAGCTTTCATACAACTCTATTTCCTCATTCCTTGATCTTCTTATCGATATAATCCTGATATTTTCATTTCTGTACGTTATAACTCCGGACCAATATGTTTGTTCAATTCTACCTACTACTAAAAACCTTTTCTCATCCGTAGTTTTTGCAGGTATTTCTAATAAATCAGGATCTTCCCATAGTTTCTGTGCATCGATGAAGTCAATTCCGTGTTTTTCGGAATTTTTTTTACTCTTTCCTTCATCATATTCAAAGCTGTACATGGTATAATTATTATACCTTTTATATACCATGTCAAGGGGCTGAACTGTATGTAAAGCTTGCCGCACAAGATCAAAGATCTCATCCGCATACTTCCTATTCCCAGCCCTCGTAGAAGCCTCTGTCCCCGGGGATGACCCCAAGTTCCTTCCTTAAGGCAAGACAAGTCTCTTCCCACTCATTGATCCTTTCTTGAAGCTGTTTCGCCCACTCCTGAAGGTTCTCCGAAGGACCACTCGCCCCGGGCTGACCTCCGCCGCCGTATGGGCCTCCCGCCAAGAGGAGGTTGTCCAGCTCCTCCGGGTCTCTCCCTAGATCGTAGGCTTCGTCTCCGTAGTCGGGATCGGCGATGTAGGAGTGGTTGCGGGTCCGAACCCCCTGCACGAGGGATGGGTGCCGTCCGGAAGCGGGCATTCCCCCGGGGAAGGAGGTTTTTATGTAGCCGTGGTAGTCTCCCACCTGGGCGAAGAGGGCGTCCTTGGGCCGCTTGTGCTTATCGCTGCTGCTTCCCCGGGCGGTACCGGCTCTCTCCACCTGGCCGCTCAGGCCCTCCCATAGGAGGCTCCACCCCTGCGTGTATTCGGGGACCTCTTCTCCCGCCATCTCCAGCATGGTAGGGAACAGATCGATGAGATCGACAAAGTCATCCACCCGGGAACCCCGGACCCCTTCGTGCATCTCGAGGTTTTTCGGAGGACAGATGATAAGGGGTACATGAAGGAGACATTCGTAGCAGGTCTCGTTTTTGGTGAAGAGCCCCTTCTCTCCGGTGTAGTCCCCGTGGTCGGAGCTGATAATGATCCAGGTGTCATCCAGGAGCCCCCGGGCATCCATCCTGTCGTAGACCTTCTTCATTGCAGCGTCACCGTAAGCAATCATCCCGTAGTAGGTGGCAATGGTTCGGCGGATGTCCTCCTCGGTGGCGTCGGCGGTGCCGCATTCCTCCTGTACCTTCTTCCGCCACTGGGGCGTAAGTTCCAGGGGACCGCTGGTTCGAGGAAGGACCACATCCGAAGGGGGCACCAGATCGGAGTAGGGTTTGGGAACGAAATAAGGCGGATGGGGCGTATTGTAGGCCGCATGGAAGAAGAAGGGGTTTCCGGCTTTTTGGGCTTTCTCCATCTCGTTGATCATCCTGTAGGCCCTCTCCGCCAGGACGAACTCCAGCCCTTCCTCGGGTTTGCAGTCTATCGCGCCGGCACTCCAGCCCACGTCTTTCCGACCGCTTAATACCAGCCGCTGATAGGCCTCCCTAATCGGTCCGGCCTCCTTCATGGGCACCTGCTCGTGCCAACCGCGGCTCAAATTCCGGTTCTCCTCGTAGTGGCCGATAACGCTGGTGTAGTAGCCCGCCTTCTGAAGAAGCTCGGAAAGCTGGGGAAGGTTCTGAGGCGCCCGGTTCTGATGACAGGTAACCTGATGTACCAACGGATGCACTCCGGTAAAAACGGATGTCCGGGATGGAGTACAGATGGATGAGGGCGCGTAGGCGTTGGAAAAGGCGATTCCCCGCTCCGCCATTGAATCCATAAAGGGGGAAGGGACACGTTTGTTCCCCAGAAAACTCGCCGCGGATGCCTTCTGCTGGTCCATCATCATGTAGAGTATGTTGGGTCGTTTCATACATTCCTCCTGCTGGGTATGATGATATAACATTCAGAAGTCGTGAGCAAGGATTTTGATAGGAAGTTTGCCCTCACCGGAAAATACCGCTATACTTACTCTAGTGTACCAAAGGTTGCCGCTGAGCAATTACATTATGTTGCCTTTTCTCTAGCAATCTTCGGGCCAGTAGATAGACCCCCAAAAGGAGGCTTACATGAAACAGAGTGAGATACTCTCCCTCGTGGACAGTATGATCGAAGAGTCGAGGACGGCCATATTAACCACAGTTGACTCGAAAGGAAGACCTCATACCCGCTGGATGACCCCCACCCTCTTAAGGGAGAGGCCAGGGGCAATTTACGCGGTCACCTCTCCGAAATTCGCCAAATACACTCAGATCGAGAACAACGGCAGGGCCCAGTGGATGTTCCAGCGGAAATCTCTTATCGAAATTATCAACGTGGATGGAGAGATCTGGGCAATCCGGGACCCCTCATTGAAGAGTGAGGTCATCCAGGCCATCGGTCCCTACTTAAGGGTATTCTGGAACCTTAACCTGGACGAGCGGGAACTGGTGGTGTTGGAAACGGTTATCGAGGAGGCCACCTATTTCAAACCCATGAAGGGATTGAAGGAGAAGGTCTTTTTTCAACCGGAAAAGGACACCTAAAGGGGGAAGATGTGGCAAAGAAGAACGAGCAGAAAAGCACACAGGAAAGCAGTATCACAAAAAATCATAAAGACATTATTAAAAAATACGATAAAGACAGGCTGGTAGAACTCTTGAGGGAGATGCTTCTTATCCGGCGTTTCGAGGAGAAGGCAGCCCAGATGTACGGCTTGCGTAAAATCGGCGGTTTCTGTCATCTCTACATCGGACAGGAGGCGGTGGCGGTGGGGACCATTGCTGCCTGTGATTTGAGCAAGGACTACGTGGTAGCCGCCTACCGGGACCACGGGCATGCCATTACTTCGGGGATGGACCCCAAAGCGGTAATGGCCGAACTCTACGGAAAGATCACCGGCTG
Source organism: uncultured Spirochaetales bacterium (assembly GCA_964466335.1). GTDB lineage: Bacteria > Spirochaetota > Spirochaetia > SPDA01 > CAYXSD01 > CAYXSD01. The sequence continues at coordinate 5,421 of CAYXSD010000090.1, forward strand.
CTCCCGGGGGAAGGGAGGGTCTATGCACATGTTCGACGCCGAAGGTCATATGTTCGGCGGGAACGGGATTGTGGGAGGCCACATCCCCGTGGCCACGGGAGTGGGATATAAAATCGTCTATCGGAAGGAGGACGGGGTTGTCCTCTGCTACTTCGGCGACGGGGCCATTCATCAGGGGGCCTTTCATGAAAGCCTCAACCTGGCCAAAATATGGAGCCTTCCGGTTATCTACATATGCGAAAACAACCACTACGGAATGGGCACCGATTTCCGAAGAGTCTCCGCGGTGGAGGACTTGTCCGTTATGGGCACCTCTTACGGTATCGAAGGGAAACAGCTTGATGGTATGGACGTTCTTACCGTCTATGACGAGTTCGTCGACGCGGTGAAGAAGGTCAGAGAGGAACAGGTCCCCCTCTTCTACGAGATAAACACCTACCGATACAAGGGCCATTCCATGTCGGACCCGGCAAAATACCGGACCAAGGAAGAGCTGGAGGAGTACAAGGGGAAAGACCCAATCATCCTTTTACAGTCGGCCCTTACGGAAGAGAAGATGATAAGTGAAGATGAGTTCACAAAGATGGACGATGAGATAAGGGAGACCTGCAAAGAGGCGGCGGACTTTGCTGAAGAGAGCGATCAGCCGGCCCTGGAAACCCTGTACGAAGACGTGTACGCCGAATAAGGCCTAAAGAAGGAGGAGCAAGAATGGCAGTAATAGCGTTCAGAGAGGCCTTACGACAGGCCATGGATGAAGAAATGTCCCGGGACGAAGATGTAATTCTTATGGGCGAAGAGGTGGCCCAGTACAACGGGGCCTACAAGGTGACCCAAGGCTTGCTGGAGAAGTACGGGGAAAAGCGGGTAATAGACACTCCCATCTCCGAGGAGGGCTTTACCGGTGTGGGCGTGGGAGCAGCAATGGCGGGCTTAAGACCCATTGTGGAGTGGATGACCTTAAACTTCTCCCTTATGGCCTACGACCAGGTGGTAAGCAACGCGGCGAAAACACGTTACATGTCCGGGGGTCAGTTCAATATGCCCATGGTCCTTCGCGGCGCCAACGGACCGGCGGAGTATCTCGCCGCCCAGCACTCCCAGGCGCTTCAGTCCATCTACGCCCATATTCCCGGACTCAAGGTGGTAAGCCCTTCCACCCCCTACGACGCCAAGGGCCTGTTGAAGTCGGCCATCCGGGACGACAATCCGGTAATCTTTTTGGAGGCGGAGCTGATGTACGCCTGGAAGGGCGAAGTGCCGCAGGAGGAATACCTCATTCCCATCGGGGAGGGGGACATAAAGCGGAAGGGATCGGATGTGACATTGGTCTGCTTCGGCAAGCCCACAAAAATCGTTATGGACGCCGCGGAGGCACTTTCAGAGGAGGATATCGAAGCGGAGGTGGTGGATATTAGGACAATCAAGCCCCTGGATGAGGAGATGATCTATCAATCTGTTAAGAAAACCAACCGCTGCGTGGTGGTAGACGAGGCGTGGCCCTTTGCCAGTGTGGGCTCCCACATAAGCTGGCTGGTATCTAAGAACTGCTTCAGCTACCTGGACGCTCCGGTGGAGCTTGTCTCTTCCGAGGACGTCCCCATGCCCTACAACCACAACCTGGAGCTGGCGGCACAGCCCTCGAAGAAGAAGATCGTCCAAGCGGTACGCCGGGCGCTCTACCTGGAAGAAGCGGAAGAGGAGGAATAAGATGGCGGAAAAACTACTCATGATTGCCCTTTCCCCCACCATGGATGAGGGGACCATAGCCTCCTGGACTAAGGAGGAGGGAGATACCATAGATACGGGTGATGTAATCTGTGAAGTGGAAACGGACAAGGCCACCATGGATTACGAATCCACCCAGGACGGTACACTGTTAAAAATCATCGTGCCCGAAGGAGGCTCCGCCGCGGTGGGAGAGACCATCGGTATTATCGGTGAGTCCGGCGAGGACATCGAGGATATGGTGAAAGAAGCCGAATCCGAACAGAGCCGGAAGAAGGG
>CAYXSD010000090.1:7527-10394 GCA_964466335.1 uncultured Spirochaetales bacterium
GCGAAGGCCGAAGAGAAGGCGCCAAAGGCTAAGAAACCGGCTGAAGGCGCTAAGGCGCCTCCGGCGCCGGAAGGAAAAGGCGGCCGTGTGCTTTCATCTCCCCTGGCGAGGACCATCGCCGAACAGGAGGGAGTGGACCTGACAGCCCTCACCGGAAGCGGACCCGAGGGAAGGATCGTTAAGAAAGACGTGGAGCGGGCCGTTAAAGAGGGTATCGGTATAGGCGGAAATGCTGCCGGTGCCGGGACTGCCGGGGCGGAGGCTGCGGCAGCCGGTGCCGCGACTGCCGCGGGTGGGGCCGGGCAGGCAGTGCCTGGTTTGGAGGAGAAACGGGTTAAGGTGAGCAGGAAGCGGGCGGTCATTGCGAAGCGGCTCTCCGAATCCAAGTACTCCGCCCCTCACTACTACCTTACTCTGACTATTCACATGGACAACCTCATGGCGGCGAGGGAGAGAATCAACTCGGAGCGGGTAAAAAGCGGGGTCGGAAAGATATCCTTAAACAGTTTTATCCTTAAAATTGCTGCTGAGGCGATAAAACGGAATCATAGAGTTAACTCCTCCTGGGAAGGCGATGAAATCGTCACCCATGGGACTGTGGACATAGGGGTGGCCGTGGCCCAGGAAGACGGGCTTATTACTCCGGTGGTAAAAAACTGCGGTGGAAAGGGTATTGTTCAGATCGACGGAGAGCTCAGGGACTTAATTGGGCGGGCCAGGGAGAACAAACTCGCCCCGGAGGAGTACAGCGGGGCGACCTTCAGTATTTCCAACCTGGGGAATTACGGAATAGAAGAGTTTACCGCTATCATCAATCCTCCCGGATCGGCGATCCTCGCCATCGGGACAATGAAAAAGGAACCGGTGGTAGACGAAAACAATGAAATCCGTATAGTTAAGTCCATGAAGGTGACCCTCTCCTGCGATCACCGGGTGTTAGACGGCGCGGTAGGGGCTGAGTTCCTTCAACAATGGAAGACGATGATGGAAGACCCCATCCGGGTTATTCTCTAGGGCGATCAGGGAATGGACAGGGGATCCAATGAAAAGGGAGAAGTACATACTATGGCGGAAAAGAAAAGCTACGATATACTGTTTTTAGGGGCAGGTCCCGCGGGATACGTGGGGGCCATCCGGGCGGCCCAATTGGGACTCAATGTGGGAGTTATTGAGAAAGACAAACCCGGAGGGGTCTGTTTGAATATCGGGTGTATCCCTTCCAAGGCACTGATCCACCAGGCCCATATGTACAAGAACTTGGAAGCCTTGGAAAAACTGGGGGTGAAGGCGGACACCTCCGGATTCGATTACGGCAAAGTTTTCAAGGCCTCCCGGGCGGCAGCGACAAAACTCTCCAAGGGTGTTGCCTACCTTTTGAAAAAGAACAAGGTGGAGTATATCGAGGGAAAGGGAAAACTCGCCGGAAAGGGAACAATAGAACTGGACAGCGGTAAAACCCTGGAGGCAAAGAACATCATCCTTGCCGCCGGTTCCCGCCCTATCGAAATCCCCGGATTCGAATTCGACGGTGAGACGATTCTCTCCTCCGACCATGCCCTAATGCTGGAAAAGCTCCCTACGAGCTTGCTTATTTTAGGCGGCGGGGCCATCGGCTGTGAGTTTGCCTACATCATGAACAGCTTCGGGGTAGAGGTAACCGTGGTAGAGATGATGGAACACCTCTTACCGGCAGAGGACAAGGACATTGTAGAGGTCTTAGAGAAGAGCTTCAAGAAATCCGGAATTACGGTAAAGACAAAGACCAAGGCCTCCTCTGTCACCAAGAAGAAAAACACCGCCGAGGTGGTCCTCTCCGGTGAAGACGGCTCCGAGGAGACGGTACAGGCTGAGCAGGTGCTGGTGGTAGTGGGAAGAAAACCGGCAGCTGACGACATCGGCCTCGACTCGGTCGGGATAGAAACAGAGAAGGGGTTTATCCCCGTGGGAGATTACTACCAGACCGATGCGGAGGGAGTTTTCGCGGTAGGTGATCTTACCTCTTCGCCCCTCCTCGCCCACGTGGCCTCCAAAGAAGCGGAAATAGCCGTGGAGTATATCGCGGGGAAGGCCGGCAAAGGAGAACTGCCGGAGAAAAAGGCGGACCCCCTTTCCATCCCCTCCGCCGTGTACTCGGAACCTCAGGTTGCCGGTTTCGGTTACACCGAAGAGAGGGCCAAAGAAGAGGGTGCCAACTTTAAGACCGCCCAGTTCCCCTATCGGGGGGCGGGAAAAGCGGTGGCCATGGAAGAACCGGAGGGACTGGTGAAGATCATCTTCGATTCGGAAACTAAGGAGATTATGGGGGCCCGGGTTGTGGGAGTAGAGGCAACGGAAATTGTTCACGAACTTCTTCTAGCCCGACACTCTGAACTTCTCCCGGAGGACATAGCCGACATGGTCCACGCCCATCCCACCGTCTCGGAAGCGGTAATGGAAGCTGCCCGGGCCGCGGAAGGCTGGGCAATTCATGTTTAGGAACGGTTAATAGTTAGTATTATGTTTACCTCAGATAAATTTATAGCAGATACAAAAAGGCTTTATAATAAGGCTGACGGGAAGGAACCCGAAGCGGCGGATGAATCAAAAGAAATCGCCGAAATTCGTAAGCGTTTTTTCACCACCCTCTCCGATCTTCCCGAGCCGATGCTTCACGACATCTTTAACTACTACGTAGAGAAATACTTCTCCACCGATACGGAGCCTCAAAAAAACAGCGGCGGACCCGGGACAGGACCTTCATCGCCCATACATATAGCAGAAGAACTGGTACCGGTTATCGACCTCCTCGAGGAAAGTTACGATGAGAAAACCCGGCCCCTTCCTCCTGAGGACTGGCCATTTATCCGGGATATTGTTTCCGATTACGG
>CAYXSD010000090.1:10494-12548 GCA_964466335.1 uncultured Spirochaetales bacterium
GAGGAGGCAAAGAAGGACCGGGACCTCTATGAAATCCACCGGGAACTCGGCCTTCTTGAGAAGTACAGAGGCGATCTATGCCGAATCATCGATTCCATTCATATGCAGAATTAACCGGGTAATTACCGACTATCCCGACTGCGTGTGGGGGACTCCCGGTACAAACTCCGGCGGATAGAGGGATTTAACCGGGTCTATCAGCGGATCTGCCGGAATATTTCCCAGGCCCTGAAGAGAAAAACCGCCTCTCCTCTGCATTAAAAGTCGTAAAATTTGCATATTCCCTAGTTAATGAGATATACTTAAGCACACTATGGGAGATATGTACACCTGATGCGGATTATTCTGGCTATTCTGTCTTTCTTTACCTTTATTCTGCTTCTTTTTCTCGGGTTTACCCTTGTTTTTTTGAGGGACAGAACCCTCCCCATACATGGGAGGACCTATGTAAAAACCAACCTGCAGCGAGGGGCAATTCCCTTTGCCCTTATGTGTTTTACCGCGTCTTTTGTGGCCTTCACCGAATTTATGATGCGATGGTCTATAACGGAAGAACAGGCAGCTTTTTGGGCCTATCTTTCTCTACCCTGGCCGTTGGCGTGGGCTTTTTACTTTCATTTTATCCTTCAGTACGTCTTTGGGCTTGGCAAATCACTGAAAAGAATTATCCTTTTCACTATTACTTATGGGACCGCCCTCTTAGCAATTATCTCCTACAGTCTGTTTCTTACACAGGTTAATCCTATTATTGATGCCTACGGGTATACCCTTCACAGTCCTAACATGGTTTCGGACTTTCCTTTTTTCTTTTCAGCTCTCTGGGTAGCGTTGTTATACGTGCTTATCTTCCTTCTGCTCGCCCGGCATCTTTTCTTAAATCAGGACAAAGAGGAAAGGAAACGCACTAAATATATTTTATTCGCTCTCTTTTTCTCCGTTGCCTTTACATTTACTCTCTCCGCCATCCCGGTAACACCAGAAAAGGGACTGGAGATGAACAGCATCAATTACCTTATTTTAGTGGGTATCATTTTTATGGGTATTAAACGTCATGATATCTTCAACATAGAGGCCTCCTCTCTCTCCAATTTTATAACGGACACTATGGATGACCTCTTCTTCCTCACCGACGGCAATAAAATTGTTTTGGAAACAAACAGTGCCGCCTCTCTCACTTTGGGGAGACCTCGGGAGGAAATTATAGGCAAGAGCATTACCGAACTCCTCTCCGTCCAGCACCACTCTCTGGAAGAATTCGCCATTACCAGGAGGGAAAGGCCGGTAAATATTCCTATTTCCATTAGGAATTCCAGGGGTGAAAAGATATGGATCGGTCTAACGGGTTCTCCCATTGGAACAGGGCAGGATGAAGATGGTGGTTTTGTATTTATTGCTCGAAATGTCACAAGGGAAAAGGAAGCGGCCCGAAAGCTCGAGACCGCCATGGAAGAACGGGAACTCCTGATCCAGGAAATCCATCATCGGGTGCACAATAATCTGCAGATAATCGTTAGCCTTCTCAATCTGAAGATGCAGGAGATCGATACTCCCGAGGTATCGGTCCTTTTTGGAGAGTGTGAAGGAAGGGTGAAAGCTATTGCCACCGCCCACTCTATTCTCTATCGATCGGAAAACCTAAGCAAAATCGATTTCCACGAATATCTTACAGCAATTCGGGATGAAATACTATTTACCCACGGCATACCTCCCGGGATTTCAGTAGAAATTGTTTCTGGGCCTTTCCCCCTTCATATAGATAAGGCCATACCCGCGGGACTTATTATAAATGAACTTGTCATGAACAGTCTCAAGCACGGTTTCCGGCTGAATGAAGAGGAGCAAATCCAAACCGGAAGTATTACCGTTACGGTCGATCTTCAGGAAACGCCGGAACAGACCGATTTCGACGACAGAGAAACAAAGGTGGCTATCTCCGTGGAGGACAACGGCATCGGTTTCCCCGAAGAATTCGACGCGGAAAGCAATTCCGCTTTGGGCCTTCAGCTGGTGCTTATTCTCTTAAGCCAGCTAAACGGCGAATACAGTATAACCAG
>CAYXSD010000091.1:0-3580 GCA_964466335.1 uncultured Spirochaetales bacterium
ACGTTTGTTATCAAAATAGGTGTACATTTTAGATAGCTCATAATGGATGAAAGGGGTAATATGGTCAAGCAGACGGATATAGCCCGTTCTAGCAACCTTTTAGTTTTATACGTAACTTTTTATGAATTTATTACGTAATCAAGTTGCTCAGCAGTGTTGATTATATTCCCACCGACCAGAGGAGGACCAGGCCGTTGCGCTTTTTCTCCAGGGCACCGACAAAAAAGTGCTCGTATCCGAATTCGAAGGCAAAAATTCCAAAGCGCAGTCCAAAGAAAATGCGTCCCCCGAAGACCTGATCGGGGACGGGGAGGATCGTGTAGATCAGATTTCCCCCCGCCCGCAGGTCGAAGAAGGACAGGGGAGAGTAGCCGGTCTTGCCGGGCGGGAATAGCGTGTACTTGAGGACCCCGCTCAAGGACTGCTTGAAGGGGTGGGATTCTATACCGAGAGAGATCATGTGGTTTGCCAGGGAGAGATCGAGAAGTCCGGTAAGAAGAAAACCCGCGCCCCTGCCGTCGAATCCGATACTCATTCCAAGCCCCACCGTGCCGCCGATGCTATTGAATTTTTCAGGATGAAGGAGTTTCAGGTCCAGGTTCTTCGCCGGGAGATCCCGGGTCTTGGCGTAGTACCTAATGAGTTTTTCATTCTCCGAGTTTACCTTGTTGGTTTCTTCCTTCATAAAATCGATGTTTGCGATAAGTTCTTTATGTTCCGGGAGAAGCACCTCTACCTCGAAATCTCCGAAGGAGGAGAAGGTCTTAGCGGCGTTTAAATTGTACTCGTACCAGGTAGGTGCGTTATACGATCTAAAGCTATTGGTGAGGTGGGCAGCCTGAGGAGCGGTAGGCCCAAATTCTATCGCCCGAAGGTCCCAGCCGGGAAGAATAGAAAAGCTTACCTCCACCTCTACCGTTTCTCCCGGAGAGCATTCCACCTGAAATAAAAAGGCCTCGTTGATTCTCGTATCCGTTTCAATTCCAACTGACATAAATTCGCTGGTCAATTGTGGATCCAAGGGGATTATTTCGCCCATAATAGGAATACCGTTGATAGATACTTCGACATCCTTTACATAGGGGGAGAGAAAGTACAGCCGCTGTTGTACCGTCCCCTCGGTGGGATTGGAGATAAAGTAACGGGCAAGACCGGGAGAGGGGGTGGTTGATTTTCCGTCGTACTCGGAAAAATCAAAGAAGAGCTCTTCCTTTTCTACTACCAACGGAGAGCCTGCCGGATCGAAGAGATCGCCCTGACCCTCCACTATCCGGGATGGAGCGGCGATGTTGGCAGAGAGCACTGGGGCACTCATCACCCCCAGAATTACAAGGAGAAACCAAAGCTTGGAGATTGAACCTTTTCTTTTCTTAATAATCCAGCTCCTTTTTTCCTCTATGAATCTGATGTACCTAGTTTAAACACACTAGGCACCTCACTAATTACTATATCACAAGCTATGAGTAATTCAAATTAGCAATTTAAAAAAGTGAACCAAACCCGGCCCTCGACGAATAGGACCAAATATACTACCCTTGAGCATAACAAGAAAACCGGTACTATTACCGGTGGGAACAAAAGGAGCGCTCCATGACACCAGAAGAGCAGGCTGTATACGATTATCTTGATTCTTTAGGAATATCCTATACCCGATACGAGCATCCCCCCGTGTACACGGTGGAACAGGCGGAGGAACATTGGGATACTATAGAGGGGACTCACTGCAAGAACCTCTTCTTCAGAAATAAGAAGGGAAATAAGCACTATCTGGTTATTGTAAAGAGTGATAAACGGGTGGACATAAAAGACTTGGGGAAAAAAACCGGAGCGGGGAACTTAAGTTTTGCCTCCGAGCGAAGGCTGAAAGAGCATCTGGGGCTTAGCCCCGGGGCAGTCACCCCCTTCGGCCTTTTAAACGATACGGATGGAAATATCCGCGTCTTCATAGATAAGGATTTGGAGGATGTTAAAGACATCAATTTTCATCCCAATGTGAATACCGCTACTGTACGCGTTTCTAATGAAGATTTTAAGAAATTCCTCGCCAGCCGGGGGAATTCGGTGGAGTACGTAAAGGTCTGAACCCGCGTGTGCTCTATTTCCGAGGCTTGAAGGAAGAGTGTTCCTTCAACGATTCAAAAAGCTCCCGCTCCTTAGTAGAGAGTTTCTCCGGGACCTTAATCTGAATCACCGCGTAGAGGTCACCCTTTTCTTTTCCCGATTTTGAAAGACCCTTTCCCTTTAGTCTCAGCCGTTTGCCCGATTGGGTCCCCGGCGGCAGGGTAACGCTGGCAGTGCCGTCTACGAGGGGAACGTTTATCTTGGCCCCTAAAGCTGCCTCCCAGGGGGTAATGGGGACGTCCGTTTCCAGGTCCGAGCCGATTACCTGGAACACCGGATGGGGGGCTATTCGCACTTTCAGGTAAAGGTCTCCCTTCTGCCCGCCCATAGCAGAGCTGCCGCCCTGTCCGTGGAGCCTAAGTTTCTTGCCGTCGGTAATTCCCGGCGGAATGGTAATGTCGAAATTTTTAGATTTCTGATGGACCGCACCGCTGCCGTCCGGCTCCTGATACTGGAGGGTTATGGTTTTTTTGCCTCCCCGATAGGCGTCTTCCAGGTTGACGACGATTTCCGCCTCTTGGTCCTGCCCCTTCTGGGCAGTGCCGCCGCCGGGTCGTCCGCCGCCGCCGGTCCTTCCCGTCCTGGAAGATCTCGTGCCGGTGGAATCGCCGCCGAATCCTCCGAAGCCGGAGAACCCACCCTTTCCACCGCCGAATAGGCTTTCAAAAAAATCGCTGAAACCGCCGAACCCCCCGCCTTCACCGAAGTCGCTAAAATTGAAACGGACACCGCCGTTTCCAAATCCTCCGGTATTTTGGGTGTACTGCTGCCACCCCGGGGGTGGAGAAAAGTCTTCCCCGGCCTTCCAGTTTTCTCCTAGAGCATCGTATTTCTTTCTCTTCTCCGGATCTTTCAAGACCTCATAGGCCTCTCCGATCTTTTTAAAGCGGTCTTCGGCTTCCGCCGATTTATTCACATCGGGATGATACTTCCTCGCCAGCTTTCTATATGCCGAGGTTATCTCATCCTGAGAGGCGCTTCGGCTAACACCTAGTATGTCATAGTAATCCTGATATTTTACAGCCATTCTGTATCATCCTCCAAATCGTTTTCGCCTCCTGGTTGCCGAGGAGCGAATAGATGACGGCAGTTTTTTACATGCCACGCTAATTAATATAATCATAAACTCCCCGGCAGTACAGGTAGTCTGATCAGACGCTTTCAAAATTTTCTAATTTTGAAAGAGCCTCAGATAAGATTGTCTTGATATATAGTAAAGGCCGTGGATTCTTTCGTTTCCCCGGAATCCACGACCTCTTATCTATTTTGTATGGCCCTTCCGCTTTCTATTTCAGCTTTTCAGGCCCTCTATTCTTTTCTTTCCAGGGTTAGCTTGCCTGTTGATCGTCCTTTTCGCTGAATTCGGCGTCGATGACGTCGTCATCCGCGGCAGTATCTCTCGACCTGCCGGACCCGTTACCGCCCGGACTGCCCTGTGTAGGGCCGCCGGATCCTGCTC
>CAYXSD010000091.1:3680-12528 GCA_964466335.1 uncultured Spirochaetales bacterium
CGGACCCGTTACCGCCCGGACTGCCCTGTGTAGGGCCGCCGGATCCTGCTCCGGTCCCGGCGCCCGCGCCGGCCTGGGCGGATGCTGCTATCTCCTGGTTGAGCTGCTCCAGTTCGCCCTGAAGTCTTTTGATCTCCTCTAAGGAAGCCTGGTTCTTCACCGCTTCATGGGTATTCCTTGCGGCTTCCTCGGTCTTAGCCTTAAGAGTCGGATCGAGGTTTTCCCCCATAGAGCTTATAGTCTGCTCCAGCTGATAGGCCATGGAGTCGGCCTTGTTGTACTCCTCGATGGTTTCCTGTTTCTTTTTGTCTTCCTCCGCGTGGGCCTCGGCGTCTTTCACCATTCTGTCCACTTCACTCTGATCGAGGTTGGTGGAGCCGGTGATGGTAATCTTCTGTTCCTTTCCGGTATCTTTATCCTTAGCGGACACGTTTAGGATACCGTTTGCATCAATGTCGAAGGTCACTTCTATCTGCGGGACCCCTCTTGGGGCCTGTCTAATTCCTTCGAGTTTAAAGCGTCCAAGCTGCCGGTTGTCCTTTGCCATGGGACGTTCACCCTGGAGGACTACAATTTCCACTGCCGGCTGATTGTTCTCGGCGGTAGTAAAGACCTCTGAGCGTCTTGCGGGAATGGTCGTGTTCTTCTCCACAATCTTTGTCATTACGCCTCCCATGGTTTCTACACCCACGGAGAGGGGGATTACATCCAGGAGAAGCACGTCGTTTACATCTCCTTCCAGTACACCCGCCTGGACCGCGGCTCCGACAGACACCACTTCGTCGGGATTAACACCCATGTGGGGCTGCTTGCCGCCGGTAAGCTTCTTAACCAGGTCCTGGACAGCGGGTATTCTGGTCGACCCTCCTACGAGGATTACCTCGTCCAAGTCATTCTCTCCTAGTCCGGCATCCTTTAATGCCGTTTTTACCGGTTCAAGACATCGTTGTACCAGATCTTCGGTGAGTTGGTTAAACTTTGCCCTGGTCAGGTTCATGGAAAGATGTTTAGGCCCATTCTGGTCAGCCGTAATAAAGGGAAGACTGATGTTCGTCTGCTCCGTAGTGGAGAGCTCACACTTCGCCTTCTCCGCGGCTTCGTAGAGCCGCTGCAGGGCCTGTTTATCCTTACGTATGTCTATTCCCTGTTCTTTCTTGTACTCTTGGGAAACCCAGTCAACAATGGCCTTATCGAAGTCATCGCCGCCTAAATGGGTATCTCCGGAGGTAGACTTAACTTCCACTAGACCTTCTCCAACTTCCAGAACGGAGACGTCGAAGGTACCTCCGCCTAAGTCGAATACCAGGATGGTCTCGTCCTTCTTTTTGTCCAATCCGTATGCCAGGGCAGCCGCAGTGGGCTCGTTCACAACGCGGAGGACCTCTATGCCGGCGATCTTCCCGGCGTCCTTGGTAGCCTGCCGTTGAGCGTCGTTAAAGTAGGCCGGGACAGTAATAACCGCCTTTTCCACCTTTTCTCCAAGATAAGACGAAGCATCGTCTATGAGCTTCCGGATAACCATTCCGGAGACCTCCTGAGGGGCCAACTGTTTCCCTTGAACATTGAATCGTACCGCGCCGTTCTGGCCGGATTCTACTTTATAGGGGACGATATCGATCTCTTTCCCCACTTCGTCAAAACTTCGGCCGATAAACCGTTTGGCGGAGAAAACCGTGTTCTCAGGATTTACCACAGACTGTCTTTTTGCCGCCTGGCCTACCAGACGATCGTTGTCTTTGGTGAATCCTACCACCGAGGGGGTAGTCCTTCCGCCTTCGGCGTTTGGAATTACCGTACCTTTTCCTCCTTCCATAACTGCAACTACCGAGTTTGTAGTTCCTAAATCTATTCCTACTGCTTTTGCTGTACTCATATTGTTTTCCTCCCTAGGAAATTATTTTATTGTATTACCCTGCAGGAATTATCCTGAAAGGTTTCATCAATATATAAGCAGGAATTGTGCCAAAAATGGATGGTAGAATAATTCTTTATAATATAAGGAATTATGAGAGAAAAGAATCTAAGGGTGTACGATGGAAATTCTGAATTTGTGTCTATTTTACTCAGTGGAAAAAATCTGTTCTATCTATGTATCATAATGACACATAGCCTGTGCATAAAACTGCAACATAAGAACATGATATGGAGGGAAGACTTTAGAGTAAATCCTTTTCTTTCAGTTTTTCTTCCCACTTCTCAGGGTCGAATCCCACCACAAAGTCGTATTCGTTGAAAAAGAGAATCGGAAAGAGTTGGTTTTTTTCCCTCCTTTGCGGGACTGGAAGAAATGTTTAACTCTGATTCTATCGTACTGTCCCTCTTGGTCGATAAATACAAAACTGTGGGCAATCCCCTTTTCCTTGAGATACTTAAGGCCGTCATGACAGTGTTCGCAGTCAGTAAATCTGAACATGGTCACATCTTCGGCCTTGCCTTTACCTTGAACGGTCTCATAGGATATATTTTCATCGAACATGCTTACTCCCCCCGCGTATCGATATAATGCATTCATCGATCTTTTAGCAAGAAAGAGTGTACACTAAGAGGTAATTCATGATTTCGACAGAGGAAGAACTGAGGGCCGCTACCGAACTGAGTCAGGAAGAGGAAGCGTTCTGGTTGCTGCAAAAAAGTACCCAGTGCTTGCCGGTGCCTCCTTTTACAATAACGGATTACTATGCCGGGCTTATCAACTGGAATGATCCGGCAGATCCCTTAAGGCTTCAGGCAGTTCCCAGGGCAGGGGAGTTTTATGGCTCTCCCGGCGAAGGGAAGGACCCTTTGGCGGAGAAGGCCCATTCCCCCATACCCGGGGTGGTCCACCGCTACGAAGACCGAGTCCTATTAATAACCACCACCGCCTGCTCCCTTTACTGCCGGCACTGTTTCAGGCGCAGGCTCTTTCACGCCGGAACCAGGGTCAGTGCTTTGGGGGAACGGGAGCTGAAGCGTCTCATCGGCTATGTGGCGGAGCACAAAGAGGTAAAAGAGGTGATTCTCTCCGGGGGCGATCCTTTTACCCTGGGCCCTGCCAGGCTCAATGAGATTATGGGAAGAATTCGGAAGGTCCGGGAAGACTGTGTATTCCGGGTTGCCGGAAGAGTGCCCGTGGTTGACCCCGGTTCCATTACCGAAGATATGGCGGATGTTCTGTCCTCTTTCTTTCCGCTCTGGGTAATGACCCAGTTCAACCATAGCCGGGAGATAACTTCTGGTAGTACGGAGGCGGTCGCCCGGCTCAGGGAAAAGGGCATACCGGTGATGAATCAAGCTGTCTTGCTTAGGGGCGTGAATGATACCCTGGAGGAGCTGGTCCGCCTCTTTCAGGGGCTCCTGCGAATAGGGGTGAAACCCTACTACCTCTTTCAGGGGGACCTTGCCGAGGGCACTTCCCATTTCCGGGTCTCCCTTCTTAGGGGATTGGAACTCTACCGGGAGTTGGGAAAGAGGCTTTCAGGTTTGGCCCTGCCCAAATACGCTGTGGACCTTCCCGGAGGAGGGGGAAAGGTGGTCCTTGCCGATTCGCCTGTGGTCCGTATTACTGAGGAGAGTATCCTCTTGAGAAACCCCCGGGGAGAGGTTCACTCCTATCCTCGTGAGGACAGCTGACGTGAAGAAGAGTAGAGGTCCCAAAGTCTCGCGAAGCATTCCTTAAGTCTCTTTTCCAGGTCCGCCCCCCCATGGGAGGTACAATCATCTTCATTTTCCATGACAACAAAGGGAAGCTTCCCCGATGGGGGGAAAGGTAGGAAGCCCTGAGACTTTCCTCCTGAGAGGTTTTCCCAATCGCTTTCTCTGTAGAGGACCTCCAGATTGGTCTCCGGGACAGAGTGTTCCAAGATTGAGTGTGGTTTTTCCGGGTTGGCCCTGGCCCGGTTTTTTCTTAGGGATTCTTCCCAGGAGACATCGATGTAGAGTACCGCGGCCAGCTTGAGGACATCGCCGGAGAGATGTCCCAAGGCGGTCCCAAATCCTCCGTGTTCCTTTCCCCGTGAGAATTCCATAACCGTTGTATACCTGTTGTGGTACGCATCTTTATTCTTGTACTCTCGACATCGCTTGTGATATTCCAAATCAATCCTACGAATGAGGAGGTTCCATAGGGCCGGATCTTTGAAGAAACCCTTTTCGTCGGTATGAAGGGAAGGTTTTTCCATTTCCTTAAGGATGGCGTCTTCCTCGAACCAGGTCCAGAGCATGGGAAAGTCATCGATTATCTCCGGCTCTCCTATATGGAAATCCCTCTTGCGTTTCTTTGGGGGGAGCTTTGTAAGGAAATCTATCACCTCGCTCTTGCCCGCGGCGGGACGGGCAAGGAGGAGAATGACAGGAAAGGTCTCAGACAAATCTGCTCCTTATCTCGGCGCTTACGTAATCGAGGATAGCCACGGTGAGGGCGATAAACCACACAGCAATTCCTGCTGCGCGGTAGTCGAGGAGACGGATATACTGGACCAGGAGAAAACCGATTCCACCGCCCCCTACCAAACCGATGATGGTGGACATGCGAACGTTTATGTCCCAGCGGTAAATGGAGAAACTGACGAAGGGGGGTATCATCTGGGGGACTACGGCGTACATGATAGTCTGAAGCCGGGTGGCCCCGGTTGCCTGAATGGCCTCGATAGGACCGGGGTCGATATTCTCAATGGCCTCGGAGTAGAGCTTCCCTAAGGCGGCGATGGAGTGCAGGGTGAGGGCTATGATCCCAGCGAAGGGACCGAGTCCTACCCACACTACGGCAATAAGAGCCCAAATAAGGGGTTCGATCGAGCGAACGATGTTGAGGATTGTTCGGGTAATGAAGTAGATAGTCATGGTAAGCCAGGAGCCGGACATGAGATTACGGGCGGCTAAGAAACTCACGGGAATAGAAAAGATGATTCCGAATACAGTGGCCATCATTCCCATAACAATGGTTTCCACCATCCTCCCAATAGTGAGAAGAAGGGGTTTGCTGGGTTTAAGTGGGCCTACTTCGGATATCTGCCTGGCCTGGACGTAGTGGATCTGTCTTCCCTTGGCACTGGGAGGAGTAAGTCTGTAGGGCATGACCAGTTCGGTGGTGAACTTCCCTTCCTCGTCGGTGGTAACGGTGAGGTACTCCCCCTTGTGGCGGGGACGGAACTCGTTTCCGATGACATCTTCCCACCAAATCTGAGTGACCGTATTGGGCTCGAAATTCTCACCGTAAAGGGTGAGAAGCGTACCGGGGACAATGTCGTTGTCCTCGTTCATGGCGGAAAGCTCCCCGCAGGTGGGTTCCGCTTTAATGTAGGGTTCCCCCGGGACCTTTTCCGGAGGCGGCGGCGGCTCTTCCTCGCAGCCGATCTGGATGAGAGCTTCGGCCTCGACTGTTTCGGTGTCCCGGGTAACTGCCGCTTCCCAGGGCCAGAGGACCTTGCTCAAAGGCGGCCAGGCATCGGGAAACTCGGTGACCGCCTTGTACACATCGATCTGACTTATCTGCCACCCCAAGACAAAAAAGGCACCGGCGATTATAAGGAAGCCCCATGGTCCTCCCTTTGTCCCGGTTGAACCCTTCCTGAAGGCGTCCGCGGCGTTCCATATCCATATCCCTAGAACGAGGACGATAATCAGGATAAAGAACATCGGACGTCTGTCCAGAGCTTTTACGAATTTATCGATAATCCCGATTTCCCTATGGGCGAGAAGTTGGATCCTCCAGGAAAAGAGGACGAGAATGGTAACAAACGATACCAGAATGAGGAGCCCCCGGCGAATCTCTTTGAGTAAAAGCTGTCCGAGTCCCGGCAGCAAGAGGGAGAGAGTAAGGTATATTCCCGGCATTGCCTTGGCTTTATGATGGGTAACAGCCATTATGCTTCACCTCCCTTTAATGTACCCGCGTTTACCCGGGCGGCCTCTTCGCCGTAGATCTCTTTGAATTCACTGTCGGTCATTTTCCGAATATCCTCTCCCGTACCACGGTAGACCACTTCACCGTCCTTTAACCCGATGACCTTTGTTGCGTATCGCTGAACAAGGTCGAGATAGTGAAGACTGCAGAGGACGGTGATTTTCGACTGCTTATTCAGGTCTTCCAGGTATCCGAGAATAGTATGGGCGAGGACCGGATCCAAACTTGCCACCGGCTCGTCGGCGAGGACCATCTTCGGTTCCTGCATCAGCGCCCGGGCTATGCCTACCCGCTGCTGCTGTCCCCCGCTGAGTTCGTCAGCCCGTTTGTGGGCCTGATCAATAATTCCCACTCGTTCCATGGCAGCCGTTGCCATTTGCTTGTCCTTCTTGGGAAACTGATGCAGGAGGCTGGCGCTGGGTTGCACGTATCCGAGCCGGCCCGCTAATACGTTGGTCATGACGGAGGAACGTTTTACCAAATTAAAGTGTTGGAAGATCATACCAATCTGTCGACGGATATTTCTCAGTTCCTGCTGTCCCGCCCGGGTCACATCGGTTCCGTCCCATTCTATACTTCCCTCGGTGGGTTCAATCAATCTGTTTATGCATCGTAGAAGCGTAGATTTGCCGGACCCGCTTAACCCGATGATAACAAGAAATTCCCCGTCATCCACCGAGAAGGAGACGTTATTAAGGGCCACAGTACCGTCGTTATAGATCTTTGTGAGATGGGAACAGGTAAGCATAAGCGCATCCTCTATGTGGATTCACAGAAAAAACGGGAAAACCGCCTAAACGGTTTTCCCTAGAATAATAACAGAACAATCTACTTTATAACTACCTATGGAAGGACCACTTTGCAGCAGCAAAGCTTCCTTTTTTTAGGTGTTACTTCTGCAGTTCATCGATGCTCAGACCGGAGGCCTGAAGGACCTGACGGAAGGGATCGTAGAAGGTGTCATCGTGTTTTTCCAGGCCTGTCCAGGAGTAGGCGGTATCCAGGGCATCTTTACCCTCTTCGGTATCGGCAATTTTTAGAAGGGCGTCGACAATCTTGTCCCGCATGTCTTCAGGAATTTCCGGAGAGAATTGAACACCGTCGTTGGGAATGTCCTCGGTCACTTCAATAACAATGACTTTTTCCATGACATCGGGATGATTATCTTCGATGCTGCTTCGGGCGTCAACATAGGTGGCCCCTGCATCCACATCTCCGCTGTACACTGCAGCGACTACGGAATCGTGGCTCCCGGCATCAACAATTTCTTTAAGGTCCGATTCAGGATCGATTCCGGCCGCGCGCATGGTTAACATGGGAATGATCCACCCGCTGGTGGAGAGAGGGTCCGGACGACCGAAGGTTTTCCCCTTAAGGTCCGCCACGCTGGAAATACCGCTGTCTTTTCGGGTAATAATCTGACCGTTATAGGTGGGACTGCCGTACCGAACGGAAACCAGGGCCGCCTCGGCAGCACCTCTGTCGGCGGCAAGAACGTAAGAAAAAGTCGCTAAAGATGCCATATGTGCCTCCGGAGGATCACTTGCGAGGGCCTCGATAACCCCGGCATACTCCGTTGCTACGTTAGTATCGAAGTACAGTCCTGTTTCTTCGTGGAGAAGGTCCGCAACTTCCCGCGCGCCGGAAGCTACTGTTTCCATTTCTCCGGAGGGGACAAAGGACCAGACAATGGGATTTTCTTCCGTACCGAGTTCCGCCTCTTTCTTGCATCCACCTATAGCGAAAAGAAGGGCCACGGTAACGAAGACTGTGAGTATAAGGGAAACTGTGTTCTTACTCATGTGTAAAACTCCTTTTATTGTAAGTTTTTGTGGGTAGACAGGGAAACTATAAAATAAAAGAGAAAAATCGACAATAGGATAATTATGTATTAGCAATTAATTAAAGAAAAACTAATAGTTTGTTCATCCTACTTGCTTCGAATAGAAAAGTCTTTGAAGGAAGCCCCTCCGCCTAGGGTACGAAAAGCCACCTCAAGGCCGGAATCTATCTCGAACCAGGTCTTATAGCGAAGTTTTTCCACCCCGTTTATGAAGAGAGAGATATACTCCTCCCCCGGAAGGTAGAGTATATCAATGTCTAGATATTCAGTAATCGGTTCTGTAATAATACCGTCTAAGACATGCTGCATGTGGATTTCACTATCGGAGCGATACAGCTGAAGTCGTGTATCGCCGGTGCCGTAAAACTCTTCATCCCTGGTTATCCATATTAAAAGAGAATCACCGTACCCATACCCCTTCCGTATATTGTCTTTGGCATAGATATGGAGACCGAGGCCGACCCAACCGTCTTCGGTCGATTTTCCCGAAAAGGAAAAGAGGGTAGGCGTCTTGGATTGTACTACAGGGTATACATGCTTTGCGAAATACTGGTCCCCGTCATTTTGATAGAGGGTATTTCCCGTTATCGTCCATTCCCCTAACTGAGTTGAGCCGCCGCTAATACCGGAGTGAAGCAGCTTGGTGTAGTTCTTCTCGTCTAAGGGGGAGGGAAGGGTGACCCATTTGCCGTTTTCTTCGGGTATTTCCGTTTTCTCCTCTTGTTGTTCTTCCTGTAGTTCTTCCCGAGCTATAAGGAGTTTTTTATATTCATCCTGGAGTTCCTGAATTTCGCTTTCAGCTTTTTCCAGGTCTCCCTCCGTTGCCTTCAGCTTACCCTCTACCGATTCTTTTTCCGTTTTTAATTGGGCGATGGTCTTTTCATATTCCGAGGCATCTGAAGCACCTAAGGATTCCGCTAAGGTACTAATCTTTTTTTTCAGTTCCTTAGAAGGGGCCGTGTTATCGATTGAGAGGAGAGAAAGATTCCCCTCTTGGTTCACTTTCAGTTTGGCTCTGTACACCTTATTATCTACGATAATACCCGATATTTCTAGAATATTTTCATCTTTTGTCGACAAAGAGGCAAAATCGAAGATCAATC
The DNA here is from genome assembly GCA_964466335.1 of uncultured Spirochaetales bacterium. Lineage (GTDB taxonomy): Bacteria > Spirochaetota > Spirochaetia > SPDA01 > CAYXSD01 > CAYXSD01. The sequence goes on from CAYXSD010000091.1 coordinate 12,508, forward strand.
CATCCGGTGCAATGGTAGATG
>CAYXSD010000092.1:0-12159 GCA_964466335.1 uncultured Spirochaetales bacterium
TTTCAGATAGTGCAGATGCGGAATAAGGACCCGGTTGGGGTTCCCTGTCCCGTCGTAGAAGATGTCGATTATGGGGACGGAGAAGTCCCGCTGGAGTTTCCGGTAGATTGAAGCGGTTACCACCCCTGGGCAGCAGAAAATCGGATTTACATGGAGTATCGCCTCCACTAAGGAGTGTTCCAAGAAGTAGAGGGCCCGGCCTAAGCTTATCGAGGTCTCCCCGGCGAGGTAATGTTTTACCCCGTATTTTTCCATCAACGCAACGCATTCGGCGAAGTCCGGTTCCTCCTGTTCTTGCAAGAGGTCTGCCACGATCTTCTCATATCTCCCTTCAATAATCTTAAGCAGTTTAAAGGGTCTCGGATTGTCTCCGTAGAGCCGGATATCAGCATCGTAAAAATGAAAGGGGTACTCCGTTAATGAGGGAATAATAAGTTCTCCGCCCAATTCGTCGACCATGTCCTGAAGCCGGTGATTGACCACCTCGTTGTACTTTACGTAGATGTCCCCGATTACCGCCAGTCTCGGTTTTCTTCCCCCCGATTCATCCCGGGGAATTTTGCGAAATTCCTCGGTTATTTCCTTTAAAAGCTCCATCAGGTTCGAACCCTTTAGGATGCCTCTGCTTATCTTCTCTTTTGCGTTGAAAAAACAGTGTTCCGTCTCCCCGGGGTTGACCTCGTAGGGTTTAATTCGAAAGAAGAGCTTATAGAGAATACTCCCAATGATATTCGATTCCAGCATTTTCATGGAGAGTGCCTGCCCTAGTATCTCTCCGGGGGACATATTGTTTATGAGGCCCACCTTAAGCCCTTTAAGGCCAGCGCTCTCGAAAGCAAGATCGGAAAGGACAGGAAATTGTGGGAAGTTACAGGCCATGCAGACGGTGGGCATGTAGAAGAAGGTCTTTTGCGGGTCTAAGCCCTTTTCCTTTACCGTCTGGATTACCCCGCCGATGAGGGCCACTAAGGGCATGCACTCCCCGCCGTTGGTGTAGCGGTAGCCTAAGTTCAGGGAACTGTCGTCTCCTTTTAGAAGGATCGTGTCATAACCGGCTTTAGTAAAACAGTCCGCCCAAAATCCGCTTATTAAATGGTCCAGGTAGGGGATGAGGACAGTGTCCCCCAAAGCGGGAAGGTCGTTCCGCGTATGGCTGGGTCCTGCCTCGGCAGTTGCCTCTTCGCCGCCGGCCTCCGTTTCAGCGGTCTGCTGCTTAAGATAGTTCCGGAAGCTGTGGAGTCCCGCTTCGATACGCGTGTCGTACCCAATATCGGAGCTGTGTTCGTCCAACTGCAGGACCAAGTAGGGCTTGTTGTAGTGGTCCATAATGTCCTTTACGTAACTCAAGAGAAAGGAGTCGGGACTGCACCGGAAACAGGTAAGGTAGACCAGGAAGAGGTGAGGGGTCCGGGCGATATATTCTGCGAGTTTGATGATTTCTCTACCATAGTGCCAGTGCATCCGTTCCAAGAACTTCTGCCCGTAGCGGGGAGTAAAGGAATCCGGATCGAACTCTTCCTGCCAGAAAACGGAGACCCCCCGGTCTTCTATCTTCTTTGGGATGTCCATGTGGAGCATACGGTCGTACATGACGTAGGGCCTTCCGGCAATGGCTACCTGAAGGGTGCCTTCTCCCCGGGTCAGATGACGATAGATATTCCTCTGTTCTTCTTTCTGTTTTCCAAAGAGATCGCGGGCCTCCGCAAAGGCATGGGAGACCTCCTCTAAGGTGATATCGGGAAAGAACCGGGTCAATTCCCGGTGGAGTTCTCCCCTTATCTCTTTTTCCGAAGCTGAGTTGAACCGCAAGAGAGGCGTTATTAGCTTGTCCTTTAAGTCCGCGGTGGTGAGTTGGTTTAGGACCTCCGGCAGATACTGTGAGTAGTAGCAGAAGTAACGGTCGGTGACCTTCTTTTTGAAGGTGTGGACCTCCTGATCTCGGTTATTCTCATTTTCAATGGCCGGGTAGAAGATGAAATCCGCCCCTCTCTTTTCCAAAGAGCGGACATATCCGTGGGCTAAGACCATGGGGGCGCAAAAATCAGAGTTCACCAGCTCCTTTCCGTAGTCTAAGGCCTTGGTTGTTCCTTCGCTCTCCATAACGGAGAAGCCGAGCTCTCTTAAAAACCGGTTCCACAGAGGACCGTAGTTCACGTTGTAGAGGGAGATGGGAATACCAATGGTAATGTTTCCGCGCTTCCTTTCGGCCGAATTGTCGTCGGTGTTTTTCCTCCCCTCTCGAAGCGGGGCCATGATCTCCACCCAGCGTTTCTCCGGAGCGCCGGCTTCCACCTTTACCGGGCTTCGTTCACCATAGTCTTTTCCGCACTTCATACCCCAACCGACTTTTTTACCGTCCTTTTCAAAGACCGTTAAAAGACAGCGGTTTACACACCTGTCGCAGACCTCCTCTGTGGTCCTGTCGCTTAGGAAGTTCCAGAGAAAGGACGATTCCTTCGATTCTCCAGGATAACCGGTACCGCCGGCGGTTTGAGCCATAAGCCGTTCCTCCCGGCAGAGAAGGGCGGCACCGAATGCGCCGGTTAAGTGACAGAGAGGAGATACGTGGATGGGTTTCTCCAAAAGCTGTTCGAAGGCGGCTACCAAGGCCCGGTTTCTCGCGGTAGCCCCCTGGAAAACGATGTAATCCCCCAAGGCGGTTTTGTTTACAACCTTGGCCATATAGTTGTCACGCACGGAGTGCAGCACCGCGGCGGCCAGGGACTCCTTGTCCCAGCCCTCGCTCACCAGTTCCCCCAAGTCCCGCTCCATATACACCGTGCATCGGTCGCTGGTGTAGGGTGCCTCCCCGCGCATAGCCGCCTCGGCAAAGGAGGTAAGCCCCAGGTCCAGCCTGGCCGCCTGCTCCTCTATAAAGCTCCCCGTTCCGGCGGCGCAGACATAGTTCATGGTGGAGAAGTAGACATCTCCGTCCCTGACCCGGGTAAACTTGGAGTCCTGTCCGCCGATCTCCAAAATGGTGTCCACCCGGGGATGGAGGCGGACCGCCGCCTTTGCGTGGGCGGTAATCTCGTTTATATGAAGGTCAGCCTGAAAGAGCTCTTTTATCATCTTTCTTCCCGATCCGGTGGTAGCCGCCCCGGCCAGGCTAAACCGGGGGAGGGAGGGCCCTTTATCGGTCTCCTCTGTGAGCTTTCTGATCCGGGAGAGGAGCTTCTCCACTGCCTTTACCGGCGTGCCGCCTGTTTTTGTGTACAGTCCTCCCAGAAACTCTGCATCCTCATCCAAAAGTACGACTTTGGTGCTGGTAGACCCAATATCGATCCCCAGAAAGGCCTGTATTCCCGATGATTGCTCCGCTCGTCGTGATTTCTGTTTCGGGAGCATTACCTCCACATCTTCACTATGATAGATCTCGTATTGTGAGAAGTCCGGATAGTCCGATAGATTCAGGGTAAGGTGGGAACGGGTCTCCCGGGCCTGTGCGTGGCTTTTTAAAACCTGCTCCGGGTGCTCCTTCAGGCGTTTCCGGAATTCGGCTGAAACAGGTTTTCCCAGAACAGCGGCCCCCACAGCGCCGGCGCATTCGCTGTGATTCGGGGTAAGAACTTCCTTCCCGGTAAATCGGGCAATGGAAGCGCTAATCTTTTTGTTCAAACTTACCCCGCCGATCATCCCCACCGGAGAGCTAAGCTCCCTTCCTTTTACCAAGACATCGATAATGGACCTGGCAATGCCCTCGCTCAAACCGGCGCAGATGGCATCCAGAGAGTGCCCCTCCTGCATGGCGTGGATAATGTCCGTCTTCGCGAACACGGCGCAGCGGGTGGCAATAGAGGGGACCTTTCCTTCAAAGGAAGCCGCTTTTTCTGCTAACTCCGCTACGGATATGGAAAGCCGTTCCGCTTGCTGCTCAAGAAAGGAGCCGGTACCGGAAGCGCAGGGCGGATTGACGGAATGTTCTGTATATTCCCCTGTATCATCAAAGAGGAGGAGGGAGAAGGTCTCTCCTCCTATAGCGAAAACGTTTTTCGATTGAGGAATGAGAAAACGCGCACCCTCCACCAAGCTCAAAATGGGGTCAAGAACGGAAATTTCCTCCAGATCAACATGCCCTGTTATTCCCAGGCTGTCGTATATACCGAAGGCATTCTCTTTCAGTATTCCTTTTATGGTGTCGGCAATACTGCCCTCATGTTCGATGTATCTCCTCTGCTTTACTGCTCGGCCTTCAAGAAGGACTACTTTCACGTAGAGTGAACCAATATCTATTCCAAGTCGTTTCATACAATCTCCGGAGTATGCATGGTAACAATATGATAGTCTTAATCATAGTCACTCCTCTCCATATTTTCAATGAAGGTGATTTCAAAATTTGCGCTTTTCCTTTTTGCCGTTATCGTGTATAGTATGAGAAGTAGACAGAATTGCTGAGGAGGAAAAAAATAATGAAGAAATGGACAATTGTACTCGTACTGCTTGTTCTTAGTACGGCCCTTGTAACTGCCCAGGGAATGGATTTTTCGAAGTTTCCCGTGGGGAAATGGTTAGACCCTAACTACGATGCTGTGTGGGAAGCAACGGGGAACGGGTTGCGTATACTTTCTCCGGACGGTAACGTATACTTCGATTTCAAGGGGAAGACCATCTCCGATTTCTCTGTGGGGACCAGAGACGGATCTCCTTCGATCTCCTTTTACTGCAAGGAGACGGGAAAGACCTACTATTTTACCAGTCCAATGACATCAAAGGATGCTGTTCTTGAAATTGACCGCCCCAACCACCCCCACTACAAGGTGACTATGAAGCCTTGGAGTTAACACTTGGCAGGCCCTCCTAAACGGGCCCTCGCGGTCGTTACGGGGGCCTCCAGCGGCATTGGAGCTGAGTTTGCCGGGCGTTACGCCGCAATGGGGTATGATCTTCTCCTTACCGGACGACGGGAGGAGAAGATCAGTACCCTGTCGAACACCCTTTCGGAAATCCATGGTATTGATGTTGAATATCTCCTCCTGGAACTATCGGACGGGTCCGCTTTAGAGAATTTTGCTTCCCGCCTCAGAGGGGACAGCCGAATAGTTGCCCTGATTAACAATGCCGGTTTCGGCGTTGGAAGACCGTTTGCGGAAGCTGATTTCTCAAAAATGATAGAGATGGTGCGGGTCCATATCGAAGCATCTCTACGGTTAACCGAGGCTGTTCTTCCGACCTTCCGGGACAAGGGGGAAGGGACTCTTATCTACCTCTCTTCTCTCGCCTCGTTCCTTCCCCTCCCCGGCAGTGCCGTATACACCGGTTCCAAGGCCTTTCTCCGCTACTTCGGAGAGTCCCTCTTTATGGAATTGGCCGGGAGCGGGGTAAAGGTGCAGGTCCTCTGTCCGGGATTCACAAAAACCGACTTTCACCGGGACATGGATATAGGTCCTGACAAGGAGAAGGGCCGCTCTCTTCCCTGGATGACCCCGCGGCGGGTGGTGGACATCTCACTAAAACAGCTTAAGAAAAATAAAAAGCCTATCTGCATTCCCGGATTACTCAACAAATTCATCGCCCGGCTCCACGGCTTGCTTCCTAAAGGCCTCTATTACAAGGTACTTAAGAGTTCGGCGGCGGGGAAGTAATGCGATATTGCCGATGGCTGATGTTTCTCTTGCCTTCCGTTTCGTTTAAGTATATAATAGTTTCCTGAAAAGAAACGCATGGGTAGCGGCCCGAAGATTGCTATAAAAGAAGATTGCTGGAAAAAAGGAAGCTGTTGGGGTGGATGAAAAGAGTATAGGCAAAACAATTAGAACTATCCGGGAGGATGCGGGAGTGACCCTTACCGCTTTAGCGGAGCTTACCGGCATGGCGAAGGGATCGATCTCTAAAATAGAGAACGGGGCCACCTCCGCGCCCGTTTCCACACTCCTTAGGATTGCCGACGCCCTTCAGGTACCCCTTGCCGATTTTTTTGAAGAGGATACGACATCCCCCCGATACGTTTTGACCAAAGCGGGTAATGGAGAAGCAATCAATCGGGACGGGAGCAGGTTCGGATATACCTATAGGGGCCTCTCCCTGAAGCTCAAGGACAAGGCGGCAGAGCCCTTCCTTCTCACCATAGGTCCCGGCGACCCGGCGGGAGAGTTCCGCCATGGCGGGGAGGAGTTTATTTACATGCTTAATGGGGAGCTGGAGTTTACCATTGGTGATGATGTCCTCAACCTGGGCCCGGGGGATTCCCTCTACTTTCATGCGGATATAATCCACAGGACGAAGATCATAGGAGAGGAGAACGCGGAGTTTCTCTGTATATTCATTCAAAACAGACATAAGGGAGGAATAAGATGATTTCAATCGATTTATCGGGAAAAGTGGCCTTAGTTACCGGCGGCGGACAGGGCTTGGGGGCTGTCATCGCTCGAAGGCTTGCTGAAGCCGGAGCGAGTATAGCAGTCAACTATTTCAACGATGCTAAAGGCCTGAATCGGAAACGGGCCGAAGAGGCCGCCGAGGAAATAGGAAACGCTTCAGTTGCCGTCGAGGCGGATGTGCGTAAAGCCAAGGCCGTGGAAGCGATGTTCGACAACGTCATCGAACAGTATGGAAAGATTGATATTGTGGTGAACAATGCCGGGATCATCCGTGACAAGACCATAAAGAAGATGAGTGAAGCAGAGTGGCAAGACGTTATTGACACCAACCTCACCGGCACTTTTCATGTATGCCGGGAGGCTGCCCTGAAGTGCGCCTCGGAGGGTAGAATAATCTCTGTCTCATCCATTTCCGGAGTATTGGGGTTTTTCGGGCAGGCCAACTACGCTGCTTCAAAAGCCGGAGTTATAGGGCTTACCCGCAGCCTCAGCCGGGAGGTGGCCCAGCGGAACATTACCGCCAATGCTGTTGCTCCCGGGGTCGTCCTCACAGAAATGGGACTCTCCATTCCCGAAGAGGTAAGGCAGGGAATGATAACCCAGATACCTTTGGGCAGGTTCGGTGAACCCGAGGAAATTGCCAATGTGGTCCTCTTTCTTTCAAGCCCCCTCTCCTCCTATGTTACCGGCCAGGTTATAAACATCAACGGAGGATGGGTCGGATGAAAGGGCCCGAAAAGAGGATAGATGAAAAACTCTGCACCGCCGCTGAGGCGGTTGCGCTCATAAAAGACGGTACGACCCTGGCAAACGGCGGGTTCGTCGGCGCCGGGGTGGCGGAGGCACTTCTAGAAGCCTTAGAGGAGCGTTTCCTTTCCGAGGGCGCTCCGAAGGACCTTACTCTGGTGTACGCTGCCGGGCAGGGGGACGGTGGACACCGGGGGGCGAACCACCTTGCCCACCCGGGCTTGGTGAAGCGTGTTATCGGAGGACACTGGGGGCTTGCCCCGAAGATGGGGGCCTTAGCCCTGGAGGGCAAGGTGGAGGGGTACAACCTCCCCCAGGGGGTAATCTGTCAGCTTTTCAGGGACATTGCCGCGGGGAGGCCCGGTTGCATTACCCACATCGGGTTGGATACCTTCATCGACCCGGACCGGGACGGGGGAAGGATAAACGAGAGGACCCCGCCGGGGTTGGTAGAGAAGATAACCTTAGGAGGGAAGGACTGGCTCTGGTACAAGGCCTTTCCCCTGGATCTGGGGTTTATCCGGGGAACAGCGGTAGACCCCAATGGGAACCTTATTATGGACGAGGAGGCCCTCTTCGGCGAGGTCCTTCCCATAGCCCAGGGGGTCCACAACAACGGCGGTCTGGTAATCGCCCAGGTGAAGAAGGTCTTAACGCAGCCCCTTCCTCCTCAGCAGGTGAAGGTCCCGGGCATTCTTATAGATAAGGTTGTCGTCGCGGAGGAAGAGCACCACGAGCAGACCTTTGCCGAGCGGTTCAACTCCGGGTACGCTACGGCCCTTCCAAAGGGGACTTCACCGAGGGAGCACCTCTCCGTTATGCCCATGGGCCCGAGGCGGCTTATTGCCGCCCGGGTTTGCGAGGAGATCCCGGAAGGGGCGATTGCGAACCTGGGAATCGGCATCCCCGAGGGAGTGGCCCAGATTGCCGCCGAGAGGGATTGGCTTAATAAGTTCACCCTTACCGTGGAGAGCGGTCCTATCGGCGGCGTTCCCGCGGGAGGGCTCAGCTTCGGCGCCTCCCTCTATCCGGAGGCAGTGGTGGACCAGCCCTCCCAGTTCGATTTCTACGACGGCGGAGGACTGGATTTTGCAGCCCTGGGGGCCGCACAGATCGACGAGAGGGGAAACGTCAACGTCTCTAGATACGGGAAAAAACTCTCCGGGGTAGGGGGTTTCGTCAACATTACCCAAACGGCGAAGAAGGTGGTGTTCTGCGGCACACTTACCGCCTCAGGGTTAACGCTCGAGGTGAAGGACGGGAAGGTGAAGGTCCTTCGGGAAGGGAAGATCAAGAAATTTGTTAAAGAGGTAGAACAGATCTCCTTCAGTGCTGATCATGCCCTAAGCTTGGGACAGGAGGTTCTCTACGTAACGGAACGGGCGGTGTTTCGTCTTATGTCCGGTGGGCTTGAGCTTGTGGAAGCGGCCCCGGGAATCGATGTGGAGCGGGACATACTGGAAATGATGGAGTTCACCCCGGTGGTGAAGAAGGTCCGCCCCGTTTCCGCTGACGTGTATAGGTAATGTTTATTGCTTTCTTCCTGCTGATCTAGTATAACAATACCGAAGTATTATGAAAGAATGTAAAAAGCTATTTTCTTCATATACCCAGTGGATAGTTCATGTTGTTCGAGGACGGTTAGGTGTCGGCAATACAGCGAGGTCTACACTCAGAAGGGTTTATCCCCTTCCGGGGGTTTTTCTCCTCTTCCTTCTTCTCCTCGTTTTCCTCATTCCGGGTTGTTCCGAACGAAAGGGGAAGCGGGAAATTAGTGCGTCCATAGGGCTTATTGTAACAAATACGCCGGATAATCAGGGGAACCATAGAATTATGGAAGAGGTAGGACGCTTAGCGGTGGAAGAGGCCAACAAAAGATTTAAAGATGGATGGGGAGAGGGAAAAATCACCTTCCATTTGGAGGTGGAGGACGATAAAAATCAACAAGATCTGGCTATTCGGGGGGTGAGGAACCTAATTACGAAAAAGAATGTTATAGCCCTTGTGGGTCCCCAGTTCTCCAGCAACGCCATTCCCGCCGGCCGTGTAGCGGAGAAGGCCCGGGTCCCTCTCATATCGCCCCTATCCACAAATCCTGAAACCACCCGGGGAAAGGATTTCGTGTTTCGTTCCGTCTTTGTGGATACAGCCCAGGGAAGGGTCATGGCGGAGTTTGCAACAGATACCTTGGGGTTTTCTACCGCCGGCCTTCTCTATGATATCTCTAATGAGTATAACCGCGGACTTGCGAGGATGTTTGAAGAGGCCTTTATTCGGGCGGGGGGAAAAGGTATCGTGGAAGAAACCTACACTGCGGACAGTCGGGAGGATTTCAGCGGTCCCCTCAGTGCAATAAAAGAAGCGGCCCCGGAGCTGCTCTATCTTCCCAACTATGCGAATGATGTCCTTAAACAGGTCCTCCAAGCAAGGGAGCTGGGTGTAGCTTCCGTCCTTCTCGGTGGCGACGGATGGAATTTGGATACATTTTCCGCGATTCCTCAGTTTGAGGGGGCCTATGTGACCCATCATTGGAGCGAGGAAATGGAGGGAGAGAAAACGGAAGAGTTCGTGGAAGCGTACCGCAAGAGGTTCGGGGAGGACCCCTCGGACTTAGCTGCTACGACCTACGATGCCTTTGGTGTTCTTTTCGAAGCTATTGCTTCAGTTACATCCTTGGATCCTGAAGAGATAGCCCGGGGTTTAAGAACAAGTACCTATAGAGGGGTTACCGGAACGCTGTCCTTCCAAGGGACCGGGGACCCCAAGAAGGGGGTTGTAATTTCAAAATGCGAGGATGGAAATTTCGTTTTTCAAAAGATAATGTATCCTTATTAATACTTCTCTCTCTTTTGGCTTTTCTTCTTTCCAGTTCCTGTGCTGAGGAGGGAGATAAGTCAGGAGAAAAAGATGTCACATCGACAAAGGAAATCGTTCTCGGCGCGCTCCTTCCCATGAGCGGGGATTTTGATTTTTTTGGAAAAGATGCTTTGAAAGGCATTGAACTTGCCGGAAAGGACCTGCAAAAAAAGGGCGGGATAAAACTTGGCGAAGACAACTACCAACTGGAGTATGAGGTCCTGGATACTCAGGGGGACCCTGAAAGGACTGTCGGACTCGTTCAAAAACTGATTAACTCGGGAAGAGCAGTGGGTATAATTGGTCCCATTATGAGCTCTCTGGCCATTCCCGCTGCGGGGATTTGTGAAAACGCCGGATTCCCCATGATTACTCCAAGCGCCACGAATCCCGAGGTGACCCGGGGAAAAACCTGTGTCTTCAGGGGATGTTTCACCGATGATTACCAAGGAGAGGCGATAGCTTCCTTTCTGCGCGAAGAAATGGGGATAAAGACCGCGATAGTCCTCTTCGATGTTTCCAACGTGTACAATCGATATATGGCAGAATCCTTTGTTCGAGAGTTTACCCGGCAGCAGGGAGAGGTCATTGGAGAAATTGAATATCTCCAGGGGGAGAGGGATTTCACTGCTGAAGTTGAAGATATTATTAATCAATCTCCGGAAGCCGTCTTTTTACCGAACTACCGAGACGATATAAATGTGCAGGTGAAAACACTTAGAGAAAAAGGGTATAAAGGAATACTCGTAGGGGGGGACGCGGTGGGCGCTTCGGAAGTTCCTCCGGCGGACCAGCCTCTTTTTGAGAGCATCTACTACTGTAGTCATTTTTCTTTTGATACCTCCTCACCAAGAATTGCCGAGTTCATCGGCCGGTATAGAGAGGAGTATAAAGGTCCTATCTCCGCTCTTACTCCCCTAAGCTACGATGCAGTTGGGATCTTCATCGAGGCAATCGAAACTGCCGGCTCATTGGACCAAGAAAAAATAACGGCCGCCCTTGCCGTACCACGGGTAATGGAGGGACTGACCGGGCCTTTTTACTTTAACGGAACCGGTGACCCTAAGAAAAACGCATTCATTGTCAAAATAACGGAGACTGGCGACAGGTTTTTCCGAAAAATACCTCCCAAGGATTTTCCCTCTACCTTATGAAAAAAAAATCTCCCTTTTCTACTATCAGAGGCAGGCTCATAGGCCTTATACTCATTGCCAGTGCTCTGGTGTTAGGAAGTTCCATACTCTTTCTCTCTATGCGCACGAAACGGGAGCTTATAGATTCAGCATTCCAGAGGCTGAGCGCCGTGGCGGAGATTAAAGAGGACACCATAAATCGTTGGATCGAGGAGCAGCGCCGGGAAGCGGAATTCCTAATACAGAGACCCACCCTTCATACACTGGCCATGGAAACCCTTAAGAGCGGCCATGACGGGACTTCCGCGGATGAACTGAAAGCCTATCTTAGGGAGTTACTTATCCACAAGCCGGACTTGGAATCCATTCTTCTTTTAAGCACTAGGGGAGGCGAGGTGTTTGCCGGAACGGAGGAGGATCTAACAGGAGAATTCCTCCTGGATGCCAAATACTATAAGCGGGGTTTATTGGGTCTTTATGTGGAAAATCTCTATCCTTCTCCCTATACATTAAAACCGGCGATTACCGTTTCAGCTCCCCTTCGAAACGAAGAGAACACCACCTTTGCCGTACTCACCCTTCAATTGGAACTTGCTGCAATGGACAGGATAATAAACGAGAGGACCGGTTTGGGGGAGACGGGGAAGGCCTTTTTGGTAGACCAGTTTAACGTGCCGGTTCTAGGGCGCCAGTACGGCGACAAGAGTTTTCGGAGGGGCATTCATTCTCCAGGAATTGATAAGGCCCTTAAAGGCGGCAGGGGAAGCGGGAATTATGTGAACCATGAGGGGGTAAAGGTCTTAGGGGTGTATCGATGGCTCGAGGGACGGAATATGGCCCTCATTGTAGAGATGGAGGAGCGGGAAGCGTTCTCCGCTATTCGGTCCTTCTATCTTTTCATTATTGCCCTCGGGACTGTCCTTTTTCTTTTGGCCCTCTTTTTCTCCTTCCAAATTGCAAGGACGATCTCCTCTCCCATCCTAAACATTAGAGACGCCGCCTTAGAGGTTTCCCGGGGGGACCTCAATGTCCAAACAGAGGTGCAGTCTCAGGATGAGGTAGGGGAGTTGTCGAAGGCCTTTAACGGGATGGTGGATGAGCTGAGA
>CAYXSD010000093.1:0-1694 GCA_964466335.1 uncultured Spirochaetales bacterium
ATTGTAACACGACGTAAACTCAATTCAGAAGCCGCTACCAGTCCGGGCGGAGGAGGAAGCCGATGGTGGCAAGCTGTAGGGACAGGAGATTTCGCTGAATTCCCATTTCCAAGGCAAAATCCTCACCGCCTCCGGCAAACAGACTGGCAGGAAGCAGGAACCCTCCCACACGCAGGGTAATACCGAAGGTAGGAGTAATGTTAATTCCTAAGGCGGGGAATAACCCGAGGAGATTATAGAAATACGCTTCTTCCCCGGAGAGGTAGACCCCGCCGAAGAAGCTTAACCCGAAACTCCCGTAAAAACGTCCGCCGATCCGGTATTGAATTCCCAAACCGGGCATGATAATCCACTCGTTTTCCAAATCCATGTCCATGTCTAGGGTATTAAAGAAAAGAGAGAAGTTAAGTCCGAAATCACCACGTCCGGGGAACCATACCGCGTCCAGCTGAAGGGGCCAGAGAGAGAAGTAGAGGTAGTTCTCCGAATTCATATTAACGTTGATTTCTTTAGTAAGTCCACCGGGATAGAGGGTAAACTCGAAGGGTCTGGCCAGCTCCTCTTCGAACCGTACTTCCGCCACGACCTTCTTTTCCTCTCCCTCTTCTACTTTGGTAATGACCCTGACCTCCGGAGAAACAAGGTCCAAATGCCCTGCCATCGCAGACGCGACACCAACCAAGAAGTTTCTGTACTCCTCGTAGTCTCCGGTATAGAGAAATTCCTCCTCTACATTAAGCATGGGTTCCGTTTCCTCTTCCGGCAGCTCTTCCTCATCCTCAGCTGTTACTGGGAATTCGTAGAGGGAGGCTATTACCCTCACATTCCGACCCTCTTCCTCGAAGTTGAGGGAACAACTATTGTGAGCCGCGTCAATATCGTAACTCCGAATAATCGGGGTCTCGGCCGAAACTGACTCGTAGAGAATACGCAGGCCGGATGATAACAAGTCCTGGTACTCGCCGGCGGGAGGAGAATTACTCAACTCGAAGACCACCCGTCTGGGAATTTTCTCTGCCTCACCCAGGTCCTGGGCGGTTATATTCATGGTAAGGGTGAAGGCGAGAATGGCGAGGAATAATAAAAAGCGTATCAACTTTGACACTCTCATAACCGCACCCCGTATCCCGCGTAGAGAAGCCCACCGAAGGGGGGCATGCTCTTAAGGCTGGTAGGCAGCTCCACCTTCATCTGGACCAGCTCTATCCACATACCGAGGAGAAAGAACCCCTGGAGTCCGTCCAACCTGGGGGAGTGGTAGATTTTCAAGTTCGCGTCCAAGGCGGCCCCGAAACTTAAGAAGGGTCCCCCTTGAACATACATCATAAAGTCTTCATCGTAGTAATCGTATCCGGGATAAAATGTGGTAAACCCCAGGACCCCCAAAGTAATATCGTTTCCCCTGCCGGCAAAGATCATGGTTGGCCCTACTTGAAGAGGAATCCCGTTTCCATCACCCATTCCGGTAACAGGAACTCCTATCCTGGCCATGAGTCCTAGGGGACGGATAATATCCAACTCGTACTGGGCTGCAAGGGCAAGGGCTGGTCCGCCCATAGTGTCCCATGGCGCGTCATCGGCATCCACAGTCGCCCCGTATCCAGCCAAAACGGAGAGTGAGTGTATCCTCGAATGCCGGCGATCGGCTATCTGCTTTCCAGAAGCCCTCCGCTGAAAGGCGACCATTTCCTGGG
>CAYXSD010000093.1:1794-11985 GCA_964466335.1 uncultured Spirochaetales bacterium
CGATCGGCTATCTGCTTTCCAGAAGCCCTCCGCTGAAAGGCGACCATTTCCTGGGTTACCACCTGTTCCTTCTCTATTACTTCCTTTCCCTCCGCGGGGAGGACCTTGTCCACATTGGCCAGAAAATCCCCGGTCATCTCGTCGATGGAGTCGAACATGGCCAGACCGGACTCGCCGGTATACACCATGTTTGTCTTGACCCGTTCCGTCCGCACATCGTAGAGGGCGGCGGATACGATGAGTTTCCCCTCCTTCTCCGAGTAGAGCCCGGTTATAAGGAGCTCCGCGCCCATACCTTCCGCGCGGCTGAACTCATCGGTTATCTCCCGCTTTTCCGCACCGAATCCGCTGTCCGCTTCAATAAGCCGTATGTTCTGCCGGTCAAAGAGTCCCGATACAATACCATCGGAGAAGACGGTGCTTAGGTTGTCCATGTCCTTAGACCCTATGTTTTGGAAGGGAAAGATAGTAAGGGCGTAGGTGGACTTCGCCTCCCGAACTTCCTCAGCTTCCGCCTCTGCCACCTCGATCTGCTCCATCTCTAAAGAGAACTCGCCGTCCCCCTCCACGGTTACGTAGGTCTGTACCGGCTTGTAACCCTCCTTCTCCACCCGGAGAAGGTGCTTTCCCGGTTCCAGCTGGGCGGTGATGGGAGATTTCCCCCAGGCCTGCTCGTCTATGGTAATTTCCGCTTCGGCCGGGGTCGTTTTAATTCGCAGATCATATACCGTCTCGTCTATGGTGAACCGGGGGACGAAGGGCCCGAACCCGACGAACCTGCTCCCGTACCAATCGTAGAAGTTTATGTAATTGCGCACCTCTTCGGAGACCCAGCGCTGCTCTTCCGGGGTTATCCTCCTGGACATAAGCCTCCATCCCAAAGACCCGTCAGTGATCATGACTCTATTAATGAGGGTAACGGAGTTGTTTCTGATCTCCACGGGCTCGCTCAGTCCCGTACCGGGAAGAATGTACTTGTACTTCCCCGGAGCAACTTGAAGAAAGTAGAGCTGCCGCTTTCCTCCCAGGAGATTTTTGAAGAATGTGGACATATCCAAGGTGAACTCTTCGTCCCCGTAAAATTTCATCATAAGATTCTCGGCGTCTGTTTCTGCTTTATCATCTCCCCGTTCCGCCATAATTATAAGGAGGCTATTCTTCTCCTGTGAGGGTTTGGGGAAGGAGCCGCATGACTGGAATACTAGTAGAAGAACGGTAAGGGCCGCCAACATTGAGAGGAAAAAATAATACTGTTTGTGTTTCACCTTGCTTCTAGACGTTTTATTACCCCCGTACTATTAACTATAACAGTATACTTTTCGATGTCAAGAAAAAATTGTATACTGAAGAGGAATACTGAAGAGGTAAAATAACACCACCGGAGGAGAAATAAGATGAAACCAATTAGATGGGGCGTTTTGGGAACGGCGAATATATTTAAAAAGAAGCTCTTACCTGCCATGAAAGAGTCGGAACTGGTGGAGATCTACGCCGTGGCATCCCGCTCGGCAGAGAAGGCGGAGGAGACCGCCCGGGAACACAAGATACCCATTTGGTTCGGCTCCTATGAAGAGCTCTTAGCGGATGACACCATCGAAGCAGTGTATATCCCCCTTCCCAACCACCTTCACGCTGAGTGGAGTAAGAAAGCCGCCAACGCGGGAAAACAGGTCCTCTGTGAGAAACCCTTTGCGATGAACGCCAAGGAAGGGGAAGAGGCAATCGACACCATCCACTCCCGGGGTGTCCTCTTTATGGAAGCCTTTATGTACCGGTTCCATCCCCAGTGGGCAAAGGCAAAAGAACTAATACAACAGGGGGAAATCGGCGACATCCGAACGGTTCATTCCATGTTCAGCTATAACCTGCCGGACCCGAAAAATATCCGGAACATTAAGGAATGGGGCGGCGGCGGTCTTATGGACATCGGCTGTTACTGTGTTTCAGCGGCACGGTACCTCATTGGCCGGGAACCGAAACGGGTTATGGCATCCATTCAGAGAGACCCAGAATTCGGTACGGACATGCTTACATCGGCGGTGCTGGATTTCGACGGCATCCATGCCGCCTTTACCGTATCCACCCGGGCACAGGATTTTCAGCATGTATCGGTACTGGGTTCGAACGGGGCTATTGATATAGAACGACCCTTTCAACCCTACAAAGACTCATCCGCGGGAATTACACTGGACAGCGGTCCTGACCACCGGAGAATCGAAGTGGGCACCCACGACCAGTACCAGCTCATGCTGGAAGCCTTCTCCAGGGCCATCCGTAACGGAGATACGGCCCCCAGAAGCCCGGAGGACGCCATAAACAATCAACGGGTCTTAGACGCCCTCTTCGCCTCGGAGACAAGCGGAAGATGGGAGTATATATCAACCTAGTACATTGATTAGTACGAAAACACTGTGACGAGGGGCCCATCCATCACCCATATACCGTACAATGAGGATCGAGGACCACCTGGGATTCTAGGGCTGTCAGTTTCTCATAGGCTTCATTAAAAGCGTTGTCCTTTGTGTACTCGAAGATACTCTCCTCGTGATGTCCATTATTGGCAAACTCTCCGATGGGGTTTCGAACGCAGCCCACTATCTGGCGGAGGGTTATCTCCTGCTTGCGTAGATACGAACAGAAGTTGATCTCCTCCAGGGGAACATGCTGGTCTCCGGTCCGGTAAAGGTATCCGATGGCGTCCCTGATCTGACCGAAGGGGCCCTTGGAATAGTGAAACATCCGACTCAGAGGTTTTCTGGGGTCCAGAATGCCGTCTTTAATCAGCGCCCGGCCCATTTCATCTATTACGTTATGGACCAGAGCATAATTCAAACAGGTTCTGAAAATCATTACCGCTATATCGGTTTTGTTGTTGTTCTTATGAAGAAGAGCCGGGATATCGTAGTTGATGATATAGACGTTCCGGTGCTTTTTTATCGATTGCTCATGGACTGTTAAAAGATCTGAAGCGGGGACCCGAAGCTGAAAAAGATCATTGTAATTCATGGAAAAGCGTTTCAGGGCCTCGAATGCCCCAATGATATCGGCCTCTTCATAGGAGACCCCAAAATGCTCTTCAAAGGTCTTCCGCATGTAGGGGGTAAATGTCCGCTTTCCCCCGCTGGTAAAGTAAAGCTTGGAAGCATAGTAGTGTTCAATTATCCTGTGCTTAACAATAAATTCACCGGGGATGTTGGCCAAATAGATAAGCTTCATGTGCTCCCGGTATTCGGGGTTTGACCTGACCACTCTTAGAAGAGTGCTCTCCACCTTCACGCCGTTTGTTTCGGGTCTCAGATAGACGAAGACATCCTGACAGTCCCCTTTATCACTCGGTCCTGGATATTCAATAATTACGGTAGGTTTCCGCCCCTCTTTTCCACTTTTTTCTTCAAACATTTTTATATTTCCTCTTCAGCTACTTTCAGCATTATCCGAACCAATTTAAACATTGGTTGATTTGAAAGCGCTCTCTTACATATATCATAATTCGTAAAAAGAGGAATCGCAAATTTTTTTGGTCATATAACGAGGTCCCTACAAAATGTAATTGTGCAAGGACCTCCTTGGTTTATCCTTTGAGCCCACCGGAGAGTAACCCCGTGACGAAACGCCGCTGAAGGGTAAAAAACACAATAGCAATAGGAATAGTGTAGTAGACAATTCCCGCCATGGCGTAGTTGTATAAGGGGTTCTCCTTTGCATCGGTGTATCCCACGGCAAGCTTCACCGCAAGGTTAACCTTCTGCTCTTGTAGGAAGAGAACAGGCATAAGGTAGTTCGACCAAGACCATTGGAAGGCAAAAATAGCAGCAATTACCACCCCTGTCTGGACCAGGGGGAACATAATCCCGAAAAATATCTGGAACCTCCCCGCCCCATCCAACCTGGCCGATTCTTCAAAGGACATAGGAATGGTGGAAAAGTACTGTTTGAAGAGGAAAATGATAAAAGGTAATCCCTGTATTCCCCAGACAACCCACAATAAACGGTTATTTACAAACCCGATTTTTGCCATGAGTAAAAAGAGAGGCATGATGGTAACCATAAAGGGAATCATCATTGTAGAGAGCATGATAAGAAACAATATCTTATTTTCTTTAACCTGAAAACGGGAAAATCCATACCCGGTAAAACAGCTTCCCATAATAACCGGCAAAGTGTAGAAGACTGAAAGAATTATCGAATTAATAAGATACTTCCCGAAATTCGCCATTTCCCAGGCAATTTTGTAATTTTCCCAAAGGGGTTTGTCCGGTAATACCTTTGGGGGGACTCTATAAAGTTCCGCCATTGTTTTTAAGGAAGTTACCACCATACTCACGATGGGGAGAAAGAATATTACAACAAATAAAAGGAGAATCAAGACTTTAATAACATCTACAATCTTTTTTTTCGCTTTTTTCCCGAGAGCCATCACTTCTTCTCCTCAACTTCGGTATATACCCAGAATCCTCCGAATTTCACGAAGAAAAAGGTAAAAATCAGGATAAACAAAAAGAGTAGCCATAGCATTGCCAAACCGTAGGCAAATCGCTGTTTGGTTATTACCGTATAAAATCCTTTTGCCATGATAAAGAATGTCTCTTTCGGCGGCGGGTATCGCGTCAGCATTTGTCCTCGGATCGGTCTGGGATTAAGTATGAAGGGCTGAATAAAAGCCTGCATGGCATAGATAAAACTCATAACCAATTGGAAAAAAATGAAGGGGCTTATCATAGGAACGGTAATGTGCCTTACCTTTTTTAAGTACCCAGCGCCATCTATGGTCGCAACTTCGTAGAGTTCTTCTGGAACAGTACTTAAGCCGCCGAGAAAAATAATCATACTCCATCCGGACTGCCAAAGGCTTAAAGACACAATAGAGAGGAGGGGAAACATCTGGAGCCAGGCTATTGGGGACTCAATTATCCCCAGGTTTGTCAGCACGATATTAAAAAATCCTGTATCCTTATTTAGAAAAATCCTAAATATCCAGCCCACTGCAACCAAGGGAATCATATACGGAAAATAGAGAATAGTTCTGAATCCGCCACGTCCGGGTGTGTTTCGTTCCAACAAAAGAGCAAAGATAAACCCTAGAACCACCGCAAGGAAGGTGGATGAAATCGTATATAAGAAAGTCGTATAGAATGCATACCCCACATCAGGATCGGAAAATATCTTCAAATAGTTTGCGAGCCCGACAAATTTTCCCTGCACAAAAGCGGTCCTATTTGTCAGAGACACAAAGAAACCCCATCCTATGGGAAACAACCATAATAGCAAAAGCCCGAGAAGCCACGGCGAAATAAAAATGTAGAATGAGAGCCTCTTCTGCCTTTCATTTGTAGATAACGTTCTTTTTTGTACCTTACCCATAATTGCCTCTTCAAAAAAAGGGTTGCGCCCCAGGAGTTATACCAGGGAGCTGCAACCCGTTATTGTATCAAATTCTTCGATTTACTGTCCCATTAAAGCCTGGGTCTCTTCATACCCACGTTCAAGGTTCTCATTCATATCCTCATAGTAGTTATCTATAAACGTATCATAATCGATCTTGCCCATAACCAAAGGATCGATGTTGTTCATCCAGGCCTCTTCCCAAGTAGCTTGAGCTATATGGGGACTAGTCTGCCAAGGTTTGAAATATTTTGCGTCGTCCATGGCAACTTTATACCGTTGCTTGTTGTATTCATTATCCTGGGGAAGGTACTTGTAGAGGGATTTCAGAGGAGGAATACCCCAGCCTGTTTTTGCCCTTTCAATTCCGTAGGCACCGGCCATGTACCATTCAAACACCTCGAAGGCTTTCTTGGGATGTTTGGTTTTCGCATACATCACAATACCAGTAGCTCCCAGGGTATTTGTTACCCTCTCTCCACCTTTTTTAAGAAACGGAGTGGGTGCCCATCCGTACTTCTCATTAAATCCTTCGTTTTTCTGCAGGTTTGCTCCAAACCAGTAGCCTAACTGTACCATGGCAACACGGTCTGACTCAAAGGATGCTCCGGTCCATCCACTCGGTGAGGGATTGCGAACATTCGGTGCTATATCTTCCACCATAAGGCGCGCCCAGTACTTCCAGAGGTCCCGCATCTTGGGATCGTTATTCATCTCACTTCTAGTATCATCGGTATAGAAGCTTAAACCAGACATATAAGCCATATCCGACACAAGAAACCTTATCCATCCCGGTGTAAATTCGGTGCCAAAAGTTTTAACGTTGCCGCTGTCGTCTTTGATAGTGAGTTTTTTTGCCAGTTCATAAAATTCATCGTAGGTAATAGGTTCCTCATCACTCAGGTAGGGAATACCGGCGGCGTCAAACATCTCTTTGTTGTAGGTGATACATCCAATATTATTGTAGTCCTTGGAAAACCCGTACCAATGACCCTCTCCGAAATTGCCGGTTTCCTTATCGTACTTGTATTCAGCGTTTGGCTTAAACTCGATGTCCTCTACATTAATGGCATCACTCTCTGCGATAAGCTCGTCCATTGGATAGAAGAGACCACGGTTCACATAGTAAGCCACGTCTGATCCGCTTCCGAGCATCATAAGATCCGCAGCTGTCCCTGCCATGGCATCGGCAATAAATTTGGTCCAGTCATACTCAGTCCGAACCAGCATTATGTTCCCCTCATTTTCATTATTAAATGAATCGATAAAATCCTGGGGCAGACCCGATTCATTATTCATGAATGTAACAGTAACTTCTCCTTTTGGGGGTTCAGCTGCTTCACCGCTTCCCTTCAGATCACCTTCAGCACTTTCGTCCTTCGAACAAGCCCCGAATCCGGCAACCATTAAAACAACCAGGGCCAGTATAATCCATTTCATTCCTTTCATCCACGATCCTCCATTTTTGTTTTTTGAATATATCTTTTATCCACAAAAGATACACAATATTAAAACCGAGAACCATTCAATTGTCAAGCGAAATAATCAAAAATTGATCATTCCAATCTTGAATAATTTCATGGTATAAACCTCCGTTAATCTTGTATCGCCTAAAAAGCGTACTTTCATCTTAAATCCTGCATCCTAGAGTTGTCAAGCAAAATAATCAAAGATTGATTATTTCAAGCTTTTAGTACAGGAAAATACTTCAGAATATGATCAATTTGCTCTCTATTATTGGCAGGGTTGATTGACATGAAACAATTATTAGGGAGAAAATAGGTCGTTATGAGTCTGCCGGTTTTCTCCTCTTGGGATGTACTACTCATCGTTATCGTAAGCCTGGAGGCCGTTTTATTGGCCTACATCTCCGCTCCCCGCTGGAAGGCCTTTTTCCTCAGCACGCCTATTCCTTTTTCGATATCATTTATGTCCGTGGGAATGCCGCTGGATGTGACGAATGTCACGGCTATCCTTCTTGTATTTGCCTATACTCATGCAGTAAGAATACTTCATTACACATTAAAATTACCTATTCTTCTCTCAATTCTTATTTCGGCTTTGGGGTACAGTATTTTCGGGAGCCTCCTGGCAAAACATATGCCGAGGACAGAGCTCGCTTTCTGGATAGTAGTAGGCATTGTGGTAATAACGGCAATTCTTGGACTACGCTACACTCCGGACCACGTTGAACCGGGACATAAAACCGCTATTCCCCTTCAAATAAAAATACCCCTTACCGTTTTATTGGTAGTAGCAATTATTTTAGCAAAAAATTCCCTGCAAGGATTCATGACCGCCTTTCCCATGCTCGGGGTATTCGGGTCCTACGAGGGAAGAAAGAGCCTCTGGACTAACTGCAGACAGATGCCGCTGCTCTTAATTATTTTTCTCCCCCTGACTGTGACTATGAAACTCTTCCAACCGATGACAGGCCCGGGAATAGCCCTTCTTATAGGCTGGATACCGGCGCTTATTGTTTTACTTTCACTATTTATAAAAACCCAGAAAAAAATAGCAAAGGAGTCTAAAGATGCCAAGGCAAGACCAGTATGAAAAAGTAGATCTACCCTTTTTTAAAAAGGAAATAGCCCCGCTGCTGCCGAATAACGTAATCGATTTTCATGTACATATATGGAAAACTGATTTATGGAAGGAAAATCCCTGGGAAGAGAAGGAAGACGGAGCCAACTATATGGTTACAAGCCAGGAGTATCCCCTAGAGCAGCTGGACAAGGACACAGAAATGATCTTCCCCGGAATTACCTACCAATCCGTCATTTTCGGAAACCCGACACCGGCGGCGAAGATCGAAGAGACCAACGACTATATTGCCAAGGTGGGGAAAGCGGAGCGCTACTTCCCCCTCATGCTGGCGGGAAAGGGACTTTCCAACGCCGAAGCTATTGAAGAACGGGTCCGGCGGGACCGGTTTTTAGGATATAAGGTCTTTCTTAACTGGTTCGGGGATGATTACGGATCCGTTCGGGTAGAGGACATGTTAAGTGAAACCGAGATGAAAATAGCCGACAAGTACCGTCTCGTTGTTCTCCTCCACGTTCCCCGCTCCGACCGTTTGGCCGACCCGGAAATAAGCAGAGGAGTAAGGGAACTCGCCAAAAGTTATCCCAATGCCCAGATCGTTCTGGCCCACTGCGGGCGCTGCTATCTGCCGGACCAAATGAAAAAGGCGGCCCCGGCAATAGCCGACCTTCCCAATGTAAATTTAGACAGCTCCATGGTAATGGACCCAACAGCCCTGGAAATTCTTCTGGAACATGTAGATTCCTCGAGGATTGTCTACGCGTCGGATTTTCCTGTTCCCATAATGAGGGGGCGCCGGGTCTACGTAATGGACCACTGGGTGGACTTGGTCCTTACCGGATACGAGGAGAGCGGCTACCGGGTACAGTCGGAGAACATGCGGGCGAGCTTCATGGTCTACGAAATTATTCTGGCCCTTAGGCGAGCGGCGGAGAGGGTCAAACTCTCCGAGGAAGCTTTTAAGGCGATGTTTTACAAAAACGCAATGCGGATCCTGGAGGGAGTGAAGCTTCCGTAAATTATACAGCTTGGAACTTCCATGACAGAAAACACCGTTCCTTTTTCGGAAAATACATCCCGCAAAGCAATGAACTTTGCAATTTTCAGCTCCTGGTTCGGGGCAATATCCCAAATAATGATCCGGGACTCCAGTATCGTTATTCTGTACGCAAGACAGCTCGGGGGCAGCAACTTCCTCTCCCTTCTTACCACCGCCCTCTATCTCTTCAGTTCCGCGGTCCTTATAATCCCGGCCGCCCATATAATGGAGCACACAGGGAAAAAGCGGTTGGTCCTGCCGGCGATTACGCTGGGGATGATGGGGGTCTTAATCGCGGCCTCGGCAGGGTTCTTCCCCGAACATCTTGCTCGGGGGGTGCTTCTCATCGGATTGATTATTTATTCCCTCACCATCGCGGTGTACCTCGCTGGATGGTTTCCCCTGCTCCGGGGGGTCGTACCGGAAAAGGAACGGGGCACGTTTTTCGGGCGTCTCAGGGTGAGCTGGCAAACGGTACTTACGGTGTTCCTCCTCATCTCCACGTTTGTAGTGGGGAAGGACGCCTCTCTTCTTACGCTACAGACGATTATTGGGATCTCCGGTGTTCTTATAATCGGGCGGATCTATTTTGTAGCGAGGATCCCGGAAACACCTAAGAAAAAACCGGAGCATCTTTTAAGTTTCAAAAACAGTATCCGGAATATCCTTAAAAACCGGGCGCTTGTGCGGTTCGCCCTCTATCTTTTATTCCTCTACCTTTTTGCCAATGCTACCGTCCCGGTAGGATTTCTCTTCGCAAAGTCGGCCCTTGGCGCGCCGGACAACTACGTGGTCCTTCTTTCGGTACTGATGAATGTGGGTTCCATCCTTGGATACTTCTTAGGGGGTGTTCTTTTCGGAAGATTCAATACTAAACGGTTTATGCTTTTCGCCCACGCATGTTTCGCCCTTTTAAACTTTCTTCTCCTGTTGGTGTCGGAGTTTTCCCTTGTCTCCGCGGTCTATCTTGGAGGCATCATTACTCTCTATGGGGGGATGGTGGCCTTTAGCACCATCGGGGCCAGTTCAGAGATGCTCGCTTTAGCCTCACCGAAAACGATTAATATGTCCATCGCCTTTTGCTATGCTTTCGATGCAGCAGGAAAGGGACTTTCGAGAATAATATCAGGGCTGCTTTTAGATTCCCCTTTTCTGCCCACCTCCTGGAATTTCCTCGGTGCAAACCTCGGGCCCCATCACTTTCTCTTTATTTCTTTCGGTGTGCT
>CAYXSD010000094.1:0-11927 GCA_964466335.1 uncultured Spirochaetales bacterium
AAATGAATCAAGGTATCTCATTGCTGCCTCATTCCCGGTGTAATTATATGCTCTCTCGATCAACTGTTTCAGTTAGCTCTTTCAGTTTACTACGCGGCTGCATTGCCAATGTTTGTTATAAACCGAAAAGCGCTTTGGGATTGTCCCATAAATACATTTTTGCTATTTGCTTTGCTTTATCAATAGAAAATAGTTTTTCCTGCACTTTAATTGCCAATGCTTTTGTAATATTTTGCCGTGCTAATAGCTGGTGCCCGCATACGCCGTCTATAAAGCAATAATCTCCGCCGAAACCGCTTACCTTATTGAGTGGTACGGTATCGATCCATTCGAGGATTGCGTTTACGCTTGCGTTAGGGGAAATGATGTGGGCCCAACACATATCGATAAACACATGGGGAAAGTTCTTTGCCAATACAGTCGTTTTGTGTTGAAACGGATACCCTATATGGAATAAGTCAAAATTGACCTGCGGATATTCGAGAAAAAGATTGGTAAGAAGGGTTGGATCGCTGTTGTTGATATAGTTACCGTTACCCTCCTGCAGCCCAGTATGGAACTGCAGGGTAACATTGTTCTTATTGGCATATTCCATGATTATGTGCATTACATAGTTTTGGAAATGCTCGCCTGGATAAAAGACCTGCTCCTCAGCGTTCTTAGAATGACGGACTTTAAAAAAGGCGTTAAAGTCATTTTCCGCCTCGGAGTAGGTTGTTCGTGGAAAATAGAGTGATCGATTATAGGCTAAAGCGCATTTAAATCCTACCGCGCCCCTGGCTAGTGCTTGTTTCAACAATGCTTCGCATGCTTGAAGGTAGGTAAAAAAAGTGGTTATCTGTATACCCGAGCGGTCTTCTGTTGTTTTGATACTGCTCCAATTTTGTGGAAATACTAATCCGTTAATTCTAAAAACGGGTTTAAAGAAATTTTCATCCGCCGTACTATTTTCATCCATTAGACTGTCCAGTAAGCTTACCGCTATGTTAGACTTGTGTTTGAGTATTCTTTCGAATGTGCCCGGTTCAAGAGAGTGAAGAAATTCATGATTAAGGAGTTCGATTGAGCTGCGGGATACTTTTTCAATACCGTAAAGCGCCTGAACGGAAAGATCTAAGGCCCTCCCGTAACCGGTGTATCTGCACAACTCCCAATATGGTTCAACCAGGTCCCACCGGTCCAATAACGGAATAGTCTCATCTATCGCTTTTTGGAAATCGTTCAAAGGAAGTCCCGCCGATATCAAATCTCTATTAAAGTAATGGGTCAGATACTCCTTTAAAACATCGGTTTTCTGTTCCCTCGCTGTTTCCTTGTACGGTAGATGTTCATGTGTATCGATAATCTCCAAAGAATAGACATATTCGAATAGTTCCTCATACATTAATTCGTAGTTCATACATTCTCCTTTTTTATCCTACCATGATTCATTTTTCTTTGTCCCCTTTTGTTGACTCAAGAGATTATATTTTTTATCATTCACCAAAAGCCTGATGCTCCAGAAGGAGAGGATTATTTCCACTGAATACTAATAGCTCTTTGTGCGACAGGTATGCAACAATACATATACAATTGAGGTTCTTTCAAAATGCTATTTTTCAGGGCCTCAATATTTCTAACAAAGATTAAAAAGGAGTTACCTTATAATGGAAGCCCCCGTGAACATAGGTGTTATTGGCTGTGGTGCTATGGGGAGGTCGGTTGTAAATCGTCTGGTAAAACGTGACCCCCGGCTGAAAATTGCCGCTTTGTATGATCCGGACCAGCGTTCGACGGAGCAAGCCTTAAGAGAATTTCCACATTCGCCGGCGGTATGTTCCAACTACAGAGAAATTCTCAACATGCCCGAGGTTAAATGGGTCATGATTGCCTCATGGAACCGTTATCATTGCGAGCAGGTCGTTGCGTCTTTCAGGGCCGGAAAGCATGTTTTCTGCCAAAAACCGCTGGCCCTAAATCTTGAAGAATGTATAAAGATGCGGGACGCGCACCAAAAGAGTGGAAAGATGTTCAACCTTGCTTTTACCCTGCGTTATTCACCTCATTATCGAAAAATCCATAACCTTATCTCCGAAGGGCACATAGGGGATATCATTAGTATGGAGTTCAACGAAACGCTTTATTTTAACCGAGGCGGTTATATAATGGGAGACTGGCGGAGAATGCGTGAAAATGCCGGTACTCACCTCTTGGAAAAATGCTGCCACGATATAGACATGGCTAACTGGATGGTCGACTCACGCGCAAAGCGGGCTGCTTCCTTCGGCGGGCTTAATTTTTTTATTCCTGAAAACGAATACCATATCGAACGAGTGGGAGAAAACGAAGAAGGTAAAAAGGCATACAGAAGTTGGCAAGGCTTGATTGCGCTCAATCCTTTTACTTCGGATAAGGATATTATAGACAATCAGGTGGCCATAATTGAATATGAAAACGGTGTGCGGGCTACCTTCCATACAAACTGCAATGCCGGCATTCCGGAGCGCAGGATGTACATTCTTGGGACGGAAGGTGCCATCAGGGCGGATGTGCTCACCGGAGAGATAACGCTGAAACGTATCGGGTTTGAAACCGAAATGGAAGATGTTTCAACCAGTGCAAGCGGTATACATGGCGGAGGAGATGTCGTCCTCACCGGTGAACTGGCCGAGAGCATGCTGGACCAACGTCCTCCTTCGGTAGGTTTGCGGGAGGGTCTGGAATCCGCGGTAACTTGCTTCGCTATTGATAAGGCCCTTGATACCGGTGAGGTTGTCGATCTTAAACCCATGTGGGACCTGTTGAACGGAAGTCAATAGTAGCTGCACGTTCTCAAACCCTAACAAGGCCATTCAATCTTCTGAAACGAGGATGTCTCCGCGGATTTTTTTGCTTTGAGGCACATCAGCACACTGGTAAGTCCCGCGTCAAGAGGGGAAAGCGATTCCTCAATGCCTTTCATAACATTGATAAAGTTCAGTACCAATGCCTGATCGCCTCCGCTGTGGCCTGTTTCGGATGATTCCAAACTGTATGATTCAACCCTGTCTGTGTTGTGCATAAACACTTTTAATTCATCTGTATACCAGTCAAACTCCAGAGTCCCGTTGTAGCCAAGGAGCCTTGCGCCTCTCTTCCCCGCCTTTTTTCGAGCAAAAAAGTTTTGAGTATAGTTCACGTGCATGCCGGTCTCATAACGGATGATGGCGCTTCCGGAGTCTTCATTGCCTGTATCTTTGGCAAAACAGCACATTTCACCTCTGGGGTCGTCATTTTTTATACATTTCATAACAAAGGGCCCTTCAGGACATGTATTCTTATCGGCGCAGTCCGCGCAGGAAAGCCCTTCAGGGTTATCTCCCTTAAAGATCTGTTTTGATTTCATAGCACATATCTCAACAGGTGTAATTCCTAAAAGATAATTGATATAGTCAAAATCGTGGGTCGCCTTCTGCAAAAAGAGCCCGCCTGTTTCATGTTCATCTCTGTACCAGTCGTGAAAATAAACACCGCCATAGTGGACATTGTTCACTGCCTGAACGTGTTCGACCGTTCCCAGTTTTCCAGAATCCACTATTTCCTTTGCAAGCTGTACAAGCGGAGTCACTCGAAGCGGAAATGACACAACAATAGTATTGGGAACATCCTTTGCCGCGTTTTTAAGTGTAAGCAGATCTTTCATGTTCGTGGCCAGGGGCTTTTCCAGAAAAAGAGGAATATTCCTTTTCATTACCTTCATGCCCATTTCGGCATGAAGCGAGCATCGCGTCCCTACAAGAACACCGTCAATATCTTCTTTATCCAGCATACGGTCAGGGTCATTATAAAAAACCGGTGTATCTCCATCCAATCCATGTTCATTCATTCGGCTTTTTACTCTTTCAACATCCACGTCACATATTGAGGAAATAGTAATATCGTCGTAACATTGCAGCATGGTGCTTATTACACTACTTATTCTCTCGCCGTATCCAATTACGCCTATTTTAAGCATTTTAATCTCCCTCTTGAAATGAATGAATTATGTTCTACTCTTCTTTTCTACTATTCAAGCTTGCAATGGCAAGCAGAATACCCAATACTATACCGAGGATTGCCGCAAACAATACTTGGTAATAAGAAGGCAGCAAAAATGTTATGGTATGGGCCGGAATCCAAAACAGTGGAATAGTTTTTTTAAAAACAAAATTCCAGTGGACCCTCCAATCCATATGTGCCATTATCTCTCCAAATTTTATTGGACTAAAAAAACCTTGTATAGTCCCATTAGTATTTATAATATGCGTATCGGTAATTTGATGTACTGTCATCATCACCGGCGCATAGAACAGGTTCATTGCCGTGCTGATGGAAAAAGCAACAAGTAGTTTTGATAGAGAAAAAGGACCTGCCATGACTTCTACAGCTCTTTCAAATCCCAAATATGCTAAAAAAAGCGGCGTTCCTGAGGCGAAAATAACAAAAGCAATTTTTATGCTTAATCCGAGAAAGCCCCACACAATAGCTTTAGGCACTAATCCGAATCCTTTTTTATTATAAACACCCTTCCTTATTCGAAGCCCAACAGATTCCCCTATTGTTGCTAAAAAAGCGAATTTAACGAAACTCATTATCATTCCATGCTCTTTATTAAAGGAAGTATAGAAATTCATTACTTCTTTGGAAACAAAGAACGGCAGGAAAAATACGGTGATACAAATAATAAAAACTATATCTTGCTTCTTTATTATTGATATGTTCCTTTTTGTTTTCTGTCTCAATTTACATTTTCCTGTCATGCGGAAACTTTTTTAATTTTGCGCAATTGTATTAGGACCCTATCAATTACAAAGTGATCACTAACGTTAACAGCATCTTCTATAATAGTAAACCTTTTCAGCCACTTTCAAAATTAACCAATTTTGAAAGTGGCCCTACCTTTAGATTTTTCTAATTCATTATTGCATAATGAATTAGAAAAATCGACCCAATATTGAGGCTCTGAAAAAATAGCATTTTGAAAGAGCCTCTTTGAAGTCTTTTTTTCGTTTAGATTTTTTATGAGAGCAAGCCGCAAACCTTGACTCCGCAAGCCGCGTTCTCTTGACGGGTTAATCTTAACACTTTACCATGATGGCTCTGTGTGTCCGCATCCTGTCGGCATGCAGAATAAATACATTAAAGTAAAGGAAGAAACATGCAAACACATATGAACGGAATGCCTCCGCTGCCTTTTCCCAATTTTCAAGGGTTGACCGGGGGGCAACTGCAAACGTTACACTTGGCCGCTTTAGAAGTTTTGCGGCGTACCGGTGTTCGTATAAATCACCAGGGGGCCAGAGACATGCTTAAAGCCGCGGGTGCTTTTATAGCAGATGGTAATGTGGTTCGGTTTCCACCTGCCATGGTGGAAGACGCCATTGGGTCCGCGCCGAGCCGTATAGTGTTGTGCGATCGAAAGGGGGAGCCGAAGGCTTTCCTTGAGGGAACACAAGTTAATGTCGGACCCGGGTCGGACTGTCCCAACATGCTTGACTTCGAAATGGGAGATGTTCGTCCCTTTACGCAAAAAGACCTGATTCAGGGATACCACCTCTGCGACTTTCTTCCTAATATCGATTTTGTAATGTCCATGGGAATACCCTCTGATGTGGATTCAGCAAAAAGTTACGACACACAGATGGCCCTTATGCTTGAGCATACGAGTAAACCTATCGTCTTTGTTACTGACGACTATTCTACCTGTAAAAGAGCAATTGACATGGCGGCGGCGGTTGCCGGCGGGTACGAAGCCTTGATGGAGCGGCCGCAATTACTGCTCTACTCCGAACCCAGCTCTCCACTCCAGCAGTCGGATACGGCAGTAGAAAAACTGCTGCTTATGGCGGAGAAAAGAGTGCCCATCGTACACGCCCCGGCGTTGTTAATGGGTGCTTCCGGGCCGATTACCCCAGCCGGCGGGTTTGCCCAGGGAATTGCGGAAGCTCTAAGCAGTCTTGTGCTGCATCAACTTCAAAGCCCCGGGGCTCCTTTTGTATTCGGCGCAACGGTCCATCATTTTGATATGGGAGCAATGCAGACCTCTTACTCCGGTCCGGAGGCCCAGCGGTCCAATACTATTACCGCTCAATTAGGACGCTGGTACGGACTGCCGACCTGGGGCTTCGCGGGATGTTCGGATTCGAAGATACCGGACGAGCAGGCAGCTCTGGAAGCCATGTTTACGGTTATGACGGCGAAACTAAGCGGAGTAAACTTGGCCCACGACGCCGGTTATCTGGAAAGCGGTATGACGACTTCCTTTGAAATGCTGACACTGACGGACGAACTTGTAGCAATGATGGACCATATGATGCCGAGTATACATATCGGGGAAGATACCCTCCTGCTCGATGAGATCGACCGCGTCGGTCCCGGCGGTAGTTATCTCGACAGTCCGGAGACCCTGGACCACTTCCGGGATTTCTGGTACCCGGACCTGATAAGCCGGGACATACGGAATCAGTGGTCGCAAAAAGGCGCGACTACTCTGGCACAACGGCTGCACGAAAAGGCAAGCCGCATTATCCGAGAGCACCAGCCGGAACCGCTTAGTAAGGAACACAAGTCAAAAGTATGGGAGATTGCCTCGTCTGTGTCCGGATAGAATGCTTTTTTAGCGGCAGCTTGCGTTAATACCGCCCGAATTCATGGGCGGCCTCAAAAAAAGCGATGTAGTTTTCCTCCGTCTTTTTCGAGAGGGGGCTGTTTATCGGTGCCGATGTGGGCATGATGATATAATGGCCTCCCTCTTTAGCCGAATCCATACACTCTTTCACTGTTTCCCGGACGGCGGAGGTAGTGCCGTTCTCTAAAAGCTTTAGCTGTAGATTCCCCATCAACGTCATTCTTGTGCCGATCTTTTCTTTTACTTGATGCAATTCTATGTCGCCGTCAGGAGGTGCTTCGCAGGGTTCTAAAACGTCCGCATCCATTTCAAGAATAAAGTCTAATACGCTTCCCACTTTTCCGTGGGAGTGTATTCGCACCAATGAACCATACTCATGAATAAGTTTTGTAATATCTTTTACATAGGGAGTTACAAAGCGGTCGAAATACTCGGGGGGAAAGTAAGGGGGAGTGGCGTATTCAGGACCGTAGACGCGGTACATCTCAACCGTTTTTTCGGATAACATATTCTGAAAATTGTTCAGTAACCGCTTGTGGATTATGTCCAGTGTTTTCATAAAATGGTCCGTTTCGGTAAACGCCCAGACGGTAAAATCTCCGAACTCCATCAACTCCGCCGCAATACAGAGCGGGTCCGGAATCGAACCCATGATTATACCGTTTTCATCCACCTCTTTTCGGATCCGGGGAAGGTCGGAGAAGTCATAGGACACCGGTTCGTAGGGAATCGAGAGCGCCTTTTCCACATCCGCTATCGACTTGCACCACCGCTCAACTTTCCAAACGGTGTGTACGTTCTCCTGCATACGTATGGTACGGGTAAGATCACCCTTTGGTGTGTGAAGGATGAAACGCTTTTCAGTCCAATCGTCTGCAGATTTTTCCTCAACATCCATTTCAACAGGGGCGGAGGATGCTAAGAACGTTTCATTGCTTTCCGGTCCCCACATGGAGATGCAGTCTGTGTAGTGTCTAACCGCATCCATGAGGTGTTTGTATGAAGGATCCTTATTTTCAAAGGCCTTGCTGTTGAATCCGGAAAGCTCGTAGGTGGAAATGGGGACCCGGTCAGGAATTTGGTGGGTGAATACTCTAAGAAGTCTCTCTCTGCTGTTCATTGCTTATCCTCGCCGAAAACGTACCATTCTTTTATTGTAAATGCAATAAAATTTAAGGCTCTTTCAAAATTGCCATTTTTCTGAGCCTCAATATGTATGAAATTACTAATGAAATTCTTTTTTGTTTGACACTTTAGAAACATTGCCGTAGAATAACCAAAAATTGTTACAACACAAAGGAGTAAAGTATGAAAAAGTTGTTATTTATGTGTCTTTTAGTCCTTGCTGCCTCATTGCTTTTTGCAGGCGGACAGAAGGAGGGGGCTGCCGAAGGCGGAGAACAGCAGGAAGAAACTACCGAAAAAGAACCGGTGACACTGCGCTATTCACATTTTATCGGCCCGGACCAGTACGGTAAGGCGCTGGAGGCTTGGGCGGAAGAGTACGAAGAGCAAAATCCCAATGTCACTATAAAAATAGAGATGACCCCGTGGTCCGGATACTGGAGTAAATTGCAGACATCCATAGCCGGGGGGACCGAAGCGGACGTGATCCAGATGAGTGGTGCCTCTCTTTTTAAGTTCGCGCCAAATAATGTTTTATTGAATATGAATCCTTACTTGGAAACAGAAGGACTCAGTTTCGATGAATTTTACCAAGCTGCACTGGATGAGGTCACCTGGGAAGGGAAAATGTATTCCATGCCCTTCGGTGTCGGCACCGGCTCGGTGTTTTATTATAATAAAGATATTTATGATGATGTCGGCCTTGACTATCCTGACAACAATTACACTGTTGAACAATGGATCGCCGATGGAAAAAAGATTACTTCCAGTACCGGCAGTGATGGTGAGAGCAATCGGTACGGCACTCTTGCCAAAGCCTACTATGAGTTCTGGCCCCTTATCTGGGACAACGGCGGGCAGGTATTAAATGAGGACAAAACCAAATGCATGTTAGACCAGCCTGAAGCAATCGAGGCCTTTCAGCTTATGTACGATATGGTCCACAAACACAAAATCTCTCCGACATACGCCCAGATCGAAGGGATCGGTGATTTCTTTCAAACAGGCAGATTAGGGACCTATGTTGCCGGTTCCTGGTATATGTCTACCTATGATAAAATCGACGAGTTTGACTGGGGTTTCACAGTCTGGCCGAAATGGAAGGGAAAAAGGATTGCTGATGTTTATATCGGCGGCAACCAGCACTCAATAAGCGCGAATACTGAACACCCCGATGAAGCCTGGGATTTTGTCTACTTCATGACCAATAAGCTCATGGAAAACACAAACGAGTACGGTTTAGGCATACCCGCGGTGAAAAAAGTGGCGGACAGGGTTATTACACCCGATGCAAGGATCTATCCATTGTTAGAACAGGTACCAGACGGACATAGCCTTGATTTTCATCCGAACTGGAGCGAAATGGTCGATATTTATTACACTGAAATAGCTAAACCGATGCTGAACG
The DNA here is from genome assembly GCA_964466335.1 of uncultured Spirochaetales bacterium. GTDB lineage: Bacteria > Spirochaetota > Spirochaetia > SPDA01 > CAYXSD01 > CAYXSD01. The sequence continues at coordinate 9,159 of CAYXSD010000094.1, forward strand.
GGAAAATGACGCCTAAGGAAGCCGGGGAACTTGCTGTAGAATTAATAGATCCACTGCTGCAACAATAAGAATGTACTTACATCTCTTGTAACAGTATCATTGTACGAGAGAACATCGTAGATAAGAAAACAGGGCTGCGCCAATTACTATGTGGCGCGGCCGTTCTTTTTTCCAATTGAGTCTCTTTCAACATTATTATTGTTTCAGAGCCTCAATGTTGGTTCGGTTAATTTTGAAATTGACTGACTTAATTCGCAGAACAAGAGGAACCATGAAAGTTTCAAAGAAGGTAAAAGAATCAATTATTGGGTACGCGTTTATCGGTCCCACCGGGATTGGTCTTTTCGTGACTGTTTTTCTCCCTATACTCTTCTCCCTTTTTATGAGTTTTCACCAGTGGGAAGTTATTATTCCTCCTGTCTTTAAGGGGGTTCAGAATTATGAAAAGCTGTTTGGGTTCCATAAAGTAGAAGAAAAAGCTGAGGAGTTGGAGGAGTCGAACCAATCCTGGATGTTTTGGAAGGCCCTGAAACCCAACGATCCTTACTTCTGGAAATATCTTAAAAACACCGCGTATTTTATTTTAAGCGTTCCCTTCGTTATGGTAGCTGGTCTTATTACAGCATTAGCGATGAATCAAAGCGGACTACGGGGGAGGACTATCTTTAGGACGATTTTCTTTATGCCGGTTGTGACATCGGTCGTCGCGGCAGGTCTTCTCTGGCGCTGGATGCTTAATGGAGAATACGGTACGGTCAATACGGTCCTCAGTTGGATTGGCATTAACGGACCTAATTGGCTTGGCGATGCTGATTGGGCAAAACCGGCGGTATTTATTTTCAGAGTATGGAACCGCTGTGGCTATCACATGCTTATCTACTTGGCCGCTCTGCAGAGTATTTCTCCAACGTTTTATGAGGCAGCGGATATAGATGGGGCACGTGGATTTCAGAAATTGAGGTATATAACCATGCCTCTCTTAGCGCCGACACATTTTTTTGTGATGGTGTTGGAAGTAATTATTGTGTTTCGGATTTTCGATCTCATTTATGTAATGACCCCGGAGGGCGGGCCGCAAGGTTCGACTACACCGTTGACCTACTATATGTACTCGAACGCGTTTGAATGGTTTCGGATGGGGTATGCTTCCGCGATTGCATGGGTCGTCTTCTTTATTATTTTTCTGCTTACCGTAATTCAATGGCGGCTTCGAAAAAAATGGGTTTACCTCGAGGAATAAAAAAATGAAAAGCAGCTATAGCGAATATGTTGGCAGTTTTTTTCGAAGGTTCTTGGCTTATTTCATCCTTATAGGCGGAGGGGTCATTTTCTTCTTCCCCTTTGTCTGGATGGTGCTGACCTCTTTAAAAGATATGGGCGACCTTTTTGTGTTACCGATCAAATGGATTCCCTCTCCCCCGAAGTGGGACAACTATGCTGAAATATGGGAAGTGTTACCGTTTTTCCGCTACACGATAAACAGTGTTGTTGTCAGTGCCGTTACGGTTGCCGCGCAGCTCTTTTTCTCTTCCCTTGCCGCGTACGCGTTTTCCAGGTTGAAGTTTCCCGGAAGAGAGGGTATCTTTCTCGGGTATCTGGCTATGCTTATGATCCCCGTACACGTGACTATTATTCCTCTGTTTATACTATTTCGGACATTGGGACTTGTGGATACCTTGCCCGGTATATTTATTCCGCAGCTCTTTAGTGTATTCGGTGTATTTCTGTTAAGGCAGTTCTTCCTTACCATACCTAAGTCTCTAGACGATTCCGCGACAATCGATGGGTGTGGCCCCTTTGGTATCTACTGGCGGATAATTGTCCCCTTAGCAAAGCCCGGGATGGCAACACTTGCCATTTTCTCCTTTATGTACTCGTGGAACAATTTTTTATGGCCATTGATCATCATAAACAGTGAACTCAAAAAAACCCTACCCATAGGTTTGTCCAGTTTTGCCGGTTTCCAGCTTGTAAATTGGCCTCTTTTAATGACTGGGTCAGTAATTGCGGTTGTTCCGATAGTACTGACCTTCGTTTTTGCTCAAAATTATTTTATAAACGGTATTGTTATGAGTGGACTTAAAGATTAGCTCGAAAGGTAAAATGGGTATGCATACTCTCGTGAGCTTGGTATTGCCGGAAATTGTATTTATTGTAAAAACAGCTCCTTTTTTTACCAGGATATGAATGAAACATGAATCCCTCTCAACACTTTTTTCTCCAAAGACCATCGCCCTTATCGGCGCCAGCGGTACCGCCGGCAAAGTTGGTAATATAGTCCTCGGCTATCTAGAGCGGTCAGGGGCGGAACTGTTTCTGGTAAATCCGAGGGGCGGCAGCATCGGTGCCCGAAGGGTATATCATTCACCGAGCGGCTTGCCGGATGGTTTGGATCTGGCGGTGATATCAATTGGCGCGAAGGCCGCAGTTGATGCCGCTGAAACCTGTGCTCGTAAGGGTACCGCCTTTATCATCATTATCGCAGGCGGCTTCGCTGAGGTCGGCGGTGAAGGAAAGGAGCTGGAAGACCGGCTGAAGCGATTGCCGGAGACTTGCAGCTCCCGCATTCTTGGTCCAAACTCCTTGGGGGTGTTCTGCCCCGCTTCCGGTCTGGATACTATCTTTGTGGAACACGGAGACCAAGCCCTCGCTTCCGGAGGGGGAATAGCCTTTATTACACAGAGCGGTTCCGTGGGAGTGGAGTCTCTGGGTTTGGCCAGAGATCGGAAGAGCACACGTCTGAACTCCAGTCACGTGAAACGATCTCGT
>CAYXSD010000095.1:0-11865 GCA_964466335.1 uncultured Spirochaetales bacterium
GCTGATTGCGGCGGGTCCTCCACCGATAACAAGGATGTTGTAATTCTTCATATTCATCTCCAAATATAGTATTATTGCAATATTTATTATATAAGATATAGATAAAAATGTCAATATCGATAATCATTATCATTTAGGTTAAGAATAGACAATTTCTCTGGTGGATGTTCTGATGGATCTGTTGTTATGATGAAGAATAATTAGATTTGTATTGAGGCTCTGAAAAATGGTAATAAAAATGGTAATTTTGAAAGAGGCTCAATAGAAAGTGATGATTTTTATTCAATTCTAGGGTAAAATCATGAATAGGATGAAATTACCCTGGAAGAAGATAGGGATACTACTCCTGGTGTTTAGCGGATACGCGGCAGCGGCAGGTTTTGTTCTTCCCGAAGATTCATACAATATCATCTATCCTCTTACCATTGTACCCGCGATCCTAGTTGCCCTGTTCTGGGGACCTGTCGCGGGAGGCGGGACTGCTCTGGGGTTTACGGCCCTAAATGCGATGTTGCTTCACATACGATCACCGGAATACCTTACCCATGGGCTTATAGGCTTCCTTATTGGGCATTTCAATGTGCTTTTAGCGGCTGTGGTGGTGGGATCCGTAAGCCGGTTATGGAGACTCTATAAGGCGGAGATTGAAAAACGCAGGGAAGCAGAGGAGCAGCTCAATGCGGCTATTGAGATGAAAGGCTTACTTATTCGGGAAATACATCATCGGATCAATAATCATCTTAATATGCTTGCCAGGATGGTGGAGTTACAGACCCTCTTTATCGAGGAGGAATCAAATAAAAAGAAGTTCGATGAAATATATGAAAGAATAATTACCATCAGCCTTATCCATAAGCAGTTGAGTCATACAAACGATAGAGAAGATGTGGATGTCTCGGCGTATATCCCAACACTGCTCAGTAGAATGGAAGATACCTTCAAATCTGCCACCGCTAATATCACCCTATCCTCAAGGATAGCCAAGATCTATCTTCCCGCTGACCTTACCACCCCTTTAGGATTGATTATTGCTGAGTTGGTAACCAACGCCTACAAGTACGCCTTTCCAAACAACAGTGACGGGATCATCGACGTACGTGTTTCAAGAATAAACGAAGAAGAAATCGAGTGTGTTGTCGCGAATAACGGGGTCCCCATCCCCGAGGACATAGAAATTGATTCACAGCGGGAAACCTTAGGGTTGAATATGATCCGTGTATTTTCTGAGCAAATTAAAGGAACAATAGAGATTGACAGGAGTGAGGGGACAAAATTCATTCTTCGATTTCCCCTGGGAGCAAACAAAATAGAGGCAAATAAGAGAGACCATCTTAAGGAGAGGGGTATTGCGGAAGAAGACAAAGTTGTGGATAATCCTGAAGACAGCGGGTCTCTTCATCTGAAGGTTTCCGACGCTTAAAAACTCATAGAAGGCCTAGGAAAAATGTCATCTAGTATATCTCCACCCGAATTGGGGTTCCGTAGAAATATGGTACCTATTATTCTTCAGTCTTCGGTCATTCTCTTCCTTATTGTGGTAAAGACCATCTTTTCTCCACTTCTCTTGGAAGTAGAGGCGGAATTCGGTGTAAACCATGTCGGCGGGGCCTCTTCTTTTTTCTTTCTCTCCGCCGGAACCGGTTTGGCCTTGCTTTTATCCGGTTTTGTCTCCTCCTTCTGGGGACATCGCCGTACCATTATCCTCTCCATGGGGATAGCCTGCGGTTCTCTTGTCTGGGTTATCCTAAGTCCTACGTTTCTCTTGGTCCGAGTAGGGATGTTCCTCATGGGAGTGGGGGAGGGGCTCTATCTTCCCTCAGCTCTGGTAACCCTTACCTCCTTGGTGAAGAGCAAAGACGAAGCCAAGGTCATGTCGATCCACGAAATCGGCACTAACTTAGGATTTATTACCGCGCCTCTTCTGGGGGCACTACTTCTTCCCCGTATGCCTTGGAGGGGTATCCTTGTCTGCATTGGGATTTTCGGAATAATCAATCTTCTTGCCTATTTAGCCTGGGGGCGGGGCGGTCGTTTTCCCGGTACCAGACCTGTTTGGAAGAACGTAATAGCTGTGGGGAAAATCCCCGCCTTTTGGTTGGTGGCTCTCTTTATGGGGGTGGGCTTCGGTGGTGAGAGTGGAGTACTGGCTATTCTGCCTGCCTATTTGGCGACGGAGCAGGGCTTTGCACTGCCTACCGCCAATGCCATGGTGGGATTTTCCCGGGTCGCTAACCTGGGGGCTTTGTTCTTGGCAGGATATTTGGCGGACAAGGTGGGGATTAAGCGGGTCATGGGGACTGCTCTTTTTTTGGCGGGGATTGCCACCCTTCTTTTAGCCCTGCCGGTGAGAGGTATTGTGGTAATAGGGGTCTTCCTTCAACCGGTTATCCTCTGCTGCTTCTTTCCCGCGGGATTTGCCGCGCTTTCCAGGGTCACCCCCGCGAAGCTGCATAGCCTTGCGGTCTCTCTTATCCTTACTCTTTCGATAACCCTGGGAGGCGGGGTTGTGCCCCTTTTCTACGGATACTTCGGGGATATTAAGTCTTTTACAGTGGGTTTTATTATCTACGGTTTCATAATTATCGGTACAGCGGCGCTTGTTCCCCTTCTCCGATTAATTGACCGTTCAGAGGAAAGCGGACAGTAAAACACTGGATTTCCCCACAGTCGTAGCTGAAACTGCCGTTGATCTGTTCCGATAGTACCTGGACCAGTTTCAGCCCTAAAGTAGTGGGGTTTGTTACATCGATTTCCTTCGGCAGGGGGGGTCCGGTGTTTTCCAAGATGAGTATTCCATGCTCTTTCTGAAGGGTGAAGCTTGCGGTAATACGGGAACGTTTTCCTTCGATTTTTCCATGTTTTAGAGAATTAGTAATAAGCTCGTTAATAATGAGGCCGCAGGGTACCGCGAGTCCCACGGGAAGAGAAATGTTTTTCATGGAGAGGATAAAGTCTATAGAGTCCTCCGAATCGTAAAGCTCGATGAGGTGTTTAGCTAAACTCTGGATATAGTCCTGCATTTCAATGTCTTTAAAATCCTCGGACTGATAGAGCGTCTCGTGGATCAATGCCATGGAACGGATCCTGTTTCCACTTTCGAGGAGGAGCCGGGCAACTTCAGTTTCCCCGGCATTCTCCGCCTGAAGATTCAAGAGACTCGACATAATTTGCATGTTGTTCTTTACTCGGTGGTGTACCTCCTGGAGGAGATGCTCCTTCTCATGCAGAGACTCTTCCAGTCTCTCGTAGAGCTCTGTGTTGTCCAGAGCCTGGGATATTTGAAAGGAGAGGGATTCCAACTGCTTTATATCATCCGGGAAGTAGACGTCCCGGTCCATCCGTTTACCTAAAACGATAAACAGGAGGTTCGCCGTATTCGGTTCCAGGGGGACAATAAGCATCCCCGAAGGGCGCCGGCTTATTTCCCGGATTTCCAGGAGGTCCAGCGGGTTTATCCCCAAGACTTGTCCGGTAATCTCCTCCTCTCTGAAAGACCTCTTATACACAATGGAGTTTCCCCTAGGCGAAGGACGGAGAAAGAGGACGTATTCGGGATGGTACATATGGGAAAGAGCTTCGCTCACCTTCTGGTATACATCTTCCGTGGAGTGGGCCTTAAGGAGGTCCCTGGAAAGGGAGGATGCTGTCTTTTGCGCAAGCAGGGAGCTGCGATTTATGGTTTGGTCTATGGTCCTTTTTATACCGGGAAGAATAAGCGGGCCGGTGAGAGAGACAAGGAAAACAAAGAACAAGTTGGCAAAGGCCGGGGAAATCGGCTTTGAGAGCATATACGTAATAAACCCTGCCACGCTTAGAAAGACCGCGTATACAAGCACCCTAAGGAGGTACTTAAGCAGTTTGTTAATATCAAAAAGGGTGAACCAGGTAAGTCCCAGACCGACAAAAATAGGAAAGAGGAGAAGAAAGGCGTCTGCCGTTATATTCAGAACGGACAAATCTCCGTGCCCTATGTAGGTTGGCGACGCAATAATATAGATAAGGTAGGCCAAAAAAGGGAAGATGCTTATGCCGGTCCCGGTGAAAAGCCACTTGACCTTTCTTCTCTCTCCGGTGTTCATTGAACGATATCGAAGTGCAATAATAACGATAGAGCAGACAATAGCAAGCACTATATAAAAATGGATGAAGTAGGAGGAAGGTCCAAAGAGAGTAAGGGGTAAGGCACCCAAAAAAAGGTATTTTACGCCCAAGGGAAGGGCCAGAAGGACCGGCTGTTTCCAATTTATCAGGCTATTTCGTTTTGGAAAAACCTGTACAAAGAGTACCAGAGAGAGACCGGCTCCAACTCCGCTTATATCCAAGGCAATGAAACGGAATACAAGAAGAACCGGACCCCAGTAGGAGTGAAAGTAAGAAAATGCTACTGCCGTGCCTGCAAAAGTAGTAAAAAGAAAGAAGAGAAGTAAACCGGAGGGTGTCGGGTGTATTTCGTCCTTCCCGGCGGAAAGGTCCCCTCCACCCCGGATAAAAAAGAACAGTCCCAAGGATACCATGACAATGCCGAAAACCCCGTTATTAATAACTGTCGTGTTAACCACCTGCATTCGCTTTAGGAGGGGGAGCGGGTCCGGGGTAAAGGACAATCGCTTTTCATTCCCTTCCTTGGTCAGGACAAGAAGATCCAGCGTTTTTCCTTCCTCAAATAGGCGGGATGATTGCTCAAGAAATTTTTCGGTAGAGGATTGCGAGAGGGCATTTAATGCGGGAGCATCGGTACCGTTTATAGAGAGGATAATCATTCCCTTCTCGATCCCCGCCTCAACTGCCTTTGTCTCGGGGACCACCTTCAAGACCCGAAATCCGTCTTTCTTTAGGGTTATTTTCATGCCTGTGTTGTACACAGGCTGATAAACCAGCAGGAAGAGAAAATACACAATGAGGAGCAAGGCGGAAATACTAAAAAATGGTAAGTAGTATCTATTTCTCATAACGCTTCCGTCTTCTGTTTCCAATAGGAAGGTAGATGTATGAGAAAAAGAGCTGTCCTAGAGAGACCTCCGAGGGTCTTGATCCTGTCTTTCATGGCCTTTTACACATTTTGATATATGGGGCCTGTTCAATTCTCTATGGACCCCGCATAATCAGTTTAATTGAGATTTTTCCAATTTGCAAGGCAGGGAAGAAATAAAACCTCTGTTTTTAGAGAGATCGGACAATTCCTGAAAAATAGCAATAGTAAAAGAGAAATCTATCAAATAGAATTTGAAATCTCTCTGTGCCTGTACTACAATAAAAGCCATGGTTTCGCCTGCCACGGGTGATGAGAAGAAAACAGAACGGCTCATTCGCTTGGAGACCCTCCTCCTCTCCTCTGTTACCGGTATGACCCGGGCGGAAATAGCCCGAACCCTGGGTGTACATAGGTCCACCGCCGGGAGGTATGTGGACGATCTGTCCCGGGCAGTCCCCATAATTGAGGAAGAAAACGGCACTCTGAAAATCGACCGGGACAGCTATGTAAGCAATATCCGTCTTTCCTTTCACGAGACCCTCTCCCTCCACTTCGCGGCCCGGTACATGGTCAGACGCTTCAACTACCACTATCCCTATGCCGCTTCCGCCTTACGGAAGCTGGGGGTCTCGCTGGAAAGAATCGCGCCCAGGTTAAGCAGCCACATTATCCAGTCCGCGGAGGAGATGGAACACGCGCCTTTCGCGCCGGATGAGGAGTTTACCCGAGTGGTAGAACTTCTGAACCACGCATGGACCAGGATGCAGCTGGTTTCTATTATCTATCCTTCCAAGAGTGAAGGTAGCGATAAGGAGTATCTCTTTGGACCGTACTTCATTGAACCCTATCCTGACGGACATACCGTCTATGTTCTGGGAATTAGCAGAAACGATGAGGAGCTTAGGCTCTTTCGGGTGGACAAGATAAAGCACATAGAACTGACTGATTTTCCTTACATGCTTCCCAAAGAATTCTCCGGAGAAAAGTACTTTGCGGATGCTTGGGGAATCTGGCTCTCCAACGACGGCTCTACGAAAAAGGTGGTATTACAATTTTCGCCCCTGGTAGCGGAGAGGGTAAAGAAAACTATTTGGCATAAGAGTCAGGCTATAAAAGACCTGGCGAATGGCGGGGTCCGTTGGACCGCCTCAATAGCGGAACCCCAGGAGATGTTTCCCTGGATCAGGGGATGGGGAAAAGAGGTAGAGATTCTAGAACCAAAATACCTAAGAGATCAGTATGTTTCCCAGTTAAAAGCCCTTTCCGATATGTACGAAATACTATAACATTTCCCCAGAAGGAAGGAACGAACATTGTTACAAGAAAAGAACGACCAAAATAAAACCGTCAAATACATTCCTGTTATTATCGTGGGGATTGCCACGGTGTTTGGAATTGTCTTGGTAGGCTTTTTTTACTATTTTATCTTTCGGACAATAGGTCCTGCTCGTATTATTGGGATTGTCATCCTGGTCCTTACAGCCGGACTGGCAGCTACCATGATGTACGTTGTATACACAAGAATTACAGAAATTAAAAGAGGAGAAGAAGATGATCTTGGTAAATACTGATTTTATTACCGGCCGTGAGCTTGAAACATTAGAACTGGTGAAGGGTTCGGTAATCCAGGCGAAGCATTTGGGAAAGGACATTATGAACAGCCTTAAAATGCTCGTCGGCGGGGAGCTTAAAAGCTATTCGGAAATGATGAACGAGGCCCGGGCAAAGGCCACAAAACGTATGGTGGAGGAAGCGGAAGCCCTCGGTGCCGACGCGGTAATAAATATTCGATACATGTCCAGCATGGTGGTCCAGGGTGCAGCGGAGGTCCTCGTCTGGGGCACTGCGGTAAGGTTTAAGCAGTAGCTTCATAAAAGTCTGTATCCATGGCGGAGTCTATTATTCCCCGATTTTTGGAGACCGGGTCAGTCTATCTTTTGTTTGCGAACCTCTTTCTGGGCATGATTTTCATGGTGGTGCTTCACTGTCTTTTTATTGCTGTCCGGGGAAGGGAGATAATGTACTTCTTTTTGAGTTTTTTCTTTATCGGCGCCCTTATAAACGCTGTGGGTAATCTATATATTCATTTTTTTATTACCACTGTGGAGCCCTATATAGGCTCCTGGATTATGCTTACCATGTTTATCCTCTTTGTCGACAGCTATCTCTCCCTGCCGGAATCTCGGGAAAGGAGAATGGCAAAAAGGGTCCTTCTCTGGATGTCGGCCATATTCCTTTCTCTTTCGGTTCTCCATAATATTCTCCACGGAATAGAGAACAACTGGATGATTGTTCTTATGGATATCTTTTCGGCGTTAATTATTCTTCTCCTTTTACTCTTTCTCGTTGTACATACTTTAAAAAGGACGAAAAGGGCCGGGGCGCTGCTGGTTTTTGAAATTATTATCGTCCTCGGGGCTATATCCGCCATGGGTATATTTAAAACCGGCATGGAGGAGCGGCGGCTTCTTCCTCTTCCGCTTTTGCAGGGGAACTTTCTTTTCCTTATTGGAATGACGGTGAACGGGCTTCTTTTTACCTATCTTTTACATCAGGAGCTTACGGGACTGAAGGTCCAGCGTGCTTTGGCGGAAAGCAGGAGCAGAGAATTAAAAGAGATGGACAGCCTCAGAAACGAGTTTTTCATGAATGTTTCTCACGAGCTAAGGACACCCCTTACCGTAATCGGGGGAATCGTGAAGCAGCTAAAGGAGGGAAGATGGGGAGACTCCATTAGTGCTAACAGGGGGCAGTTACGGGTAATAGAGCGTAATAATTCTCGCATGCTGAAACAGGTGAACAATCTTTTAGAGCTTTCCAGAATTGAAGAACACCGAAGAAAGAAGCTCTCCTATGAGACTATCAACCTAAAAAAGGCACTTCCCCAGCTGGCCGGAGAGTTTCAATCCCTTGCTGAACAGCGCGGAATTACCCTGTTGGTTGAGGTTTCCGAAAAGATACTTCTCCGGGCGGATGATAGACTCTTTAAGCGTGCCCTCATTAACATAATAAGCAATGCTTTGAAGTTTACCGAACCGGGGGGGACCGTAACAGTGGGCGCCGAATACCGGGGAACGGGAAAAGACGCGCTGGTGCGGGTCTTTGTTGCCGACACGGGTATCGGTATCCCTAAGGAGGAGCAGGACCTGATTTTTAAACGATTTCATCAGGTGCGGCATTCAGGGGAGTTTTCCTTTCATGGCTCGGGAATCGGGCTTTCCCTAGTACAGGAGGTCCTCTACCAACACGGAGGTCGAGTTTTTTGTGAGAGCAGCCCCGGTAAAGGGTCTAGCTTTATTCTCGATTTCCCCCGTTTTCCTATTCCGGTTAAGGATAGGGATGGTGCACGAGAAGACTCAAAGAAGGACCGAAAGGAAACACAAGGTGAATACCATGAAGAATGCGGAGAGATCACGGAAGATGCGGGATTTTTGTCCTGGTATAAAGCGGAGCTGGAAGAGTACACTGAAAAAGCCATAGCCCCCGGGGAAGCGATGGACGGCAGCGGGATTGATGGTATTACTAACAACGGAGGAGACAACAGAATGCCGGTCCTCCTTGTAGAGGACAGCAGAGACCTGGCCGACTATCTTAGAACGGAGCTAAGTCCATTTTTCAACCTTACTGTGGCGGGCAACGGAAGGGAGGCCTTAAGGACCCTGGAGAATGTAAAGGCCCTGAAGAAGAAGCTTCCCCACTGCATCATAAGCGATATTATGATGCCCGAAATGGACGGACATGAACTCTTCGAGGAGCTTGCAAAACGGGAGGATACGAAAGAGATCCCCTTTCTCTTTCTCACCGCCAGGGATTCGGAGGAGGAGAAGATAGACTCTCTGGAAAAGGGCGCGGTGGATTACATTGAAAAACCTTTCTCTACGGAGATGCTCATAACAAAGGTAAAAAACCTGCTGAAAAGAAAACAGGATTATCAGAATAAGATACAAAAGAATGTAAAGGAATCCCTCCTGCGTCATATTGAGGATTTTCGTTTTGATGATTCCACCGGACCGGACAAACCTGTCCAAGAGGATATTTTTGAGAAGGTCATTGGAGAGGCAAATCTCACCGCCCGGGAAGGGGAGATTGCCCTCCTCCTCCGCCGGGGATTAAGCGATAAGGAAATTGCCGATGAACTGGGAATTGCCGTGAAGACCGTGGGTAACTATAACGGTTCCATTTTCCGGAAAATCGGCGTTTCCGGCCGCCTGGAGCTGGTAGCACTCGGGCGGGAATGATCTTCCCGCCCGCACGGATAAGCGGATTCCAATAGTTCTCTTTTAATTCAGCCACTTTCAAAATTAACCAATTTTGAAAGTGGCTCAATTGTTCTCCGTCTCTTTTAAGAGGACATTATCGATCCAAACTTTCCCTTTGTTCTTGCCGAGTATAAAGCGAAATAGAGTGTGGTCCATGGAATATCCCGATGTAAATACCTGTTCATGGTGTTTCCACTCGGTAGAGGGTTCCAGGCCGCGTATGCTTCCCATGACTTCAACACCGATACCGCTGTCTTCCTCTTCATCCTCGTATAAAGCGTTAAACGAAAGGCCCAGTTGTGTGGGTCCTTTTATCTTATAATCGAAGGAAAATATATACTCCCTTCCTTTTGCAAACTCAATAGGAACAGCGCATTCGAAGGTCACCTTGTCGTATGTCGCCTTCTGCGAGTCGCCGAAATCATCCTTCACGTCAATTTCCAGGACACCGTCCTTTACCCGGGCGGTGGTTTTTATTTCTTCTAAGCTCGGTCCCATTCCCCAGCCAAGGTTCCCCAGGGAGAAGTCTCCGTTCACAAAGAGGTTTTCCCCAGTTTCTTTAAGGGGTATTTCCAGGATATGTACCTTGTCGATGGTCAGGGTCCTGTCTTCTCCCCAGAAATTGAACTCCAGCCGGGCTTCATACTCCCCCGGCACCGGCAGATAGGCCCAGGAAATATAGCGCCTTGGTTTTTCCTTGTACTGGATTCCCCTGGAGAAGGTATATTGGTCGTGGAGCATGCTAAAGGGTGAACCGTCGAATTCACTGGTTATAAGCGTGGGAGCTATGAAAGAAGCTCCCGGAACTATGAAAGATTCTCTTTTTTCGTTACTGCCGCTGCATTCGTAGGATACACCGTAGATGCGGCCTCCTTTAAGTGAAAGGGGCTCTGAGTACATAAGCGCCGCATTGTAATCTGTATCCGCGGTGCTCCCTTTATCGATGATCAAGCTGCCTTTTTCTACACTAAGTGTTGCGTCTCCTCCATCCCGGTTCTCCATAGACCATGTCCCGGGATATGTTTTTACAGGATTTTCTCCCGGGGAAACCTCGCTGTAGACCTTTCCATCCGAGGGAAAGAGGTGTGAAAAGTCCCCGGAGAGGATTATCCCTTCCCGCACCGTATAGGAGACATTTTGGCTTCCCTTATTGTCCTTCGTTGTCCGGACCGCCCTTCTCGGCGGAAGAGGTTTGGAGTAAAAATCCTCATCTATCATGCTTTCGGTTATGGGCTTTTTATTCTCTCTTATGTACTCCTTAAAGTCCTCTGCTTTGGATTCATCAAGGGAGAGTTCTTCCCCGTCATCCAAGCCGGGGGCCTTTTCGGCAAACCCCATAAATCCCTCTCCCCCGTTTTCCTCCTCCTCCGGCAGGCGGGCGAGGTATACATTCCCCTGGTGGACTGCAACGGTTATCTTTTCACCCTTCTTTTGGAGAGCGAAATCGGTCCCCCTTACCCCGAATACCATGGAACCTGCTCGAAGGGTAAACCGCTCCGTCCCGGAAATCTTGTGGACTTTGGCAAAAAGTTTTCCTGCCAAGAGCTTTATGTCACATTGACGTTTTTCAGGGAAAAAACGGGTAAGTACGAAGCTGGTATTCTCGGTGACCATAACTATGCCCAGATCGGGTATTTCTATTTCACAAAAGGACCCTGCATGGGTTTGCACCCTGTCTCCCGGATACACCGCATCACCTAGAGAACCGCTTCGGGTTTCCTCTTTGCTGCCGGTTTTTATAATCTCTACCTTTCCTTCCAGAAAAACGATCTCTCCCTGGTCCGGGAGGACTACGCTTTCACCGGGCCGGAGAAGGAGAAATCCCGCAACAATAAGAATAGCTATCACAATAATAAGACCGATTCCAAGGATTAGCCGTTTTTTCATTTCCACACTCCCAAGATGTTTACTTAAGACCTAGCACATCCTATGTATAGTAGGTGTTCTCTTTTTGTGGAATGGGGAAAACTACCTATTCATTCGGGGAATTTTCCCTATGGCGGAGATCCGGTCTTTTCCGGTAGAAATAGTAGGAGAAATGACAGGAGTTAAGCCACGGCTGAAAACCTCCGGCTTGGTCCGTACCAAAGTTATACGAGTTAACGCAATCTAAACTAAGGAGCCGATAGTATGAAACCTGTACTGAAATATACATATCTGATTTTTCTAATCCTAGTCGCATTCTTCATCAGCTGTAATCAGAATTCTGCTGCTGACAAAGCGGTTAACGCTGCGGAAAAAGCGACGAAAGCCGAGGCTGCTGCCTCCGAAACAGCCGAAACTGATGCCACAGAGGGCTCCGAGGAAACCGCGGAAACAACTTCGGGGTCTGAAGAATCCGCAGCCTCGGAAACAAATGAATCCGGGGAACCTCGGGAAAACAAAGAGAATGAGAATGAAAAATCTCCCGTATACGCCGAATTACCTCCCGAGGAGTGGCTGGAGTTCACCGAGGAGAACGGAGAAATTACCATTACCGGTCTTCTTCCGGATTTAGACCCTCCTGTTAAAATAATGGTCCTGCCGGACAGCATAAATGGAATGCCCGTAACCGCTATTGATAAAAACGCTTTTCGCTATGAAGAAGAAATTCAATCGGTGGAAATGGGGAATTCCCTGCGGACAATAGGAGCG
>CAYXSD010000096.1:0-4021 GCA_964466335.1 uncultured Spirochaetales bacterium
TATTAGGAACGTTTAATTGAGTAGAAGGCCTTCATTCCCGGATATTCGGCGATCCCTTCCAGCTGGTCCTCTATCCGCATGAGCTGGTTGTACTTCGCCAGCCTGTCTGAGCGGGAGAGGCTTCCTGTCTTAATCTGTCCTGTTTCAAGGGCTACCACCAGATCGGCAATAAAGGTGTCCTCTGTTTCGCCGCTGCGATGGGAAACCACAGCGGTGTAGCCTGCTCGTTTGGCCATTTCTACTGCTTCGTAAGTTTCGGTAATGGTCCCTATCTGATTGACCTTGATTAGGATGGAATTGGTTATTCCTTCCTCTATACCTCGGGCAAGTCTTTTTGTGTTGGTAACGAAGAGGTCATCCCCCACTAGCTGGATTCTATCGCCGATTTTATCGGTGAGGACTTTCCAGCCGTCCCAATCGTCTTCAGCCATACCGTCTTCGATGGAGATAATGGGATAGGTCTCCGCCCATTTTGCCCAGTAGGCCGCCATTTCTTCCGAGGTGAGCTCCCTGCCGTCGGATTTTTTGAACACATATCTACCCTTATCAGAATCGTAGAACTCGGAACTTGCCGGATCCAGGGCCATATAGATATCGTCCCCGGCTTTATACCCCGCCTTATCTATGCTCTGAACGATAAGCTCACAGGCTTCCTCGTTGGACTTCAGGTTAGGCGCGAATCCTCCTTCATCACCCACCGCGGTACTGTAGCCTTTCTCCTTCAAAATCCCCTTTAGGGTATGAAACACTTCGGTAATCATCCGGATTCCCTCTCTGCAGGTTTCTGCCCCTACGGGCATGATCATAAACTCCTGAAAGTCCACCGAATTGTCGGCATGGGCCCCGCCGTTGAGGATATTGGCCATGGGGACGGGGAGGACGGAGGCGTGGTATGTTCCAAGATACCGGTATAGGGGTACCACGAGAAAATCCGCGGCGGACCGGGCCACTGCCATGGAAACACCGAGAATGGCATTGGCTCCGAGCTTGGCTTTATTCTCCGTTCCGTCAACTTCGATCATGGTACGGTCAATCTCTACCTGGTCCAAGGCATCCAGTCCGATGATTTCAGGGGCAATAACGTTGTTTACGTTGTCCACCGCTTTCAGGACTCCTTTGCCCATAAACCGTTTTTTATCTCCATCCCGAAGCTCCACAGCTTCATGTTCTCCTGTGGAGGCACCGGAAGGTACAGCGGCCCTGCCCAGGGAGCCGTCTTCCAGTAATACGTCCACCTCCACAGTGGGATTTCCCCTGGAATCGAGGATTTCTCTGGCTTCTACATACTCAATAATACTCATCTTTAATCTCCTGTTTTTCCCGTTTTATTAGATCGCAGAGGCCCACGGTGCTTCCGCTGGACCTCTATACTTCTTTTATCCATGGTACGTTTCACCCGGGACATGGTCAATACCCTCCATAATTGCTCTATAATTGCTGTTGACCAGACAGGGGAACGTGGTAGAATAAACGAGCAATGAGATATTCAACTATCTTGGGGAAAACCCTTCGCAAGGTCCCCCGGGGGATAAATTCTAAAAGTTACTCCCTTCTCTTTCAGGGAGGATTTATCCGTTCCCTGGGGAGGGGTTTGTTTGCCTTTCTCCCTCTGGGCATCAGGGTATTGGAGAAAATCAAGGGAATAATCCGGGAGGAACTAAACGAGTTAGGAGGGCAGGAGGTTTTAGTACCCATGGTGAGTCCCTTTTCCCTTTGGGAGCGGGGAGGGAGGTTGGAGTTAATACATAAAGACATGGTCCGGTTTCAGGACCGGTTGGGAAAGGACTATGTGCTCTCTCCTACCCATGAGGAAACCATGGTGGAGCTTGTGCGCCTCTGTATTCACAGTTATCGGGACTTACCGGTCTTTCTCTACCAGTTTCAGAACACCTTCAGGGATGAGGAACGGGTCCGCTGCGGGCTCGTCCGGGCAAGGGAATTCACCATGAATGACGGATACTCTTTCCACCGTTCCTACGCGGAATTGAACAACTTTTTTCCAAAAATTTTCAAGACCTATCAAAATATTTTTTCCAGGTGCGGGGTGGAGGTATACCCTGCCGAGGCCGGTGTGGGGTATATCCGAGGGGAAAAGTCCTTTGAATTCCTCTTGCCTTCCCAATTAGGTGATGATGTCCTAATTTATTGTGAGAATTGCGGATACGCTGCCAACAGAGAGGTGGCGGTGGGGGTAAAGGATTATACCCAGGGTATGCCGAAGGAGATGGAAAAGAAAAAAACCTTAGGCTGCACCAGTATGGACGCCCTTTCTAAATGTCTTGGGTTTCCGAAAAGGGGTCTCACTAAATCAATGGTCTACAGAGGCAGGGGGGGACTCATTATGGCGGTGGTCCGGGGGGACTACACGGTAAGTGTGGAGAAACTCTCCCGGGCTACGGGACAGCAGATTTCAGGATTGGCCGAGAGTGAGCAGCTCGACAAAATGGGTCTCTATCCGGGGTACATGTCTCCCCTGGGACTCAGGAAGGATGTACCCATAGTAGTGGATGATGCTGTAGCAAATTCGCCGAACCTAACCTACGGTGCGAACGAGAAGGGGTATCACTTTATCAATGTAAATTTTGCCCGGGATTACGAAGTGGACCATGTCGCGGACATCGCCCAGGTAAAGAGAGACAATCGCTGTATTCAATGCGGCGGAGTGCTTACGGAAGAGAGGGCCATGGAATTGGGGCATATCTTTAAGCTGGGAAAATTCTATTCCAGGCAGCTTCACCTCCTTTTTCAGGAGGACGACGGTACTCAGGTTATTCCGCAAATGGGCACCTACGGAATCGGATTGGGCCGGCTCCTCTCCGCCATCGTAGATAAAAACCACGATGAGCAGGGAATTTGCTGGCCGCGTGGTCTCGCGCCGTTTAAGGCATTTCTTATGGGAATAGGGAAATCCTTTGCCGTTCGCGATTGGGTCAATTCAATCCATGCCGAAAATATGGACGATATTTTGTTGGATGATAGAAGCGAGAGTCCGGGAGTGAAATTCAGGGACGCTGAACTCATCGGTATTCCCCTGCGTATTGTTGTTTCTTCCCGTTATTTGAAGGAGAATAAGGTGGAATTTCACGATAGGAATACCGGGAATACCTGGTTTGTGGATATTAATAAGGTACAAGAAGAGTTGAACAAGCTGCAATAATGAAGGTGCAATGAAAGAAGAACTTACCCCGGAACTCATCGATCAAATAATCTTTGGTATGGAAAACCAGTCGGAGGACTTGGTCTTTGATAGAGGTTCCTGCAGTCTTGTACCGAGAGAGGAGGCAGCGGGGGATGCCGGAGAGCTTAATGAGGGGACCTACGATCTGCCTTCCTGGGATTCGGTAAAAGGGTTTCAGCTAATGGAGAATTTTGTTCTCCACCTTCGAAATCCTATTGTGAAAGAGGCCCTAAGGGACGCCCTTTCCGCCGGGAGAGGGGTATTTAGGAATTTTAAAAATGTATTAAAACAACGACCCAATATCGAAAGACGATGGTTTGCCTACAAAGAACGGGAAATGACAAGAATCGTGGAGGATTGGTTTTCCCGAATTCTTGAATTGGAAGGTCAGGCACGGTTTGCTACTGCTCTTGGTCCTGAGGAAGAGGAAACAGAGGAGCTCATTCTTGCTGATTTCCAATTTCAGCAGATGGAGGAGGGGGTACCGGAAACCCTCGACGTTGAAACGCGGGGAAGGCACAGAGAAGCGGTTGGGGCCGCTCCAAAATACGGTCCTCCCTGTAATGTCCTCCGTGCGGTGACCCCGGGAAACGAAACAGCCGGTTTTATTCGGGCCCGGGAAGTACGGTTTCCCGACAATAACCCAGGGTCTTCCGAAGTTCCCAGTATTGAAGTGGTGGAGTGGTTTGTTCTGGAGGAGTACAGGGGTCTGGGTTTGGGAAAGGCCTTGATGCGTCAATTCATAGAAGAGTCTTACTCCAAAGGATTTGAGAAGGTCCTCTTGCATTTACAGGGACCGAACCTGGAACTGGAGAATTTCGCGGAGAGGGAAGGGTTTACTCC
>CAYXSD010000096.1:4121-8367 GCA_964466335.1 uncultured Spirochaetales bacterium
AGCCGGTCTAATAGCGGTTGTAGAAGGGGAGGTCTAAGAAATCGGCCAATGCTTCTCCTTTATGGACCAAGTCTCTAGGGTCCCTGGTTTTTATAGTTTCTAGAGATTTGGGTTTATCTGATTTCAGTATAAGAATAAGACGGGTAAAAAAGGCCGGGCTTAAAAAGGACCGTTTCCTCGGGAGTGCTATACCAGGGGTGGAACCACTGTCTTCCGCGGTACCATCTTCTCTTTTTTCTTCCCTTTCCCCCCTCCCCGTTACGCTTCCGGAAACCATGCTTTTATTCATTGGCTTCCCGCGATCGATTTTTTCCACTTCCACGGCGACGACGTCAGCAAGGTCGAAGCGGCTCTTCTTGTAGAGAAATATAAGACCGAAGTGGTGTTCCACGTATCCTTCCCCGGTGTCAAAAATCCATCGCTCATTGTAGAGGAGAGCAAATAAGCAGATACCCAAAACGAGAAGAGCGAGCCAGCTGTAGGTCTCCAAACTGACCATGCCTAGGACCAGAGCTAAAGAAATAATAAAGAAAACAACGCGGTACCCTATGGAAAGACGAACGTAAAGGAGAGAATCGGATTTTTTGTCCAGTACAAGCTGCATTTGCATCATAGGCTAGGGATCTCCTCTCATGGCTGGGGTCCTTTGGGTCGTATTAGTTTACCTGCAAAAAGGGGTTGTTCTTCATTTCCCTTTCCAGAGTGGTGTCCGGACCGTGGCCGGTAAATACTCTGGTGGTGGGGGGATAGGCAAAGAGCTTTTCCTTAATACTGGAAATAATGGCTTTGGGGTCGCTGTCCTGTAAATCGGTCCTTCCCACACCCTCAAAGAAGAGAGTATCTCCGGAAAAGAGGGCCTCCTGATTTTCACTGTAGAAACAAACACTCCCTTTCGTATGCCCTGGAGTGTGTATGGTTATAAGCTCCGTGTCCCATACGCTGTCTCCGTCTTTAAGGATCAAATCCGGTTCCGGAAGAGGTGTGAATACAGCGTTGAAGTACTGCATCCCCTGGGGGCCAAAGTCCCTGAAGCTCGTGCTGTGTTCCTTCTCCGCGAAGGCACCTAAATATTTTGCGTCCTTCTCGTGGATAGCGATTGGGGGAGTAACGTCTTTTGTCTTACAGTATTCGATAATTCCTGGAATTGCCGCTACATGATCCAGGTGGCCGTGGGTGCAGATGATACCCCGGGGTGTAAGATTCATTGCTGTTAGACGTTTTACAATTTCCGGTGCGTCATCTCCCGGGTCGATTATGTAACATTCCTTTTTTTGAAGGGAGAAGATATACGCGTTGGTAAACAACAGCCCTACTACAATTCTGTCAACCATGATATAGTGAGGGTAGAGTATTTATAAGTTTTTTTCAAGATACATGTATGGAAACGCTTCTACTAATAGGGTTTATAGCTTTACTCTTTTATATAGTTCTACCTGGCTTCGGGGCTTTTTATGTCCGTTCCCAGTGGAGGAGATTTCGGACACTTGTGGTTGCATCCTCTCTCTATCCCCTCGTGCGGTATGAACATCTACGCCAACGTGAAAGTGGGTATATCGGCAAATTTCGCTTTTTCGGTGTATTAGAAGCAATTCAGGAAGATCAAATCTGGGTGAGAAACGGCAATATTACCCTTAGCGCCAGGTTGGAAATGGGACCGGTCTACATTCTTCCTTCCTTTTCCGCGGAGGAGAAGGTGTACGAACAGAACGAAGAGACCCTGCCCGATGAGGCGCCGGCAAAGATACAGTGGAAGAAGATATTCTCCCTTCCTCGGGGAACAAAGATGCTGATTGCCGGTCCCCTCTACCTGAGAAAGGGGCAGGGGACCTTTCAAACCGGAGAGGAGGGGACAACCATGGTAATGATCTATGACGGAGGGGCGGAGACCATTCTTCGGAGATCTATCTGGGGTGGGCGCCAGCGAAATGAATACTGGAACCTTTTTACTCCGGGGTCCTTGACCCTGGGGTCCTTTGCTTCCTTTATATACGGCTACACCCTCTTTCGGGAGTCTCTCCAGCGTATCCCCGCCTTGTTGTCCCTCTCTATGAGTTTAGTTCCCATTATTATGCTTGTGCCACCGGGACTTTTTTTCTTTTTTCTCTACCGCTCATTTTGGAAACAGGGGCGGTTCTACCGTGCTGAGCGGGACATCCTTTTACTTCCGCTGCGGTATTTTTCAGAACCGGAGTGCCCTCACGGTGATCGCAGGGGGGGGCTCCCCGACGGAAGTCCTTACAGTCTTAGGTGGTACCAAAAAAAACAGGAGATCCCCGTGGAGCTCTATGCCGGAGGAGCTACTATACGCACCACTACGCTATTAAAGACAAAGGACATTGAAAGCGAGGGGTGGTATGTTTTTGGATTCGACGCGGACCAGAAAAATGACCCGATGGCGGAATTGGTAATTATTCCCGGCAACCCCAAGACCCTGTCCCGGCGTTGCCGCGACAGGGCACGAATGTACGAGTTTCTTTCCGTGCTGCTTTTTGCTTCGGGGCTGTTTATCAACTTTATTGGGGCCTTTCTTGTTCTCTCCAGATTCATTGGATAGGACAGGGCAAAATTTACCCGCTTTTTTTTCTGGCGTTGTTTACTGTTATCTTTTTTCCCCGATACTCTTTGTCGTTGAGTTGTTCGATCGCCTTTGCACAGAGGTCCTCAGGAATTTCGATAAAGGAGTAACTGTCCAGGATCTTAATATTCCCAATCTTGGATTGATCGATATTGAGAGACATAGAAAAGAGACGTGCCAAGTCCCGGGGGAATACCTTCCGGTTTTTTCCAACACTAACGAAAAGGGTCTTCATTCCGGAAGTCTCATCGCTGGTTTTCGCCGACTTTCCCGGCGACCCGGTTTTTCCCGTCTGCTTTTTTAGATGTTTGTTCCCCTGGGCAAACTGTTTTAACAGATAGGCCCCAACATAGCCCCGCATTGTAATGGGGACGTGACGTTTAAACATTTTTCGGAGCTGATTCAACTCCTCAGGGTCCTCTTCCTCTTTAATGTGCCGTAAAATCTGTTGAGCTGTTCCTTTTAGGACCTCTTCCTGGTCTGGATAATCTTCTTTCTTCATAGCCACTTTTGTTTCTTCCTCCAATTTCTTCATCTGAGCAGCTTCATTGTGTGTATAGAGTGTAATAATAGAGGAGTCCTCTTCCGATTCTTCCAAGGCCCGTATTCCTGACCTATAATCTACTGCCGATGGCGGCGAAAAAAAGATTATATTACATACTCCACCCGGGAAGAGTATATCCGAGACTTGTCTCTGTGTCAGTATCACTGCCCGTAATTCTTGGTTTCTCAATCTTTCCGCCAGGGTTTTCACGGCGGAAGGGGAGAGGGAAATGGAAGGACAAATACCCCTTTCAGTCAACTGTTTTTCTAAGAGTTCCGCCATGGCACCGTTTTTACACACCACCAGGGTATTTGTCAGATCCATCGCCGAGAAAAGGTCCTGGAGGAGGAGCTGTTTACGCTGAGGGTCATGGCTCTCGTAGCAGACATGCTTTACTGTAGAGGGGTTCCAATGCGACTCTTTTACGGTGAGGGGTCTTTTCAGGATTTCCGAATAGGGGTATTCGTTGTCTTCCAGAACTGGAAGAAACACCACCGTCTGTGCCTTTTTTCCCAATTTTGAGTTGATATAGAGGACATCCTTATCGAAGCTCTCAGTATTGTGGTATTTCGTACGATACACAAAGAAATATGAACAGGTCCCAAGGTCCAGGTTGCCCCGTCTAAGGTGGTCAATGATTCTATCCGTTGTACCGGCGAGAATATCAGGTTCTTCGGAGATGGCCTTTCGCTCTCTTCTGGGGTTTTTATCTTGACCTACTCCAATCAGTCGGGGAAGGGCAGAGTTCCTATTCCGAAAGAGCTTGGCTTGTCCTTCGATTTTCCGGACATCCCTGCTTTCTGAGGTAACCAGCAGGGCTTGAATGCCTTGCGCGGCATCTTTCTCGATCATTAGAAGGAGGGGAATAATTAAGGCCCCTGTCTTACCCACTGCTTGGCCTGTTTCCACCAGTAAATCTTTTCCCTCTAAAATAGTGGGAACAATTTGTCGTTGAAATAGGGTGGGACGGGAGTATCCGGCGTTATTGACCAAAGTTTCTATATCACGGGGTACTTCCTTCTGGCTGAACCTGTTGAACACATTTCTATCCTGTGAAATACAATACGAGTTGCTATTACAAACGATATAAGGAGGTTTCCCCTTTGTCAAGGTTGAGTGGACTAGTT
>CAYXSD010000096.1:8467-11843 GCA_964466335.1 uncultured Spirochaetales bacterium
CGCGGAAGAAGAGGTTTTCCGTTTTCAGTATCGGAGTGGACAGCAGTACAAAATTCTTACTAATATAGAAGAGCAGGTGTACATAAACGGTGCCTTCAACCACAGTGCGGACCTTCTCTATAAAATTGCCGTGGAGATCGTGGATACCAAGGAAGACGCGGGAAAAATCAAGGCGAATTTTCTTATTTCCCAGCGTGCTACCGGAAGTGGCGGGACGTACCGCTGGGAGGAGGCCTATCCCTCTGTTAGTTGGAGGACTGATCGAGGACTCTACACCATAGATTCTTCCTATTTCATGCCGGTAGTGCGGAACGTACCTACCTTTCCCGAAGGACCGGTTGAACCCGGAGATACCTGGACGGCGCAGGGGGAGGAGGTGCAGGATTTCAGGGAATTCGGTATAGGGGAACCTTTTCGAATTCCCATAGAGGTGGAGTATCGGTATGTGGGAAAGGTGGAAAAGGAAGGAAAAGAGTTGGACCTCTTTACCATGCGGTACAGCGCCTCCTATACTCCCCCGAGTATGGATCGCACAGCTATGATGTATCCGGTTAAGGTGAGGGGGAGCTCCTATCAGGTCCTCTACTTCGACAACGAAAAGGGACTGTATCATTCCTTCGAAGAAGATTTTCACTTTATCTACGTATTCAATAACGGGTATCTTATAGAGTATCGCGGCAGCGGTGAAGCAAGGGTTGTCGAAACGGAAGAAATGGATAAAGATAAGGTCGCTGAAGATATTAAAAAAGAACTGGAAAAGGAAAACGTGCCTGATACGGATGTAAAAGCGGATGAGAGGGGAGTTACCATCAGTTTGGAAGACATCCGGTTTAAGCCGGATTCTTATGATCTCCAGGACTCGGAAAAGAAAAAAATGGAAACCCTGGGAAAGATACTGAAGAAATATCCTGATCGTGACATTTTAATTACCGGACATACCGCCCTGGCGGGAACGCCGGAGGGAAGGCAAACACTCTCCGAGGAGCGGGCAAAAGCTGTGGGGAATTATCTCCTCTCCCTGGGGGTTATCCGGGAAGACCAAATGATCTTTAAGGGTATGGGTGCCCGGGAACCGGTGGCCAGTAATGCCACGGTGGAGGGAATGAAGAAAAACCGGCGAGTGGAAATTACCATTCTCGATAACTAAAGGAACGAAAAGAATGATTAAAGGGTAGCTCTTCGGTAATAGGTGGATATGCGAGATGTCCAAGATTAAAGATACATTTGAAAAAGTAACAAGTAGTTTTAACACATCCAAGTATTTCAAGCCCCTTACCTTCTTTATCCTGCTGTTCTTTCTGTCCGGCAGCCTGGTGTTTCTCTTTGAGCTCGGAAGAAACAGTGAGTTTTTCAATATCATGGACGGACTCTGGTGGGCAATAATAACCTTCAGCACTACCGGCTACGGCGACAAGGTGCCTATTACCTCCGGTGGAAGAATGGTGGCCGTAATTTCCATTTTTGTCGGTATTGCGGGAATGAGTTTTTTATCCGGTACCTTCGCGTCTGTCTTTGTAGACAGGAATACCCGGGCAATTTCTAAAATCTTGGCTGCCCGTTTACGAAAGACCACCTCTGACATGCTTACCATTTTCGACGCCCTGGTAAATGAAATTAAGGGCTGAGGGTTCTACTCTATGATTACCAAAACCGCGGTCATAAAAAACAATGCCGGAATTCATGTACGGCCTACAGGAGTGATCATAAAAGAGTGCAGCTCCATAGAGGACGAGGTACTAATTTACGCGAAGGAAATGGATACCGACCTGAAGGACCATATAGGTCTGTTGGCTATGGGACTCTGTAAAGGGGATGAGGTGGTAGTGATTGTAAAGGGAGAGGGGGAAGAAGAAACAGCGCAAAAGATCGTAGAGCTTTTGGAACGGCACTACGATTTTCCTCCCCGAGAGTAAGATCTTAAGGCTCCTTTTCGGGAAGCTCCATAATGGCTGATTCATAGTAGCGTTCGTTATTGATATAGATTTCCCTTTCCATTATTCCGAGAGAGCGGACCCTTCCCTCTCTGTCCTTGAGTTTAACGGCATAGTAAGGGGGAAGAGGCATTTGCCTTTTTCTCTTCCTTAACCGTTGGATCACCAACTGTCTATATTCGGGCAAGACCATGTCAATAGACATATTCTTATTTAGCTCCTGTACCGTTGAAAACCCTAAAAGGTCAAGATACTGCCGGTTTGCATAGATGAGATGAAAGGTCCCATCAGAGAGGGTCATTCCCACCGGAGAATCATCCACCATTCTTCTGTATTTCTCTTCGCTTTCTTTAAGAGATTGTTCCATTAGTATTTGTTTGGAAATATCTACATCGTTGCCAAAGTATCCTAGTACCCGTTCATCTTTACTCCAGATGATACGGATAGTACGAAGGAATGTCTTTATCCTTCCGGGAGCGGTACGTATTTGTATCCGATATTGCAGCGTATCTTTTCCGGAAGAAGTAGGCTCGGAACGAGAGTCCAATGTGAAACGACCCCACTTCTTTCCTACCATCTCTTTCGGAGAATACTCTAAGAGGTCTTTTGCGGCTTCGTTTATAAAGGTTATCTCTCCCTTTCTGTTGGTCACCCATACAAGGACGGGAAGGGACCGGATGAGCGTGGGTAACTCTTTTTTCCCGGTTTCAACATCTTCTTTTTTAAATAGAGGCGGTGGCTCCGCACTATTTCCCTCTATCTGTTTTCGTAAAATCCCCGCGGCTAAGCGAAAGAGGAGTTCATCCTTAGAACAGGGTTTTAGAAGATAATCGTCTATTTTTCTGTTCACTGCATCTATGGCGAAGGATATCTCGTTATAGGCGGTAACAATAATAATGCATATATTTCTCTGGACCTCCCTCGCTGTCTCTGCTAAATCTAATCCATTGGTTCCGGGGAGAACGAGATCGAAGATCCCGGCATCGAAGTGTCCCGTTTTAAGGAGTTTCTTCGCGTCCTCCGCCGATGAGGCGATCTGGACATGGTAGCCTGCATTATTAAGCAAGAGGGAAAGATGGTTCACCACCATCTTGTCGTCGTCTACAATTAAGACTTTTCCCTTAGAACTACTATTGTTACTCTTCAATGGTTTTTTAGTATTCACTTCCTCTCAATGTTCTCAGTAATTCGAATCTGTTTTTTACCTTTAGGTTTTTGTAGATATTGGAAAGGTGTTTTTTTATAGTGATCTCTGCTAAGAACAACCGATCCGCAATCTCTTTGTTCTGCATTCATTAAGAAATATCTCTTCTTTACGTAAGTATATTTCATACGGGAAGGCCTCGTCCAGTGGTTTTAGCAATTCTCAATAGGCAACGAAATTATGCAATTTCACTCTCCTCATACGGTTAAGTCCTTTTCATAGTCTGTCGAGGCTCTTTTAA
>CAYXSD010000097.1:0-2308 GCA_964466335.1 uncultured Spirochaetales bacterium
TTCGGATCCTGCTCGATCTTTTTTCTGAGTTGTGAGATGTGCTGGTCCAGGGTGCGGGAATTGGCAATGTGGGACATTCCCCAGCCGGCATTGTAAATCTCATTTCTGCTTAGGACCTTTCCCTGGTTGGCGGCGAAGAGGGCGAGTATCTTTATGTCCCGGAGGCTCAGTTCAATTTCTCTTTTTCCGCGAAAGGCTTTTAGCTCCGCGGGATGAACCAAGAGGTCCCCTAAACTGAATACCCTGTTTCTAACATCTCCCGGGCTGTTACTTTCTGTCTTCTTATCAGCTCCTTCAGACGCCAGGACGCGGCGGGTAATGGCCCTTACCCGGGCGGTGACCTCCTTGATCCCGAAGGGTTTGGAGATGTAGTCGTCCGCGCCGAGTTCCAATCCCAGCACTTTGTCAATCTCCTCCGATTTTGCACTGAGGAAGACCACCGGTACCCGGTGGTCCGTTTTTCTTATTTCCTTACAGACATCGTAACCGTTCTTTCCGGGCATCATAATGTCCAGGATGATGAAATCAGGAGATGATTCTTTATAGAAATCCAAAGCCTCTTCTCCGTCGGAGGCGGCTATCACTTGGTAACCTTCTCCTTCAAAGATATCGGTGAGTCCCTCCCGGGTATAGGGGTCGTCTTCAGCGAGGAGTACTGTCATTATCTTTCTCCTTTATTTTTCTCGTCTATATCGCCTAAATCATTGTCTACTGCTTCTGAGGCTGAATCCGCCGGAGGAGTGGAAAGGACCACTCTAATCCTGGCACCTCCCTTGCATTGCAGCACCTTCGCTGTTCCGCCGTGGAGTTTCGCGAGACCCCGAACAAGGGACAACCCGATCCCCGTCCCCGCCACCCCGTCGGTGGACTGATTGCTGATTCGGTAAAAGGGTTGGAACACCTTCTCCCGGAGGTGCTTCGGAATACCTGGACCCCTGTCTTTAACGATAAAGGTGGTCTCTCTCTTTTCTGCATCTTGCGCGGTTTCTATTCCAAGGAACCCTCCTCGGGCAGCGTATTTTTCCACGTTTCCCGCCAGATTGTTGATAATCTGCTCCAAGACATCCCGGTCCAACAGTACCTTTTCAGAGGCGTCTAGGGTAAGATCGATTTCTATGCCCTTTTTTATAAGAGCGGGGCGAAAATGTTCGATAACGCTGCGGACGACATCATCAGGTACAGCGGGAATGGGGAATAGTTCCACTCCCTGTTTTTGCTCCTTGGCGAAGGTAAGCACATTCCCGATCAGCCTGCTTAACCGGTGGCTCTCTGAAACGAGAATGTCCAGGTAGCGTTTTCCCTTCGCGTCGGCTTCCGGGAGCCGCGGTTCTAAGAGCTCCGAATAGATCCTTATGTTTGTTAAAGGGGTTTTTAATTCATGTGAAACCTGGTTTACAAAGTTGACCCGCTTGTAGGCTTCCCTCACCTCCCTTGTGCTTTCTCTGTAGAAGTACACCGCCAATCCGATTACAATAAGCACCAGTGCTCCTAGAGACCCGAAAATGGTAAGCCCTCGGCTGGAGGAAAGAGAAAAAGAAGCAGGACTGGTATAGTATTTTAGTTTCCAGGAGGAGAGGGGAGGGGAAAGGGGGAGAGAGACCATGGGAAGGTCCTCTTCCTCAGGAAGGTAACCGCCGAAATGGTAGACGGGCCCTTCATCTTCATCTGCTAAGCTAACACGAAAGGGGGCGGCCTCAGAACCACTCTCCTCCGTTGTGGGAAGTGCGCGGATAATGCCGGATACCACAGCCATCCGATTGCATTCTACACCAATCACCATGTTTTCTCTTTCCAACCTTCTCCAAAAAATGAAATTGAGTCCTTCCCCCAAGTAGTAGGTATACCATCCGGACTCCGCTGCCGCGGTGCCGGGCCGGTTCGCGGTTTGCGTTTCTGAACTCGAAGAAGGGCTTTCTTCAGGTTGCATAAAAATCCCCATGGTAAGACCTATTTCTTTGGTTCGAGCAAGAAAGTCTTCCTCCTTTTGGCTTATGGGAATCTCCTTTGACGGGAAAACCAGCCCTCGCTCTCCCTCTATTATAAATAGTTGACGGACCAGGGCTTCTCTGCGGGTAGTTCTACGAAGGGGGTCCGCTTCCGTATCATCTATGCCGGCTATGAGGCTGGTAAGCTCTTTTTCCAGAGATATGAAGTAGCTTTGAAGTTGAAGATCCAAGGAGGAAAGCCGCTCCCGGGCAAGGTCTTTTTGATACTGGATTTCCCTTTCTTTCTCAGACTGATACGTGGTCACCGCCAGCCAGCTGATAAGGCCGACGGGGACCACTGTAAGAATACAAAATAGAATTAA
>CAYXSD010000097.1:2408-11387 GCA_964466335.1 uncultured Spirochaetales bacterium
CTCCGCTTTCATGCGCTTCCTGTTGGAGTTCCATTGGGAGTCGTCTTCCAGGGCTTCCGCATCCATTTCACTTTCCGCGCTCATCCCCTTAAGCTCCTCCGATTCCAATTCCTGTGCCTGCTCTTCCAGATAATCGGCGCTTTCCTGCATGACCTTTTTCGCCTCTTCCACTTTGCCTTCATCCCTTAAGCTAATGGCCTTCTCGCTCTTCTCGGTGGCGATCTGCTTTGCCGCTTCCACCAGGGTCTCTCGGTCTTTGGTCTCATCCACCTGCTCTTTTTGTCTGGTAAAAGAAATTGCCGCTCCGCTGGAGAGGACTTCCGCTGATTTTGATTTCATGTTGTCGTACCGGATCGATACTTGGGCCGCGCTTATATTCTGTCCTTCCCTGTGGGGCGGCACTTCCAGCTCGATAAGGATGTACTTCTCCTGATTACTGTAAAGCTGATTTAGGGATGTGTATATTTTGTTTCCGATAATCTCCCCTTCTCTTCCCAGTATCTTCCGGGGGATTATCCCCGCTTCACAGGTTATTTCTATCTCTACATTCTGGGCTACTACGGAGAGAATGTCATTAAACTCGTACTGGAATATCCGCACCAGATCGTTGTAGTTTTCCACAAAGGTGTGGTTGCCGTCGCTTCGTTTGGCCAGGGCAACCATGAGGTCTTCGTTATAGCCCAAGCCAAGGCCGATGGTGGTTACGGAGATGCCTGTCTTTTTAAGGGATTCGCCCAAACTGCCCAAGGCCATGGGAGAATCGGGACCCACATTGGCCAGCCCGTCGGATAGGAGGATGACCCGGTTTACCCGGTTTTGGTCCAAAAATTTGTACACCTCATCGGCCCCTTTGCTCACTCCGGCAAAGAGAGCTGTGGAACCTCCGGCGAAGATGGACTCGATACGTCTTCGAATGAATGTCCGGTCGCTAACCCGGGTTGCGGGAATAAGGACGGAGACAGTGTCCGAGTAGGTAACAATGGACACGATGTCCCTCTCTTCCAGCATATCCACTGCCAGCAGGGCCGCCTCTTTGGCCCGGCGGATCTTCTCTCCGTCCATGGACCCGGAACGGTCGAGGACAATGGCCACATTCGCCGGCGGTCTGTCCGCCCGGCTTGCTAACTCGAATCCGGTAAGACCGACTTTTAAGAATACGCTCTGCTGTTGGTCAGCGAGAAGGTAAGGATTGGAGAGGGAAACTTCCAAATCCACCGTGCGGGCGGCAGCACTCCCTGCCGCGATAAGTATCATGGTTGTAAGGGTCAGGATAAATATACTTGTCTTTTTCATCTTCTTCTCCTCCCCGGGGATTATCCCGGCTTGTGATTTCGTTTGTTCTTAATCACAAGTCTACAACCGTCCCGATTTTTTTGGTCAAACCAGTGTAAAACAATTGTAAAAATTTTGTAAGAAGAAAGGTCTGATCTAAACCCTTATATAGGAAATATGATCTTCTCCCCGTCGATCTCGAACTCTATCTCCATAAGACTGGGCCAGAGGGAGGGCATTAGAGTTTTTTCCCACTCCCTAAAGGCGTTTATAAGTTCTTTCAAGACCTCCGGTTCCTCTTCGGAGAGTTCCTCTTTCTCCGAAATGTCTTTCTCCAAATTGTAGAGACGGACCTCGTCCTGCCGCTCGTTTACAATGAGCTTCCAGGGACCTTTCCTTACCATTCCTCCGTAGAGTGTTTTCCAGAAGAGAGTGTCATGGATGGGCCCAGGAATTGGTTTTTCGGTCCCACTCCCCCGGCCGGTGACGTAGGGAATAAGGTCTTTTCCGTCGTAGACCCTGTCGTCAGGGAGGGGAGTTTCGGCGGCGGCGGCAGCTGTAGCGAAGATGTCTGTCTGTATTACCGGATCATCTACAACAGTGCCCGGCGTTATGACCCCGTCCCAGCGCATCATAAAGGGAACTTGCAAGCCCCCGTCGAAGAAGGTCATCTTTCCCCCGCGGAGGGGTTCGTTGGTGTTTCCCTCGGCATACTCGGCGCATCCGTTGTCGCTGGAAAAGATAATAAGGGTATTATCGCTCAACCCCTCTTTTTCCACCGCTTCAATTATCCGGCCTACGGCATCGTCGAGATGGGCAATCATGGCGGCGTATATCCGCTGCGCTTTGTCCTCTATGTGAGAGAATTTTTCGTAGTACTCCCGGGTTGCCTGGAATGGGGTGTGGGGGGCATTAAAGGGAAGGTAGAGAAAGAAGGGTTCCCCATCTTCTCCTTTAGAGGCAATATACTCCACCGCTTCGTCGGCGAAGGCGTCGGTGAGATACCGCTCCTCTTTAACGTCTTCCCCGTTCCGAGAAATCGCTGAAGGGCCTCTGCCGGCGCGGTTCCAAATCTCCTTTTCCCAGAAGAGATCGTGGTGGTAGTTCACTATGTCCTCCCGCCTCTCCTCGGCATAGAAAGCGTAGGCCTCTATGAAGCCGAAGTGGTAGTCGAATCCCCGGTTTATTGGGTGATGAATGTCATGGTAGCCTATATGCCATTTGCCGATCATACGGGTTTCGTAGTCGGAGGCCTGAAGTAGTTCGCCAAGGGTTATTTCTGAAGGAGGAACGCCCTGCTTCCAGGTCTCGCTTTTCCGGGGTACTTCGGTCCTGAAGACGGGGTCCATGGCGTCGGTTTCCACGAAGGCGTCTGCAATAGCGAAGGTAAGCCGGTTTCTAAGGTAGATGTCGATCATCTGACAGCCGAAGCCGAAGCGGTTCTGGTCCCGGCCTGTCATCATTCCAGCCCGGGAGGGAGCGCAGATAGCCGCGGTGGCGTAGCTCTGGGTGAAGGTGACGCCCTCAGTCCCTATGGCATCGATATTCGGTGTTTCCAGGAGGGTCCCGCCGTAGAGGGAGGTGTCCATCGTTCCGAGATCATCCGCTAAAATGAGGACAATATTCGGTCTCTTTTTCGCGGCGGTCTTACCGCCGGCCCGATTAGACAGGCCTTCGAGGAAACGGTTTTTCCGGTCTATCATCTCCTGGTCGAAGGTAATGTCCCACTTGTGGTCTGCCAAGGGCCAGAGGAGGTAAACAAAAAGTGCCGCCAGGAGCGCCCCGGCGATGAGGATTATTTTTTTCTTCATAATATGAATGAATTGTAAAATAATTCAGGTATACATTCAACAAAAAAGATCCAATTATGAACCCTAGTAAAGATAAAATACAAGAAAAACGGAGACAATCAATTTCCTATAGAAAGCTTTTTCCGAATATCTTTCTATACGTAAGTTTTTGAAAAATTGTTACGTATAACAATCTGAGTACCAGTCTTCAACTTTCAGGTCCGGCAGGCGTGTAAACTTCTTTACATTATGGGTCACCAATACAAGGTCCCGAGATCGCGCAATTGCCGCAATCTGTACATCCCTTTCACTGATTACCGTGCCTTGATTCTCAAATCGGAGCTTCAGTATTTGCCGCGATGGTTTCATCCTTGACAAAGTAGCTATTGGTAGCTACAATTAGTATACTATGGATCAATGCATTTCTGTGGGGGTAAGAAAACTAAAAAATAATCTTAGTGCCTATTTAAGGGAGGTGAAAAAGGGCTCTCTTGTGCTTGTTACGGAACACGGAAGAGTTATTGCTGAAATAAAAGTCTCCGAGGGGGAGTACGATTTCCTTAAAATAGAAACCATAAAGCAGGAATGGGTTGACTCTGGAAAGCTCCACTTACCTCTGGAAAAAAAGGGAACCGTAAAAGAATCCCCTGTGACGCTTCCTATGGGCACAGCGAAGAGAATGATTGACCTTGACCGAGGTAGATATTGAAAGTGTCATATCTTGAAACTTCAGCCCTTCTCTCCTGGTTTTTCAATGAACCTAAAGGTGCGGATGTGAGAAAGGCTATGAACTCCGCCGACCTCATAGTTACTTCCGATTTATTGTGTGTAGAAACGGAGCGGGCCTTTAGGAGGGCACTTAAAGAAGGCATTCTGTCAGATGATGAATACGCTGCTTTGGTAGAATTGTTTTATACCCATATTAAAGAATGGTTTAGAATGAGTATCGACGAAGCAGTGATTTCCCGGGCCTCAGGCGAGTTTCCAGTGGAACCGGTAAGAAGCCTCGACGCTATTCATCTTGCCACTGCGCTGGAATATAAGAAACTCTATCCTCAATTATCCTTTATTTCCCTGGATGAAAGAATTGAGAAAAACCGTGAAGGCCTTAACATCAATGGTGATTATATTAGACAATAAAGGCAAAAACGTGTATAATAATAGACATTATGCGGCAAAAACTGTTTCCCAGAGTTGAACGTAATCTTTCTGTGTTCGGCGAAAACTTGAAGGCGGCCCGGTTGAGACGAAAACTCTCCATGGAGCAGGTGGCTGAACGGGCGGGCTTAAGCCGGTCAACCCTGGGCGCTATGGAAAAGGGCTCGGCCTCTGTCTCCATCGGTTCGTACATGCAGGTGCTGTTTGTCCTCGGGTTGGATGAGGATATCCTCAAGTTGGCGGCGGATGATGTGTTGGGCCGCAAATTGCAGGACGCCGAATTACTGAGCGGCCGGCGGGCCCCGAAAAGGAAAAGTCGTGGCTGAAAGAGCTAAAAAGATCTATGTCTACGCGCACTGGGAAGGCATGCCCGAAGCTGAATTAATGGGAACGTTATTGGCATCGGAAAGCCGGGGAAAGGAAATTTTCAGTTTTGAATATGATGAGGCCTGGCTTAAATCCGGGGAAAGGGTTTTACTTGACCCCGGCCTGCAATTTTATTCAGGGCCCCAATATGTGTATGATGAAAAACCGAATTTCGGTCTTTTTACCGATTCCTCCCCGGACAGATGGGGAAGAATGTTGATAAAAAGACGGGAAGCCTTTGAAGCCCGATCGCAAGACAGGCCGGAGAAAAGACTTTTCGAATCGGATTTTCTGCTGGGCGTGTATGACGGAAGCAGAATGGGCGGGCTGAGATACAAAACCGACAAAAATGATGAGTTCCTGGACAATAATCACAAGTTTGCCTCACCGCCTTGGGCCTCTATCAGGGAGCTGGAAAATGCCAGCCTTAAGCTTGAAGAGGAAGATGCCGAAAAAAGCAGCTCCTATCGTCTATGGCTGAATCTACTTGTGGCCCCGGGCTCTTCCCTGGGCGGGGCAAGACCCAAGGCAGGGGTGCGGGATTCTGAAAACCAACTCTGGATAGCCAAATTCCCCGGCAGGAAGGATGCGGTTGATTTGGGAGCCTGGGAAATGGTTGTCCATGAACTGGCCGGGAGAGCGGGAATACAAATGTCTGATTGCCGGGCAGAAAGGTTTACTATCCGGCATCATACTTTTCTGACAAAACGGTTTGATCGTTCCCCAAAGCTCGAACGGATCCATTATTCTTCAGCCATGACCATGCTGGGTTACAGCGATGGCGCGGAGGCGGCAGCAGGGGTTAGTTATCTGGAGATTGCGGAATTCCTGGTGCGGCATGGAGCTGCCCCCGATGAAGACCTGAAACAGCTATGGAAGAGGATAGTCTTCAATATCGCCGTTTCCAATACGGATGACCACCTAAGAAACCATGGATTTCTTCTTATACCTTACGGATGGCGACTTTCTCCGGCCTTTGATATAAATCCGGACCCGGGAAGCTCTGGCCTGAGTTTGAATATCACCGAAAACGACAACCGGCTTGATCCGGATCTTGCTCTGGAGGCAGCACCTTTTTTCCGGGTGGGTCACAGAGAAGGCAAAGAAATTATCACAAAGACTCGAGATGTTGTGTCCCTCTGGCCGGCCTTTGCGGATAGATACGGAATCAGCTCCTTTGAAAAGGAGCTAATGTCCAGGGCATTTATAGCCCAGTAGCGGGAGCCAATCTTCAACTTTCGAGGCTCTTTCAAAATTACCATTTTTCAGAGCCTCAATATGGGGTCGATTTTATACCTTATTATATTATAATAAGGTATAAAATCTAAAGGTAGGGCCACTTTCAAAATTAGTTAATTTTGAAAGTGGCTGTTTCATTTTGGGTTTTTTTCGGTTTACCTCCGAAAACGGGCTTTGTCCCGCAATCCGGTGCTACGGCTCAAGTAATGTGAAAGCCTCTACGATCACACACTCAGGCCGGCAAAATAGTCGGCAGCCTTTTCAACATGAATATCCGTATCATAATAATACATCGGGTCCCGTAAATTCATAACAATTTGCACTGCTTTTGCCTCTTGTAGTTTATCTTTAAAATATATCAATTCTTTCGACGGTTTCGTATTGGAAAGCTTGACTTCGATAAATTCCGTTACTTGTTCATCCCGCACCAGTGCGAAATCGATCTCTTTTTTTTCTTTTGTTCGGATGTAGGCCAGTTCAATATTTTGCCCCAGTGCATCCTGCAGAAAATGACTGTGTTTCAGGAGGCAACAGGCCGCTGTATTTTCTAATTTAGTTCCTTCATCCCCGCTAACCATACCCGTATCGTAGAAATATACTTTCGGCTCCCTTTGTATGGAGCGTGCTATATTACGATGATAAGGCCGAATGAGAAAAATAATATAAAGAGCCGAAAGAATATCTATATACCTGCTGATGGTATTCGGCGCAACCTGAATATCCTCGGCAAGTGAGCGATACGATAGGGGGGAACCAACCCTTTTCGTTAACATTTCAAGCAGCAGTCGCATTGTCCTAATTTCGTTAATTCGACTAAACTCCAGAATATCTTCCCGGATAAGATCGGTAAAATACTGTTTTCGCCAACGATTTGCCTCGCCCTCCGAATCACTTAAGAATGGTTCCGGAAAACCGCCGAAAAAAAGTAAACGCCGTAAAGCTTCATCTGGAGCCATATCGTCCTTTAATTCTCTAACGGAAAGAGGATGAAACCTGTAATGATAATATCTCCCGGCCAGAGATTCACCGCTCTGCCGAAAGGTGTCCATCCTTGCGCTTCCGGTAACAAGAATCGACTGTTTTTCAGTCTTTTTATCATATGTTCCCTTTAAAAAGCCTTTCCAGTCCTTTTTTTTATGAAGTTCATCAAAGATAAGAAGGTCGGCATCGAGGGCCCACCGGGCTTTGTCGATAAGAATTGCATCTTGTTGGTTATCATAATTCATATACTGAGTTTTTCGGAAGATAGCGGACAATTGTTTTGAAAGAAAAGTCTTCCCTACTTGTCGCGGTCCTGTCAGTATTACCATTTTCTTTTTTACATCTTTTTGAAGAAATTGTTCGAGATAACGATGCATATTGACTTTCTATCAGAATATTGCGCAAAAGTCAAGACTAACGCGCAAAGCGCTGCGCATTAGTCGGAAGTTGTTTCAGGATCATGTCTTTATCTTGCCACAAACAACAAAACATGAAACAATTGGCGCCGATGTCGGAAAATGCCCCGGTTATTTACGCGGAACATGTCTATAAGACCTTCGGTAAAACGAAGGCCTTAAT
This sequence comes from uncultured Spirochaetales bacterium, assembly GCA_964466335.1. Classification (GTDB taxonomy): domain Bacteria; phylum Spirochaetota; class Spirochaetia; order SPDA01; family CAYXSD01; genus CAYXSD01. The sequence goes on from CAYXSD010000097.1 coordinate 9,794, forward strand.
CGATCTCTCCTTCTCTGTTAATGAGGCCTCCTGTGTTGGCTTCTTAGGTCCCAACGGCGCGGGGAAGACGACAATGATGAAAATCCTCTACGGTATGGGAAGACCCGACAAGCGGGAAGAGACAAAGATCAGTGTTTTCGGCTTCGATTCCCGTAGCGACGAGCTGTCAATTAAGAACTTCTCCGGGGTGGTGCAGCAGGACGACAACCTGGACGTGGAGTTAAGCGTTACGCAAAACTTAAAGATCTTCAGCCGTTTCTACGGTGTAACCGGGGGAACCGCTTTGGATCGGATCGACAAGCTTCTCCACTTTATGGAACTCCAGGAGAAGCGGGACGTGAAAATCCGTGAGCTTTCCGGAGGAATGAAACGGCGCCTGGTCATTGCCCGGGCTCTGCTTAACAATCCCTCCCTCCTTATCCTGGATGAACCCACCACCGGCCTGGACCCCCAGGTAAGACAGCTTATCTGGGACAAGCTCCGGGGACTCAAGCACGAGGGGGTAACGGTTCTTCTTACCACCCACTACATGGAGGAGGCCTTTCAGATCGCCGATTCGGTGGTGATTATGGACAGAGGAAAGAAGGTACTGGAGGGAAATCCACAGAAACTTTTGGATGACAATATAGAAGCCTACGTCCTGGAGATCACCGAACCCACCGCGGCGGAAGGCATTGAAGACGGCCAGGATCCCTCACTCTACCGCAGGGAGGCCTCGGAGAGCCGGCTTCTCTACTACAGCAATGACCAAGACCTCCTCACCTCGATGTCCCGGTCTTTGGCATACCATCAGTTTTACAACAGAAAGACCAATCTGGAAGACCTCTTTTTGGCTATCACGGGGAGGAAGCTAAGTGAAATCCAGTAAAGGCGGAACTAAGTCCAGGGACCTCCGAGACGCGGGGCGGCGATACCCTGGTTTTTTTAGCCGCATTATGGGGGTCTGGTTCCGGCATATGCGGGTCTACACCAACAACATCATCTCCAACGGTCTTCCGCCTTTTTTGGAACCTTTAATTTTCCTCGTTGGTATCGGAATCGGACTGGGGAGTTTTATCCATGAGATGGAAGGTGTGCCCTACATCGAGTACTTGGCATCGGGACTCCTTGTTGCCACCGCCATGTTTACCGCCGCCTTCGAATGTTCCTTCGGTACCTTTATACGGCTCGAGTTCGACAAGGTCTACGACGGTATGCTCGCCTCTCCCATGACCCCTTCGGACATGCTCTTAGGGGAGATCCTCTGGGCGGGTACGAAGGGGTTCTTCTTTTCCCTGGCGGTCCTCATTATCGTGGCCATCTTTCAGATTCTCCCCTTAGGGAGGGCGCTTCCCATTCCTATAATCGGGTTTTTAACAGGCACCATGTTTGCAAGCCTTTCCCTCTTAATAACCTCCTTCGTCAGTAACCTGAACCACTTCAACTTCTACTTCAGCGGATTCTTATCTCCCATGTTCTTCTTCGCCGGTGTTGTCTTTCCCATAGAGACCCTGCCTAAGTGGACGCGCCCCTTAACCGAGGCGCTTCCTCTGACCCACCCGGTAAGGCTTTCCCGGGCCTTCAGCTTTGCCGATCTCTCCCTTATCAATCTCTT
>CAYXSD010000098.1:0-11337 GCA_964466335.1 uncultured Spirochaetales bacterium
AAAGAACTCACCTCGCCCGTCGATCGATGCAGGAGAAACGATAATTAGTTCAGAGATGCAGGATGCATTCACTCTACTTATTAAGTAATGAGTCAAGAAAATCCTTACCCTTTCCGTGAAGAGCCGCTAGGAGCGTCAACGCTGAATCCTCCCCTTCCCTCTCGGGGTGTTGGCCCGACGGATCGGAAACCTCCGGTGAGTATCGTATTCGTAAGCGCTCAAGGGGAGAAGACAAGATGCGTTTACACCATCCTTCAGGCTTGATTAATTCTACATTCAGGATTTGTGTCCTGGGAATTCGCAAACGGAATTCCTCCTTCCTGTTTTTCTTGCTCGTTACCAATGTGGTAAACCAGCTCTTCTCCGGAAAAGTATGGAAGTAGAATGCCGTGTCGGTACAGTAACACAACCCAACGGCTCCCCGGTGTCGCTCCTTTGGAACATTACTATCATTCGCGCCCTGGGGCATCTCTTCCAACTCACCTAAGGTGTAAAGGAGAATATCCTCCCCCAGTTCCTCCTGGAGGTCTTCCCAGAACTGAGCAGGATCAGGATTTTCTTGCCGGCCGAATAGCACCTTTTATCACCTTTTTGTTTCCACTGTCCTTTTTCTTCATTATCCCCGGAGTAAGAGCTCTTGTCTACTGACGGCGGATATTATGCAGGCTATAGGAGCTTGGATTATAGACGTAAAAGCTCTCCTTCTGGTAGGCTGTTTAAAAAGAGGAGCCGCCCATGTCTAAGATAAAAGCAAAACCGAATATTATTATCCTCTACGCCGATGATTTAGGTTTCGGCGATGTGGGCTGCTACGGCGCCCAAGAGATCCCCACTCCCAACATCGACAGCTTAAGCCGGGAAGGGGTTACCTTCACCCAGGGCTACGCCACCGCGGCCACCTGCACCCCCAGCCGCTACAGCCTCTTAACCGGCTCCTACCCCTGGCGGAACCCCCGGGCGGCGATCCTGGCTGGGGACGACCCCCTTATAATCGACGCGGAAACCCCTACCCTCCCCTCCATGCTCAAGCGGGCGGGGTACGCTACCGGCATCGTGGGGAAATGGCATCTGGGACTGGGCAGGGGAGACCTGGATTGGAACAAGGAAATCGATGGAGTACCCAACCACGTGGGATTCGACTACTCCTATATTATGGCCTCAACCAATGACCGCGTTCCTTGTGTGTATGTGAAAAACGAAAAGATTGACGGTCTTGACCCGGAGGACCCCATCGAAGTTACCTATGAGGAGGAGAAGGCCTATGCCGACGTGCCAACGGGACGAAAAAACCCCGAACTCCTAAACATGATGTACAGCCACGGACACGACGGGTCCATCGTAAACGGGATAAGTCGGATCGGCTATATGCGGGGCGGGGAAAAGGCTCTCTGGAAGGACGAGACCATGGCGGAGGTTTTTGCCGAGGAAGCGGTACGGTTTATCCGGGAGCGGAAGGATCAGCCCTTCTTCCTCTACTATGCTTTCCATCAACCCCATGTTCCCCGGGTTGCCTCACCCAAGTTTAAGGGGACCACATCCCTCGGTCCCCGGGGAGACGTAATTGCTGAGATGGACTGGTGCGTGGGTGAGGTCCTTCGGGTTTTGGATGAAGAGGGGCTTCGGGAAGACACCCTAGTGATTTTTTCCAGCGATAACGGACCGGTCATAGACGACGGTTACGAAGACCGGGCGGCGGAGCTTTTGGGGGACCACCGGGCGGCAGGACCCTTACGGGGCGGTAAGTACAGCCTCTACGACGGCGGGACCCGGGTGCCTTTTATCCTGAGCTGGCCGGGGACGGTATCCCCCGCCGAATCGGATGCCATGGTAAGCCACATGGACTTTCACGCCTCCTTTGCCTCCATGCTGGGGGAAACACTTTTAGAGGATGAAGCCCCGGACAGCGAAACTGTAATGGATGCTCTCTTGGGGAAATCATCCGTGGGCCGGGAAGCTTTGATTGTGGAAGGAACATGGAAGAAGACAGTCTACCGGAAACAGCAGTGGTCTTACATTCCTCCCTACCAAGGCCCGGCGATCTGCCCCAACACGGGGGTTGAACTGGGGAACGCTTCAGGCCCCCAACTCTACGACCTCTCCGGAGATATCGGGCAGATAAGAAACCTGGCAGAGGAAAAACCGGAGGTCCTTAAACAGCTCGCCTCGGAACTGGAAGTACTACTGAAGGGGTAAACCGGTACAGTAGCTCCCGCTCATAGAGTACCTCATTAATATCAGCGACATGCTGATATTCTTAATAATCGGCATCGTATTATCACAACATTCTTGGGGACATCCTTGGTAAAATCAATTTTCTCTTGACATCCGGCGGTTATCCATTATACTTACTAGTTAGTTATTTACTGTACGTTAGGAGCTTTGCTGCGGTTTTCCGCGACAGGGTAACTGCGTATCATTGGGTAATAGAAGGGGGCAACCCTTACAGGGACCGGTATGGTCCTTAGCATGGCGGCAACGCCATGAATAATTTCAATGGAGGTACCAATACTATGAAAAAATTGGTAAGTGTAGTACTTGTACTACTGGTTCTCGTTTCCTTCGCCTTTGCTGGAGGCGATGCGGAGAAAACGGGTAAAAAAACAGTAACATTCTTCTGGGCCTTGTATGACGGGCTTACGGAAGACTATCGACAGGACCTTGAGAAGGGGTTCGCGGCAGCAAACCCAAATATCGAGGTTGATATTGTACCCATTGCATGGGACCAGATGAACGACAAAATCACCACTTCTCTGGCAGGAGGGGACGCGCCGGAACTCTCTGTAATCGGGACCCGGTGGCTCTTAGAGTTTATGTCCATGGACGCTGTAGAACCGGTGGACAAGTATGTAAGCAAGAGCACTCTAGATAACATCTTCGACGGCGCGAAAGAAGCCATGATAGGCGGAAAGCTAATGGGGCTGCCTGTGGTTGCCGGCGCACGGCTGCTTACGATAAACAACAAGCTTACCGATGTTGTGCCTAAGACCATGGAGGAGATGCGGGAAGCGGCCATCCAGATTGAGAAAGACCATCCCGGTGCCTACGGGCTCATCATGCCCGGAAAGAAGGACACCGAAGCAACTGACTTCGCCTACTACTTCTACTCCGCCGGAGGAGATTTCTTTGAAACCAAAGCGGACGGTTCCTACGGTAAATGTACCATCAACTCTGAAGCCGGTGTAAAGGCAGCTACTTTTATGAAGAAGCTTGCCCTGGAAGACGAGGTGGTACAGAATGGATTTCTCTCCCAGGCCAGAATGGATTCCCATCCGGTGTTCTACAGCGGGAAAGCCGGGTTTGTTATGATCGGCGCCTGGGTAAAATCAGCGATGGAACAGGCCGGGGCGGACTTCCCCGTAACCTACGCCATGATTCCTCCCTTTAAGGGACATGATCCGGCTCCTCTTATCATTACCGACTCTATAGCCTTCTTTTCAGGCGCGGATAATCTGGATGCAGCAGGGACCTTTATAGATTTCTTCTACCAGGATGAGTGGAAGGCAAAATTCGATGAGCAGGTAGGGTTTCCACCCATTACAAAGACTGCGGCAAAATTACCACAGTTCCAGAATGAACTCTACGACACTTTAAATGCGGCGGCAGCGGTTGCGAAACCCTGGCCCCTTGTTGAGGGATGGGCAGAAATAGGTGATGTTATCGACGACATGACTTCCGAGATCCTTCTAGAGAGGAAAACGCCTAAGCAGGCAGTCGACGATGCGGCTAAAAAGATAGACAAAATTAGAGGTATGTAGGTAGAACTATATCTATGTAATATGGTATTATGCAACGGCTGAGGTCATATCCCTTGCGGGGTGCCTCAGCCGTGTTTATCTTACCGGCAGAGCCGGCAGAGCAGAGGTGGAAAAGAAGTGGCGGACCATCAATTAACCTTCAAAAAACGATACTGGAATAACGAGGCGAAGCTTGGCTATGTGCTCATGCTTCCGGCTTTAGTGTTTCTCGCTTTTTTTATGTTTTACCCTATCATTTATGTTTTTGCCATGAGCTTTTTTAAAACAAACAAGATTGGGCATATTCAGGAATTTGTGTTTTTCCAAAACTTTATCTCTACATTCAAGGACGTAGAGTTTTGGCAGATCACAGGCCGGTCCGGTATCTGGACCGTTACCGGAGTGGTTACGAAGACAATAATCGGTATGATTATCGCCCTGATTCTGAACTATAAGTACAAGGGCAGAAAAATCGCCCGGATGCTTTTCATAGCCCCCTGGGCTTCATCAGTTCCCATTAGCGCGATAATCTGGACCTGGGTCTACGATCAGGAGTTCGGACTCTTAAGCCATACTCTTATGAAATTCGGCATACTGCAGGAATCTCCCGCATGGCTGGGAAGACCGCTTCTCGCTTTCGGTTCGGCAATGTGGGTTGACGTCTGGATAGGAATTCCATTCATGGCACTTATCTTTTTGGCCGGTATGCAGGCAATTTCGGAGGACCTATACGAGTCGGCCTATATTGACGGGGTAAATAATGCTCAGAAATTTATCTACATTACGCTGCCCGGGATTTTTCACATTATCATTATTGCCACCCTGCTCTCCGCCCTCTGGACGTTTAACGACTTTAATACAATTTACATACTAACCAGAGGGGGACCGGCAGGTACCACAGACATATTAATAACGGGGGTGTATAAGAACGCCTTCGAGTGGCTCCGGTTCAGCAAGGCCTCGGTAATGGCGGTGGTGACATTTTTAATCCTTATGACGCTGAGTATACTATACGCGCGGTTGTACTTTAAAAGGGAGAATGAATAGATGCTGTTTGAGAGAAGCTGGAGAGAAAAGGGTAAATTTTTAGCAATTATTATTACCATTGTGCTGCTTTTGATCATGCTTTTCCCCTTCTTCATAATGATCACCACAATGCTCAGATCCAGCCAGGAGGTTTATGTTTCTCCTCCCTACTGGATACCCAAAACCTTTGATTTCAGTAACCTCTGGAAGGTGTGGAACGAGTACAATCTGTTTTACTACTTCCGGGCCAGTTTTGTGGTAGCCCTGGGTACTATGATTATTAATATCATTATAAGCGTTCCCGCGGCCTACGCCGTAGCACGACTGAGGTTTTTGGGAAGGAAGGTAATGCTCTACATGTTTTTGGCAATACAGATGTTCTCTCCTGTGGTTATTGTCATTTCTCTTTTTAAGATATTCATTGGGATGAAATTAATAGATACCTGGACAAGCCTTATTCTGGCGGACACGGTGTTTACTATGACTTTCACCATCTGGATGATGACCGGCTACTTCAGGGCAATTCCTGTAGAGATAGAAGAATCGGCGATGATCGACGGCTGCACCCGAGTGCAGACAATCTGGCGAATCATGTTGCCCATCGCCGGACCGGGACTTGTTACGGCAATGATCTACACATTCATATGGGCCTGGAACGAGTTTCTCTTTCCACTGGTATTTATAAAATCCCACGATCTTATGCCATTGACCCTTGGGCTGTATCAATTCCTAGGCCGATGGACCACCCAATGGGAACTCCTCTCGGCAGCCGCCTTCTGGGCAATTATTCCCGTCCTACTCCTCTTCTACCTGATCGAGAAACGGCTGGTAGCAGGACTTGCGGCAGGTGCGGTGAAGGCTTAAACCAAGAAATCCCGTCTCCCCTAAAATGTAAGGAAGATAAGCACTTCCCTAACAAGGGTTGAAGATAAGGCGGGTTTTCTTCTAGGATCGGGGGTGGCAGAGGAAACTGGAAGACTCGATCACTATAGCCGAACTGGCTGATTCACTTTTAGCTCTCTAGTTGAGCCTCTTTCAAAATTACCTTTTTCAGAGGCTTAGTTGATTAATTAATACAATTTGCTTCCCCTTTACATCGGCCATTTGCTTTTCCAGGTTCCTCTTTATATATTAGAATTAAGGAAGAGCAGTGTAGTTACTAAAAAAGCAACTTCCTTACTAAATACTTTTTATAAGGAGAAACCAAGATATGGGACGAACAGCAGAACGAATTAAATCGGAATTAAGAGGCGATATTAAAACAAAAAACTACGATCTGCACGTTATAGAAGAACACAAGGGATTTTTTAAGAAGAGGAGCATTATCAACTTAAAAGGAGAGGTCGATTCCCAAGAGATAAAAGACCGGGTGCAGGAAATAGCTGAGAAAACAATGGGGGAAAACACGGAAATAAAAAATAAGATAGAGGTTAGCTGATCCGAGCTGTTCCTCGGTCAAGACGGAACGGGTGATGTGAACGCACTTTTATACGTAACTTTTTTTACAATTGTTACGTATAGGATTGCGTTTTATCCTCCTCCTTGCTTTTTCCCTCTTCGCTTTCTTCTCCCTCCCTTCCTGTACAACCCTTCAGTTTGTTAGTACAATAGTATCTAGGAAATAATAAAAACCTGCCGCCCTTTCAACATTGGCCAATGTTGAAAGGGCGGCACGGAGTGGAGGCGGTTTTACGGCCTTGTGGTTACCAAACTCTCCGGCTGGGAATAATCCGGCTACTCAGACTCGGGTGCAGCCTGGTCAATGAAGTTTTTTATCGCGTCGCCCTGGTACTGAGAAACAATGAAGGCATGGGGTGTCTCCGAGGACCTCGCCGGATAGGCTTTGTCCTCCCTCTGTTCGTAGAGAAAGAGAATGTCTTCCTCGGTTTCTCCCTTTATCGCAATAACCAGAAAGGGCTCACCTGTGTCAGCGATGTTTTCATCATCCTCCAAATATCGGGTACATTGGAAGTCCTTAAGCCGGTCTAAGAGGTTGTTAACCGGATCAGTTTTCCAGTTCCGTCCTTCGTTGTCCTTCCATACTGTTTCCGTTGTCTCTTCAGCTGAAACTCTGCGTAGGGTAGTTGTCTCCCCTCGCCGGGTTATATGAACAGCCTTTACCCCTTCCCTGTCGAAGGAGAGGACCTGTTTGTCCCGAAGGGCTGAAATCTCCTTTCCAAAAGCCCTTGGAAGGTTCCCCTTAGCAAGGAAGATACGCTCGTCGTCCTTTAAAGATACATAGGTATGCTTATAGGAGGGAGCAGCCTTACCGGCATGGATAGAGAAGACCTCCTCTCCCTCTCCGCTGCCGTCTTCCGTATAGACAGTGATGGTGGTCCTGGAAGCTTCGTCCAGATTAAACCTTGCGGGGTACCCGGCTTGGGAAATGAGTTCGGTGAATCTGAACTCCTCTAAAGCGGTAAGCATGCCCTTTACAGCAGAAGGATCGACACGGTATTTCTCCGGCATGATAAACCAGTAATCCCCCGTCTTCTTAAGCCGGAACGTTTTATCCGGTCCATCGATTTCAATGGTAGTAATAGATTCGGTAGAGCCTAGTTCTACCGAAGGAAGATCATAGGCCATCCTTCCCTCCTCTCTAAAAACAAGATAGAGGATAAGTCCCACAGCGAGGACCCCTAAAACGGAATAGATTATGATCTGGTTTCGAAACTTCTTTTTCTTTCTCTCCACCGCGTTGCTCATGACGACACCTCTCTCTTTTTTGCCGTAAAGCCTTCGTAGTAGTTCCTGATCCTCTTTCGTTTTGAGCCGCGAATCATCCAGGCAAAAAGACCAATAACCACCACAATTACCGCCAAGCCGAAAATATTAAATCCTTTTATGAAAGAACGGGCAGCGGGAGTGGTCTTTTTTAAGGGGGAGTACCTTAGGCCTTTTGTCCTAAGAACAGCGTAGTCGGTGCGTCCGTTCAGGTGGTCCACCATATTGAGGAGAAAGAGACTGTTCCCCGAATTTCCTTCCGGGTCCATGACATTGCTGCCCAGTACCGCGCTGCTTCCCAAGAGAAAGAGACTGCCTTGGCCCTCCTCCTTCGCGTCCGCTTCCAGGGCAACCTGCTCATCATCCAGGAGACCCCCGTCGTCCTGTTCAGCCTGGGCTTCTCCGCCGGCCGGGGCTTCCTCTTTCGGCGGCTCGGGAATATCCTTGTTTTTAAAGTAGCTCGTAAACTCTCCTTTGACGAGATAGGCCAGAGGTATCTGTTTTTGGGCGTCCTCAGGGGGGGGCTGTATCGTATATGGATTGGAAAGATTGATATCCTCCGATACGGTCCAGGCGTCCTCGGAGGAGTACATGAGGGGTGTTACCTCAAAAGCAGATGTTCCTGTGCCTTCCCCGTCCGAGGGCGGCACGGAAAAGGGAGAGATATTTAGGAGAACGATCTGGGGGATATTGCGCAAATAGGGAACATCCTGATTGATCCTGTCTTTACTCACCAGAGGGGCGAAATAGATGGGAGTCTCAGTAACTCCTCCGGCTCCGCTCTGCTGTCGCTGGACGAAGCACTCCTCATCCATAACATAGGACTGTTGAAGCTCAAATCCGTAATGCTTTAGCATCTCTTCCAAGCCGGTATCCAGAGGAATATAGACCGGCTGCACGCCGAACTGGGACTGCTGCTGCGGGACCACCATGGTATGGGAATCGAGAAAGAGGAGCAGGGATCCTCCGCGAAGCAGAAACTGGTCCAGCTGGTAGAGAGCAAAATCACTCAGCTCCTCCTTCGGTCCCACGAGAAAGAGACTGGTAAGCCCCTCTGGAATGGGCTCCGTCTCCAAGTTGATCTCGCTGATTTGATACTCCCGGGACAGGAGGGTCTGAAAGGAGGAGAGGTCTGTGGCGTTGGGGTCCATCTGGGCCTGCTGCGGGGAGAGGGAAGGAGCGCCAAAACCGGTTACATAGCCTATTTCCTCGTTTACTCCGATGAGGGCATCGGTGGTATCCGAGATGGTCTCTTCTAGCTCCTCCGGGCCGGCCAATTCCAGGCCAAAGACACCCCGGGAAATTAGGTCCCGACTGTAGTGCTCCTCCCCTTGGGAAACAACGAGAGCGGCGTAGGCAGCCTGGTCAGCTTCGCCGGTACTGCTTCTCAGACGGAGGGGGGAAAATCCGTACTTCTCGGATAGTTCCTCCCCGTTACTGCCGGGCACATCCTCCATAGGATCGACACTCCTGTACTCCAGCCTTCCGTAGTACTCATCATTGAGGCCTTCCACAATCCCTTCCACCTCTTCCGGAAGATTAGCAACATCCTCTCCCAGGGGATAGAGATTGGAGCTTAAGAAGAGGGTCACTTTTATGTTTTCCTTCAGCGCCAGCAGCGCGCTGATTTTTCTGCTCATGGTATCGATCGTGCTGGTAATACGGTACTCCAAATCCTCCGCGGAGGTAAGAGCGGGAATAGTTTCCAGCATATCACCATGGATGAAGGCCATTCCCATGTACACCGTCTGAAGTTTTACCTCATCTTGCTGCACGTTCTGTACTTGGATAGGATAAATCCCGTAGCTTTTCGCCTCCTCTTCGAGGTCGATATCTTTCTTATCTTCCTCCACCTCACCGGAAGAAATAATGTGTATGGAGTAGTTGAAAAAGCTATTTTTGCTTTCCGCTTTTAAAGCATACTCTTCTAATAAGTCCCGCATGGACTGGCGCACATTGTTGTAGGGGGAAGGAAGATTTTCAGAGAGATACACCTTTATGGTAAGTGGTTCCTTAAGCTCTGTTACTGACTCGACACTCGCCTTGGAGAGGGAGAAGATATCGTTTTTTGTCATATCGACCCGAAAAAAGAGGGTGGTAGACGCAACATTTATAAGGATAATGACTAAAAGGGTGAGAAAAAAGGGGAGTAGTTTTCGGATTTTCTGTTTCATACAAGGCGCTCCTTTCTACCGCTCTTCTATTCTGAGGTAGGAACCGTAAAGGGCAAGTACGGTAATGCTTATAAAGTAGACCAGGTCTCTCGAATCTATAATGCCCTTTGCAATGTTCTGAAAGTGGTAGTCCGCACCGAGAAATTGGAAAAACCCGGTTAGGAAATTCGGTAAGAGGACCAGCACCTTATCAACAAAGTAGAGAAAAAACGAAAGGGCCATTGCCACAATGAAGGCCACAATCTGATTCTTCGTAAGGGAGGATGCGAACAAGCCCACCCCCGCGTAGAGCCCTCCCAAAAGCAAGGCTCCTAAATATCCCCCTAAGACCGGGCCCCAATCCAAATCTCCCAATCCGGAGATAAAAAGGGGGTAGGACAAGGTGGGAAGAAGCATAAAGAAGAGGAACAGCAGTGTGGAAATGAATTTCCCCATCAGGATCTCCCCCGTGGTAACCGGCAGAGTGTAGAGGATCTCATAGGACCCGGTGTTAAACTCCTCGGAGAACTGTCGCATGGTAATCGCGGGTACGAAAAAAGCCAGGATGATGGGCAGAAGAGAGAAAAAGTCCCTCATGTCCGCCCGGCCTGCAAGGAAAAAGGTGGCAAAAAAGAACCAACCCGTTACCACCAGAAACACCACAATAACAATATAGGCAACAGGCGAGAAGAAGTATGTTTTAAGTTCCTTTTTTACGATTTGCGATAGGGTTGTTCCCGTCATTTCTTACTTTCCTCCTTCCTGTTCAGTTCCCAAGGTAAGTTCCCTGAAGGTGTCCTCCAAGGACTGCCGCTCCATGGTAAACTCTAAAAGTGTCCAGTCCTCTTTCTTTATCGCGGCGTAGACCTCCCCGCGAAGGTCGCCGTCGCAGAAGACCCTCACCTCCCCATTTTCCACTACCACCTGCTTTACTCCCGGTACGGCAGCGAGGGTCTTTTCCAGCTCGGCGTTATCGGCCTCGGAGAAGACCAGTCGGAGGACCTGAGACTTAAGTCCCCGGGAACTTAAGGTATCCGGTGTTCCGTCGGCTACGATTTTTCCCCGGTCCACAATAACGATCCGATCGCAGGTGGCTTCCGCCTCGCTAAGAATGTGGGTGGAGAGAACAACTGTTTTCTTCCGGCCCATCCGTTTGATAATAGAACGGATCTCCACAATCTGGTTCGGATCGAGTCCCGCTGTGGGTTCGTCCAAGACAAGGACCTCGGGGTCGCTCATCATTGCGTGGGCAAGTCCGACCCGCTGCTTGTATCCCCGGGAAATCTCCTTTATCGACTTATGCATTACCTCTTCCAGACCGCAAAGGTCGGTTAGTTCGTCGATCCTCTCCTGCCGTTTTGCGGGGGAGACCCCCCTAACACCGGCAACAAAATCGAGGTACTCCCGGGTAATCATGTCCGGGTAAAGAGGCGCGGATTCAGGTAGATACCCGATGAGGGCTTTCACCTCCCTGGGGTCTTCATTTATATCAAAATCTTTTACCTTAATGGAACCCGCCGTCGGATGGAGATAGCAGGTCATAATCCGCATGGTGGTGGTTTTTCCCGCCCCGTTGGGGCCTAAAAGCCCAAGGACCTCTCCCTTTTCAATATCAAAGCTGATATTATCCACAGCACAGTTGGTATCGTAGTACTTAGTCAGGTTTTGTACACTGATCATACTCCATTTCCTTTTTCTTT
>CAYXSD010000099.1:0-5571 GCA_964466335.1 uncultured Spirochaetales bacterium
CAATGATGACATTTTCGGGACCGAGGGGGTTCGTCTCGGGTCCCGTCATATCGTAGAGCATTTTGATCCCGAAACCCCGGCCGCCGAGATACTTTTCATACCACTCTTCCGGTATAGTGGTCGTCCTTTTATCGTTCTGAGACAGGTCTATTGTGAGAATATTTCCCGCCCATCCTTGTACTTCCTTCATTTCACCCCCCTTCTTTATTAATGTCTACCCTGCCTCTTCCTCCCCTGAAGACGCTGTCCCGGTAATTGAGGATAATACTATTGGAGGATCATACTATTGTCATTTCAACGCTCTTAAGAGACAAACGATAACGCAGACCGCCCCCCACTCCTCCGTTTTATTCAATCTTTTTTGGGTTGCTTCTCATTATTCGATACGGATCAGCCGGGATAGAGTTCGCTGCAGAGCTTTCCTCCTTCCCCCCATTGGGTTTTTGGTATGTCCTTTATTACAACCCAGACTGCCTCCTTCGGTACGTGAAGGGAGGAGGTGACCGCCTTGGTCACCTCCTCGATTACATGCTTTTTTTGGGCGTCCGTTTTTCCTGCAAATGTTTCTATGGAAATATACGGCATATCGTTCCTTCCCTATTGATTTATTAATGAAAAATCGAGGCCCAGTTTGGAGAGCTCTTTCTTTCCCTGGTCCCAGAGTTTTAGATACTCATCCTTAGGTCTTACCGCGACAGGATCGTAACACTCGGTAAAACTCTTTCCGATAGGGGCCTTAGCGATATCCTTCTCGTATTTATCTAAGAGGGCTTTTACAATCTTAGACACTTCTTTCCGGTCAAAGCCGGACCTTGCGTTCACATGCCCGACCTCGGCATGGATCCTCGGTTCCATGGGGCTGCAGTGGAGAGGCTGACGGTTTTTCGCCACCGCGCATGGATTTAGATGCCAACCGGAAACCGAAGCGGTCAAGGAATGGGCCGCTAATTCGTACATTATCATCTCTGTACAGGGACCGGATGCCATGAAGGCATTAGCAAAGGTAACGACATGACTGTTCCTGGCAAGGGCCTGTCCTGCTGTAGAAACAAGCCAGAGCATATCCCGTGAAGTATTACACACATTATGAATATGTACGGGAAAAGCATTATGCCTGAGTGCCCGGAAGGCCAACAGGCCGAGAGCATGATGGGCCACAAGCAGGGCCGCCGTTGCCGCCGGACCTCCTCCATAACCGCCCATGAGGGGCCCGTAAAGACCGCCTATAACATAGGGAGACTGAAGGAGAAATGATACCTTTTTCAACCGTTCATAGTCGACCTTTAGTTCCGCCACAGCAGCCACAAAGAGACCGTCCCCGGCAAGAGCGCCAAACTCAGGCCTGGCTGCGGCAATAGTTGCATCGGTCCGCTCCGCTATGGACATAAAGTTATGAATTGGCTTCTCCGCGTTGCCCGCCAACCTGGCGGCTTCTCTCAGTTTTACCACATTCCAAATTCCCGCCTCCACTTCGGTGGGAGACCCGGAACTAACGCCCATACCCTTGTATTCGGTAATAAGAGGACCGGAGAAGGTGTCCGCCATCCCCTCCTGGGCGTATCCCTGACAGATCGGCACGAAGAGTTCCTCCGTAACCGGGGTACCCACGGGAGAAAAGTTAACTATTGGGTCTCGCGAATCTTCTACATTTCTATGGGGTACATGTACTGCATATTTTCCCCGCCCGTACACCACATGGTCGGGAGCATTCTCAAATGCTTCAAGAATTTCCTGTCGAGTGAACTGAAGAATCCTTCCCGTATCAATGCAGTAGATTCCAATCCGCTCGAAGAGTTCTATACCAGCTTCGAACATTCGGTCAGCTAAAGCATCGTCAGCGGGTACCGGATCTTCAGGATCGTATTTCAGATCATACTTCTTTACTACATCAGCGGCGGCTTTTCCCACCATCCGATCAAACTCATTGACATCAATGCTCTTTCCTCTTTCTGCTCGTTCTATAATGTCCCAAAATTGAATCATTTTACTATCTCCTTTACCAAACTTATTGCTTCCGCGGCATTCTCACCATATCCGTCCGCGCCGATTTCCTTAGCCCAATCTGGAAGGACCGGAGCCCCGCCCACAATAATTTTAAGCTTGTCCCTGAGTCCTCGATCTTCTAAGAACTGAATAACCCGAGGCATATGGACCATGGTGCTGGTCATTAAGGCGGACATTCCCAAGACATTTGGGGGCGACTGCTGTACCCTTTCCACAAAATTCAGGGTGGGTACATTAAACCCGAGATCCACCACTTCATAGCCTACGCCTTCCAGCATAATCTTTACGATGTTCTTTCCGATATCGTGGATATCTCCTTCCACAGTTCCCACATAAATGGTACCCCGCCCCTCTTCCTGAGTCCCTGCTTCCTCTAAATGGGGACGCAAAATCGCTATACCTGCTTTCATAGCATCCGCGGCGGCCATCATTTCCGGGAGAAATATCTCCAGCGCTTCGAATTTCGCCCCGACTTCTTCCATGGCGGACCGAAGGCCCTTCTCAAGGATCTCTATTACGGGTATTCCCTTATCGACTGCCTTCTGAATCAGTTCCTTCACCTTTTCTTCTTCACCGTTTTGAACCTCTTGGTTCAATTCTTTTAAAATCTCTTCCACAGTTTCCCTCCTGCTTCCTTTGTTCTTTGTATTGGTTTATCCCCTACTATTTTTTTAGTAAGGGAGAAAGCCTCTTTGATATTATCCAATTTGGCCGGATATTTTTTCGCCGCATTCCTTAATCTCCAGAACAATTTCCTTCAACCTTGATGCATCCATCCGCTGCTTTGGTACAGTCGCGCTTACCGCGGCCAAAACCCTGCCTTTATAATTCTTTACGGGAGCTGCCGCGCAACAGATACCCGGAAAAGATTCCTCGTCCTCATAGGCATATCCCTGTTTTCTCACCCGCTCCAACTCATCAATTAAAGCAGGAAGACTCTCAATAGTATTAGGGGTCCGAGGAACGAAGGTTACTCCTTCCATTGTCTTTTTGAATTCCAGTTCCGATAGTCCCCCCAAAAGGACCTTCCCCAAAGCACAGGCGTAAGCGGGATACCTCCTTCCAACTTTTGTATCAACCTTAACGATCTGTCTGCCGTCCATTTTTTTTATAGTTACCACCTCCCGGTTGTCCAGGACAGCGAGATGAACAGTTTCTTTTATCTTTTCCGAGAGTTCGTGAAGATAGGGAGCTGCAATATCTCCAATGTCCAGCTGATCAAACCTGTGAAGCACCTGGTTCCCCAGATCTATGAACTTCGCCCCCAAATAGTACTTTCCGTTTGACTGACTTTTATTCAAATATCCATGATGGGTTAACGTCATGACGATTCTAGATACGGAACTCTTGTCCATATAGAGAAGGCGGCTTAATTCGATGGTACTTAATTGCTGCCGTTCCTCTGAAAAGGACTCAAGTACGCGGAGTGTTTTTGATAAAGAAGAGAGCAGTTTCATCTTTTATGCACCCAGGATTTTCCTTAATCTTGAAACAATTTCAAACATTTCAGCCATCGGGGAGACTTCTTATATTATCTCAATTGGCACGTCTCTCACTATGCGACCATTACTATCGCAATACAATACTTATTATAACAGAATTACCACGTATGTCAAGAAATTTATATAAAATTTATATAAAATTGGTGATTAACATTGGCTGTATTATGTAATTCCACCCTGCGACATTACGAGCCCGCCTGTTCCAACCGGACCGGAATAGAGGTGAGAAGGGGAAAACCGCTTATGGGGTCGGTAATGGTATCGTAGGTGAGAAGGTTTACATTTTCCGCCCTTTCCCAGCCGTGGGTTATCTGGATTATACCCGGAAGAGTATCTCCCTCTCCCACAATGTTTACCGGCAGCTCAAGGGAGCCGACTTCCGATATTACCCGAAGACGGTCTCCCTTAGCCGCCTTAAAGGTTTCCGCATCCCGAGGGTGGATTTCTATCTCTGCCTGGGGATGGATCTTCCTGAATCGGGGAATATTTCTATAACGGGAATGAAGATAGACACGTTTTCTCGCTCCGGTTATAAGCAAATAGGGATACTCTTCCTTCTTTTCTTTTAGGTAAAAAGGAACTTGATAGACGGGTAGAGAAGCGTAACCCTGTTCTTTAAGATAGGCCGAAGTAAACTCAAACTTGCCCGAAGGCGTGTTAAGGGCTTCTTCCCGATACTTACCGTACCGAATGGGGGCGTACTCTTTTCCTTCGGGACACGCCTTTAATTCCTCGCGGGAAAGACTTGTAGGCGCCAAAAGCCATCGATTTACTTCATCCTCGTTCTTCCAGGGGAAGTACCTCTCTCCAATTCCAAGGCGATGAGAGAGGTCCCGCCAGAAGCTGTACTCATCCACTACTTGAGGAATGGTAAACACTCTTCGGGAGAGAGCGGCCCACTGATGCTGCGGATAGGTATGGACCTCTGAGCGTTCCAAAAAACTCGCCGCGGGGAGAACATAATCCGCCATGGCCGCCTTTTCGGTCCAAAGCGCCGGCAAGTCCTCCCAGGCCGGCTATGGCACGCATCGTATCTACTCCGTTCTCCTGATGTTCCAGGGAAACGCCGAGATAGTTGACCACCTCCGGTCTGCCTTCCGCTATCATTTCCGCGCATGTAAGGATTTCTTGTTCCGAAAGCCCGGTAATCCGGGACGCCCACTCGGGGGTGCATCTTCCGGCATACTCAGCGGCTTCTTCAAAACCGACACTGTAGTGTTCCACGAACTCTCTGTCGAATTTCCCCTGCTCTATCAACATGCCTATTAGGGCCCAGGCCAGAGCTCCGTCCGTCCCGGGCATTATCCTAAGATGGAGGTCAGCCTGTCGGGTAATGTCGGTGTTTCTCGGATCTATTACCACCAGTTTTGCCCCCGCTGCCTTCGCCGCCTTTACATCCTTCATAACGACAGAATGGGAGACCGGAGGATTTGTCCCCCAAAAGAGAATGCAGCGGGCGTTCCTGTAGTCCGGATAGGGATTCCAGTAACCCTGTACCAGGCGGTAGGCGATATAGCGGCTTACATAGCAGAGGGAATTAACGGAAAGAAAGTTAGGACTTCCGAAAGCGTGGAGAAACCTGCGGGGATACATCTCCTGCTGGGCGAATCCCAGGGCCTCTCCCTGCCATGCTGCCACAGAAGGTCTTCCGTAGGTATCCGCCACCCGAGACAGCCTTTCGGCGATCTCCTCCATTGCCGTGTTTAAGGAGATTTCATCAAATCCGCCTCGACTGTTCTTCTTCAATGGCTTTAGAAGCCTGTCGGAATGATACACCGTGTCTATGGCGGCGGGGCCTTTCGGACAGAGGCGTCCTCGGTTTTGGGGATGCTCCGGGTTGCCGCGGACCTTTACTATTCGACCTTCCTCTAATTCCGCGATAATTCCACAGCGCATATCGCACTGCCGGCACACCGTTTTAATGCTTCCTTTTTCTATCGAGGTTTCATCGCACATAACAGGACTCCATTCTACCACACATTTTTAATTCTTTGGACACTAAAGACCGGGCAACCTCCGGGGTGAATCGGAGGAATACTCCCACGAAGCCCCCACAGATCTTAAC
>CAYXSD010000099.1:5671-11329 GCA_964466335.1 uncultured Spirochaetales bacterium
TAAGAATCGTAGTCCAACCCGAATCCGCTGAACTTTTCCTTACACTTCTCGTAGATGTCCAGGTATTCCTGGGTGGGCTTTACCGTTTTCAGATTGTAGCATTCATCGAACCGCTTTCCGTCCGGGGCGGTAGGAATGTCCTTTTCGTACTCTCCTAAGAGTTTTAGCACAATCTCGTTTGCCTTTTTCCGGCTTATTCCTTTTCCGGCAATCAGGTGAGCTGTTTCTGCTCCGATTCTAGCCTCCATTCCGCTGGAGCGTTCGGGGAGCTTATTCCGTGCTACTGCAACCAAATTCAAATGCAAGCCCGAAACCGTTGCCGCTAATACGATAGCCGCTATTTCGTGGACCACCATCTCAGTGCAGGGCCCGGAGGCCGTGAATGGGCTGACACCGATACAGAGATGGGTATTTCTTGCAATGGCCTGGCCGGCGATGCTGATAAGCCACAGGAGGTCCCTGGTGCTGTTACAACCCTGCATAAGATGGAGGGGAAATCCGTCGTGCCACTGCGCGTTGAATGCTAAAAGCCCCAAAAAGTGGTGTGCGACATGGACAAGGGCTGTAGCCTCCGGTCCGCCGGCGAAACCTCCCATGATCGGTCCGTAGAGCCCGTACCTGTTAAAGCCTTTATGATCGAGCCAAACCACCTTTTTCATTCTCTCGTAGTCCGCCTTCATCTCAGCAATAGCCGCGACCCCCAACCCATCGTTCTTATGGGCGCCGAACTCTTCGTGGAGCGCGGCCAGGGTTGCGTCAGTCTTTTCAGCATTGGAAATGAGATTGTGAATCCCGATGAGAGGCCTTCCGGCTAATCGGGCCGCCTCGCGGAGCTTTACCACATTCCAGATAGCCGCCTCCACCTCTTGGGGGGTGCCGGACTTAATCGGCTGTCCTTTTACGGTCTGACTGAAGGCACTGGAGAAGGTGTCGCTTAAGGGCTCCTGGGCATAACTCTGCACCATTTGCACAAAACGTTCTTCCGCCACAGTACATCCCACAGGAGTGTTTACGCAAAAAGGAGGAAGACTGTCTTCCACAGTCCGATGCTTCATGGTCCTCATTTCCCTACCCGTTCCGTAGGTAACGGAGGCAGGGGCATACTTTAAACGATACTCCAGTTCTTCCCGGGTAAACTGCATAAGGCGACTGGTGTCCCTGCAGTAAATCCCTAGTTCCAGGAAAAACTCTATGGCCGCTTCCCAGAGTCGGTCCGCCATTGAGTCGTCCGAGGGGATTACTTCTTCAGGATTGAACTTAATGTTGTGTTTTTTCACCATCTCCGCCGCTAAGGCGCCTACTTTCCGGTCAAAATCCTTCTCCTTTAAAAAGGGACCTGATTCACTGCGGCTGTATACTTCCCAAAAATCTATCATTCTATTTTCCTCCCCTCTTTGATTTAACCAGTTCCTTGGCCTTTTCCACCGCTTCCGCTGCGTCTTTACCGTAAGCATCGGCACCGGCTTCTTTCGCGTATTCCGGAGTTACGGGAGCACCACCGAGGATGACTTTGAATTTGTCACGGGTGTTCGTATCCGCCAACAGATTCACCAGATCCGGCATATAGGCCATGGTGGTGGTAAGGATTGCCGAGGCGGCGATAACATCAGCTTCGAGCTCTTCCGCCTTATCGATATATGTGCGGACTTGGACATCACAACCCAGGTCCTCCACAGTGAATCCCGCGGCTTGAAGCATTGTGCTTACAATATTCTTTCCCAGGTCATGTAAATCACCCTGAATAGTCCCTATAACGACAGTGCCCTGAACTCCTCCTTCATGACTTTTACCAAGATGGGGTCTCAGAACGTTCATAGCGCCTTTCATGGCATCGGCACATCCAATGAGTTCAGGGAGATACACCTCCATCTTGGAGAATTTTTCTCCGACAATTTCCATGCCCTTGGAGTATCCCTTTTCTATGGCTTCCAAAGGGTCGATCCCCTGTTCCACCACATCCTTAGCCAACTGTACGCAGCGTTCTTCATCCGCTGCTACGGTAGCTTCTACAATGTTATCGTATATTTCCATACTGTCTTTTCTCCTCTTAGAATTGTCTCCACCAACCCAGGTACTGCCGAGAAAAAGATTTCATCTTCTCAGCGTCGGCTCATATTCGGGGCGGGTGTCGATTTATTAATGCAATTAATACATTTTCCAGTAAAACACTGAAACCAGCAGCTTTTTCTTTAGCACTAGATATGAGGAAAGATTTTTTGGAGGATTAGGGGAACCACTTTGGGTACCATGCTAAAAAGTAGTCTTGCAGATAATAGGGAAAAACAATTATAATACCCATGACAATTATTTCTAACACAATTCAAGACTGGTGTCAAATTTTATGAGGAAAATAATACAAAAAAAAGTAAAATTTGACAAAGTTTTTAAGGGTCAGATACAATACAACCTTATTTGATTACACTGTGACATAGTTGCATGAGGAAGATACACGAATGCGTATCATTTTACCAATAAAACAGGTCCCGGAAACAAAAAACGTAAAGATGGACGAGGAAACCGGAACGGTAATTCGAGAAGGCGTTGAGGCCATCGTAAACCCCCTAGACCTCTACTCCATCGAGCTTGCCTTGAGACTGAAAGAAAGCCTCGACAACGTTGAAACTATCGCACTTAGCATGGGTCCGCCTAAGGCGGAGGTGGCCATTAAGGAGGCTGTGGCTATGGGAGTGGACGATGGGTATCTTATTAGCGACAGGGTCTTCGGAGCCAGCGATACCTGGGCCACAAGCCACATCCTTGCAAAAGCGATACGTAAGGTAGGGGATTTCGACTGTATTATCTGCGGCGAACGGGCCACTGACGGCGATACCGGTCAGGTCGGCCCCGGGATTGCCGCGGCCCTCGACCTCCCGGTTATTACCTATCTCAGCCATTTAGAGGTCCTGGATGATAAAACAGTCCTAGCCCACAGGATGGTCGAGGACGGCCACCAGGTTTTGGAATGCTCCCTGCCGGCGGTTTTTACAGTGGTAAAGGAAATCGGGGAGCCCAGGCTTCCCACTCTTGGGGGGAAAAAACGGGCAAAACGAATGGAAATAACCCGGTGGGACCACGATATTTTGGAAATTGAGCCTACTACCGTTGGGGCAAAGGGCTCACCCACCAGGGTGGTAAAGATATTCAAACCCCAGGTAACCCGGGAATGCGTTTGTTTTGAAGCCGGGGAGGAACAACAGGTGGAAGGGGCCGTAGAAAGTCTTATTAGCGAAATGGAAAAGGCGGAACTAATTTCATGATTGCTTCCAACGTGTGGATAGTAGCGGAACAGAAAGGTGGCCTCCTGGAGCGGGTGTCCTTCGAACTTATTACCCGCGGTCTTGAGCTTTCAGAAAAGACCGGCACTCCCCTCTCTGTAATGCTCTTTGGGGACAACGTAAGCGGGGAAGAGTGTAATCGTCTTATCCGCTGCGGCGCGAAACAAGTGATATATGTGGAAGACCCCGGCTTGTCGGAGTTTCTTATTGAGCCCTACGCTCGATGCATGAAACATGTTATCGACACCTACAGTCCAAAGATTGTCCTCGCCGGGGCCACCACAACGGGAAGAAGTCTCCTTCCCTATGTGGCGGTAAAGACAAATACCGGACTTACCGCTGACTGTACTCTTCTGGATATAGACCCGGAAACGAAAAAACTCCTCCAAACCCGGCCTGCCATTGGCGGAAATATTATGGCCACCATAAAAACCCCCAATCATCTTCCCCAAATGGCAACGGTGAGGCCCCGCTCTACAAAACCGGCAAAGGACATAGGGAACACCGAGGGTAAGATTATAAAAATACATCCGGACTTTTCTCTTAACAGTAGAATCAGAATAAAGGATTTCATTCCCAACGAAGATGAGATCTCCTTGGCCGACGCGGAGACCATCGTTTCCGTGGGTAAAGGAATTAAAAAGAAAGACAATCTCCCCATAATTTACGAACTTGCGGAAGTTCTCCATGCCGCAGTGGGGGCCAGCAGGGACGTAATAGACAGGGGCTGGTTGAGTTATCCCCATCAGGTCGGTCTAAGCGGGCAGACAGTATCACCGAAACTCTACATTGCCATTGGCCTTTCCGGTACCATCCAGCATTTAGCAGGAATGCAGACCTCGGAGAAGATCATTGCCGTTAACATTGATCCCCAGGCGATGATTTTCAAAATAGCCGATTACGGAATAGTGGGCGATCTGTTTGAAGTGGTCCCCCGCTTAACGGAAAAGCTTCGATCAGCCCAGCCAGGAATATAAGATATGAAGGAAAACCAGAACAATACAAACAGCTATAATCCGGTAACAGATGAAATCTACGAAGAACTTGTTTCGCTGGTGGGAAAAACCTATGTAATGTACAAAGACAGAGAGGCCTTGGAGCCCTTCTCCCACGACGAAGTGCCGGATAAAAAGTACGCCCGAATGCCTGAGATTGTGGTACGCCCCCGAACAACGGAAGAAATAGCAAAGATAATGGTCCTGGCGAACAACCGTTCAATTCCGGTAACGCCCCGGGGCGCGGGATCCGGGCTATCCGGCGGGGCAGTGCCCCTCTATGGGGGAATTGTCCTCTCCTTCGACAGGATGAACTCCATTCTGGAGCTGGACCGGGAGAATATGATGATTACCCTGGAGCCCGGGGTTGTGACCAACGAGATCAACGAGTACCTGAAGGAATTCCAGCTCTTCTTCGCCGGGTATCCCATGAGCGGGGAGTCCTGCTATCTCGGCGGGAATATCGCGGAGAACGCCGGCGGCGGCAAGGCGGTGAAATACGGAGTAACCGGCCGTTATATTCTTGGGCTCGAAATTGTAACTCCTACAGGGAAGATCGTTAGTTTGGGAGGAAAACTGGTAAAGAACGTTACCGGGTACAATCTGATAGGGCTGTTAACCGGCAGCGAAGGTACTTTGGCAATTGTAACCAAAGCAACGGTAAAACTCCTTCCCCTTCCTAAATACCAGGTAGACCTCCTCTGCCTCTTTAAAAGTCCCGAGGAAGCAATAGGGGTCGTGCCGAGGATTATGACGGAAACCGGAATTATTCCCACCGCGATTGAGTTTATGGACCGTACTTCGGTCCGGGCCACCTGCGAATACCTCAATGAGAGTATTCCCTACCAGGAAGCGGGGGCAATGCTGATTATTACTGTGGACGGAGGCGATCTGGAGCAGGTGGAAAGGGAGTATGAAACCATAGGCGATCTCTGCATGGACAGCGGTGCTTTGGAAGTATATGTAGCGGATAATCCCACTACCAGCCAGCGGATCTGGCGGGTGAGAAGTAACATCGGCGAGGTATACAACATTATAAGCAAACGCCAGAGCAACGAAGACGTGGTGGTCCCGCCGGCGAGCATTCCCCGGATGGTATCGGTCCTTGAAGAACTGGCGAAGAAGTACCAACTACAGATCCCCTGCTACGGACATGCCGGGGACGGGAACCTCCACGCCCGTATTGTGAGTAATCCGGACTGGGACGATGACTATTGGGAGGAAACTATCTATCAGGTTCTCACCGAACTCTATGAAGTCGTCCATAATCTTGGAGGGATGATCTCTGGCGAACACGGAATTGGCCATAAAAGAAAAAAATATATGACCACCGTGGTAAGCGAGGAGTACTTGGAAATGCTCCGTTCCATTAAAAGGGCCTACGATCC
>CAYXSD010000100.1:0-6491 GCA_964466335.1 uncultured Spirochaetales bacterium
TCAAGGGAAGTGTAAACTGATCCCCCGGGGTGTACAGCAGTTCTCAATCTGAAAGGCCTAAGGCCTTTCAGATTGAGAACTGACCTTCAATTTCCTTGAATTTGTTTGTAATGCAAAGTATTGGAGGCAAATTCTCAAAGTAGAAGTCTAAAAGACTTCTACTTTGAGAATTGCTGCGGGGCGTAAAGACAGTCCACCGTAGCGGCCGCCTATCTCCGCCTGATCATAACTTCTCCATTTTCTATTGAGACAATTGCCGGGGCCTTATCAAAGCGACATTGGAGTATAATCAAATCATGGAGGCTCTTAAAGATGGATTATTAATTCGTTGCATTAGGCGGACACGGAGATATCGGACATAGAGAGGACCCTGTCACACATGAACCTGATAACCTCCCTGTCATGGGAGATGAAGATATAGGTAAGGGAACGCCGGGCCTTTACATCTCTGAGGAGGCGCAGTATCTTCGCCTGAACAGAAATATCCAAGGCGGAAGTGGGTTCATCAAAAACAATTACTTCCGGCTTCAACAGAAGTATTCTCCCCAGGGCGACCCTTTGATTCTGCCCTCCCGATAATTCCGCGGGAAACCGGCAAAGAATTTCCCCCGATAGATCAACCGAAGAGAGAGCATCCTCAATAAGGGGCATGGCTTCTTTTTTTTTGCGTTTTCCAAGAAGACGGCATACATCCAGAAGCTGCCTTTCCACAGTTTTCATGGGATTCAACGCGCCCTCGGAATCCTGAAACATCATTTGGACCTTCCGCCGAAACCTCCCGCGTTCAGAGGTATCCATCTCCGTGATGTTTTTCCCCTTGTAAAGGACCTTTCCACTGCTGGGCCGGATAACACCGGTGAGTATCTTTCCCAGGGTCGTCTTTCCCGACCCGGACTCTCCGGTTATCCCCAGGGTTTCGCCTTCTTGAACAGACAGATTGATCCGGGAAAAGATCCGCCGCGTCTCTTTTCTCAGAAGCCCTTGAGAAAACCACTGGGTTACCTCTTTTGTCTCTAGCTGTAAAGAAAGCATCGCACCTCTCCTCCATTCACAGCATAGCTCGGCGGTCTCTCCTCTTCGCATCGGCGTTCCTTCGCCGAACAGCGGGGGTGGAACCTGCATCCCAGCGGGCGGTCGGTCATGTCTACCGATGGTCCGGGAATGGGCTGGAAGCCATTCTCCGGCAAACTCATTAAAAGGGCCTTGGAATAGGGGTGAAGGGGCCCGTTAAAAAAATTGTGGACCGGTGAGGATTCAATAATTTCCCCGGCATACATAATTGCCACCCGGTCGGAAACTTCCTTCGCCAGATCAAAATCGTGGGTAATAAGGAGTAACGAAGATTGATTTCTCTTTTTAATCGTCATTAGCTCTGTCATTATTTCGGTTCTAAGAGTTTCGTCCAGACCCTTCGTCGGTTCATCGGCAATAAGGACCCTGGGGGAAAGCACCATGGAAGCGGCAATTACCACCCGCTGGTTCATTCCTCCGGAGAATTGAAAGGGATAGGACCGAACGCGGAGATCAATATCCTTAAACCCGAGGACCCGGAGAACGTCTTTTACGTGGTTTTGTGCCTCTTTCTTTTTGGCCTTTCGGTGGACAAGCAGAGGTTCCGCTATCTGTTTCCCTACACTGTGGATCGGATTTAACGCTAACCCGGGATTTTGAAACACCATGGAAATATCCTGTACGCGAATTCCATTGAGGGTCTTCTCATCGGCACGAAGAAGGTCCATCTCTTTAAAGATAATTTGTCCCTTAATTTCCGCGTTATCCGGAAGAAGGCGCATAATGGAATTGGCTATTACAGACTTTCCGCACCCTGTCTCACCCATAAGCGTAAGGGTTTCCCCGCCTATATGGTCAAAGCTTACGTCATCTACCGCGGTAACAGTGCCGCTCTCCGTAGGAAAATAGACCGATAAATTTCTCACATGAAGACAAGACATCGGCTACTCCCCTGCCTCTACCCGGGGAAGAAGAGGCGAGACACCTTTCCGCCCGTTTTTTTCCAAGGAAAAGCTGATCAGCACAATGGAAAGGACGCAGGCCGTAATAGCCATGCCGGGAGACACATACCACCACCAGAGGTCTCTAATAAATCCCCCGCGCTCGAATGCGTACCGGATCATCATCCCCCAACTTTTTTTTACGGGATCTCCCAATCCCAGAAAGGAGAGGGATGCTTCGGAAATCATCGCCGAAGCGAGGGTAAGCATAAATTTGGGAATAATGACATAGACAATATTGGGGAATATTTCGGAAAAAAGAATATGAGCAGTGGAAAACCCCAAGGTGCGGGAACTGACCACAAAACCGGATTCCCTTATCTGCATCGTTTTCGCCCTTACCACCCGGGCTGTGGTGGTCCACCACACAAGACTGAGGACCAGAACAATATTCCAGTAACTAGGCCGTAAAAACACCGAAAGTATAATGACCAGTGGAATCCTGGGGACCATAAGAAATACATCGGTAATGAGCATGAGGACCTCATCGATTATTCCCCGGAAGTATCCCGCGGTCATCCCTACAAGTACCCCTATACCAGTGGCCGCCAGGGCCGTGACAATACCGACAGTTAGGGAGACCCTTGTCCCGTACAGAAGCTCCGTAAAAATATCATGACCCATATCGTTCGTTCCCATAAAATGGTCGGTCGAGGGCGTTCCGTAGGGATCAAACCGCTGATAGGGACCGTAAGGGGCAAGAACTCCGGCGAAAACCGCCGCAAAGAGGAAGAGAAGAAAGAGGAAAAGACCGGGTTTACTTATATGTTCCTGGAAACGGCGGGTTATCAAGAACGGGCCCTCGTTCTCGGATCAATTAGGGAATAGAGAATATCCGCAATAATATTCGCCGCTATTATCATAACTGAAATTATTAGGAAGGCCCCCTGAAGTACCGGATAATCCAGCTGTCCCACAGCTTCGTAAATAAGGGTACCCATACCGTTCATGGAAAAAACAATCTCGACAAACAAAGCGCCGCTGAAAATAAACCCGAAATCCAGAGCGATTAGGGTTATTAACGGCAATGATGCGTTCCAAAAGACATGTCTCTTTAAAACCTGCGACTTTTCCAATCCCTTTGCCTTAGCATAGAGGGGATAAAGCTTGCTCTTCTCCTGAATAACGCTTCCCCGCATAATCATATAGTTCCTCGCCGTGGTAAAGAGGGAGAGCACCGCCACGGGAAGGGTGAGGTGCCGCAGAATATCCATTGGCGCGCCTGTGGTGTAATACCCCTTTAGGGGAAAAAGGCCTAATCGAAAGGAGAAAAAGTAGAGAAACAGTATGGCAAGGAAAAAGGGAGGAACGGAATAGAAGGTCAGCATAACCGAAGTAGCGATCTTATTCTTTATCTTCCCGTCGTACCATCCCGAGAGAGCCCCCAGAAGGGCCCCCGCCGCCGCGCCGATAATTATGGAAGGAATAATAAACAGGAGGGTCCACTTTATTCTTTCACCGATTATATCAGAAACAGCACGGTTGAAATGGTAGGAATACCCCAAGTCTAAAGAGAGGACCCTTCCCCAGTAACGAAGATACTGTTTGCCCAGGGAATCGTTGAGCCCCATTTCTTCCCTTAGATCATCCAACTGACGGGGAGAAAAGGAGAGATCCTCTCCCAGAATGTTAATAACCGGATCCCCCGGCATAAGCCGGGGAATAATGAAAGTAAGAGAGAGTATAGCGGCAAAGGCCGCGGTATAACGTAATAGTCTTTTGTATCTCCCTGTCATAGGTAAATAACGCGGCCTATTCCCCCTGTTTTCTAATGTTTGTAAAAGTGTCCACGTTATATATACCATAGAGGGGGTCGGGTTTCCAACCGGTATAGGCCTTGTTAAAGGGAGTTACGATCTCGTTCCAGTAGAGAACAATTCCCGGAAGCTGTTCCGCGTAGTATTGCTGCACTTCCGCTCCTAAACGGGAAAGCTTTTTCGCGTCGGAAGTTGCAAGAACAGAATCACAAAGGGAGAGGAATTCCGGATCATTCAGTATGTGGAGCACCCCCCGGCCCGTTCTCCTGGAATCGAAATATCCGGTCCCCCAATTCGCGTGCATCAGCATGCCCCAGGGGGTAGTCCTGGTGACGGTAATATCGTACTCATAGGCGTCCTTCGCGGCGACCCAGCTGTTTAGGTCCACCGAACGGAGGGTGCTTTTAATTCCTATCTGACTAAGGTAATCCCCTATCAACTCCCCTATTCTTGTCCATTCAGAACGTACAAGAATTGAGATATCTATGGGAGAGCCTTCGGGGGTCTCCCGGAAACCGTCGTTATCGGAATCCCGGTATCCTGCCTGGTCCAGAAGTGTTTCGGCCTTTTCTCTATCATACTCCAGCGCGGGTGTTTGAATAAAATCTCCCATACTGGGGGGAACAAACCCCCTGTTCGCTTTCTGCCCGTATCCCAGGGCGTCAAGTTTAATAATCTCATTATAGTCGATGGCATAGGAAAGGGCATCCCTGAACGTTTGATCACCGGTAATACCCTCACGAAGGTTAAAGGCGAGAAAAACCAGCCCCACATTCAGTTTTTTAGTAAAATCGAATTCCCCGGTCTTCTCAAGCCGTTCTATATTGGGATAGGGATAGGAAGAAGCGTATTTGAAAAAGGTGTCTACATCGCCGTTTTCCAAAGCTAAGGAGAGAACATCCAGATTTTTATACATATGGATCTCAAAACCGTCAATAGAAGGTGCCTGCCCCTTCCAGTGAGAATTTTTTGTAAATTGTATAACCCCGGCGTTCAGATCGATTTTTTCAATATAAAAAGGTCCGAATCCTATATTTTCACCGGGGTTATCGTACTGCATAGGATCATCGATGGTTTTATAAATGTGTTTCGGAAAGATGTTGTAGGTGGCAAACTCCAGCGTTAGCCTCGTATAGGGTTTGTTAAAGGTAAAAGTGACCCCGTTATTACCGATTGTCTCAGCCTTTTCCAGACTCTCTTTGATCCAACCGGCATTGGGGTTGTGTTTCCCGGTATATTCAATGGAAAACCGCACATCCTCGGCAGTTACCTTCTTCCCGTCGCTCCAGTAGAGGTCGTCCCGTATATAGAAGGTCCATTCCCTGTTATCCTCGGAGACCTCGTATCTCTCCGCTGTCAATCCCGTTAGATTCCCGTCCTCATCCATTTTCATAAGGGGCGGATTGGAAATGTGGGCGAAGATCCCCAAATAGTAATCCCCGAACACTCCGGCGGTCTTTACCTCATTCGGTGTCCCGATCTTAAGGACGGATTTCTCCTTCCCCGGCTCAGGCTTTCCCCCGGCAAAAAGGAAGGCCCCTGCTAAAAAAAAGAGCAATCCTGCGAGCAGTACCCTTCTTATTTTCATTTTTGTTTCCATTTTCATTTTTATATTTACAATCTTATCCATGACAAGCCCCCTGCACACATTTAGCGTGCTACAATATTTATATTTGTGTTACTTTTATGATAACAGATTATTCCGTTTTGTCAATGAAGTTTTTTAGTATCTACACCTTTGGAAATCGGCTGTCTACGTGCAATTCCACCAGAGCACCACACAGTTCCCCCGCCCTTTCCGGGTAATGTGCCCGTTTACTCCCCAGTCCTTACAATATTGGGTTATGGTATGTTTCACGGCGGGGCTTTTCCTGTTAAAAATCTCGAAATACGCGGAATAAAAGCGGACCATATCATCCACAGAAATATCCAGCGCCGTATCCCAGGAACATCGAACCATGTGGAGATTTCTCCCGGAAGTGACAAGAAAGTTGAGCGCGCAGAGGAATAAACTGTCTCTCTTTCCTATCGGTGTATCCATTATCGCCTTCCAGAGTTCGCCCCGGAAGGGAAAAGGGTCTCCTCCGCTGTTTAACACAAGAGAGCAGACCCGGTTTGAATGGGTTTCAAGCTTTTCTATTCCTTGGGGACTAAAAGCATCGGGGAAAAAGGCGGCAATCACAAGATCGCCGGCAACATCCTCCGCTACCCGCTCCCAGTCTGACTGCAGTGTTTCAATCCCTCTGATATTTTTCCTTTCCGCTTCTCTTTGCAGCTCTCCCAACATAGTCCCTGAATTATCCACCGAAAGAAGGGACACCCCCTTCGAAGCAAGGGGTATACTGAGAGCGCCGGGGCCGCACCCAACGTCAATGACCCGGTCCCCTTCGCGCAGGGCCCCGTTCGCGAAGAGCGCCTCCGATACCTTTTCGCCGAACTGCCATTTCGACCCCGCCATAGCGAGCCAGATGTCACCGACCTTTTCATAGAAATCCTGCCAGTTTTCCGGGGTCCGCTCCTGAGTGGAAGCAAGAAGGGACTCCTTCCGCTGCCTTTCCCACTCCCCGCGCCAAAATCCGTTATCCCAAAGCGCTTCCTTCATAGTCCGCGTACGCTCCTGTCAGTACTCCGCTGAAGGGTCCTCATTTGATCCCCCCCTCTTTCCGCACGGAGAGGCCCGTTAGGAATCTTTTTAAAAGCTGGTCGCCGCACTCCCGGTAAT
>CAYXSD010000100.1:6591-11315 GCA_964466335.1 uncultured Spirochaetales bacterium
ACGGAGAGGCCCGTTAGGAATCTTTTTAAAAGCTGGTCGCCGCACTCCCGGTAATTCCTGTGTCCGGGCTTTCTAAACAGAGCGGTCAGTTCGGTTCCGGTAATATCGTACTCCCCGTTCTTGAACACCCGGACCATCCCCTCCTCCCGCAGCTCGAAGGCAATCCGCAGTTTCTTAAGTATAAGATTATTAGTAACCGAGAAAAGCCGTTCCCCCGAGGGGTGGGGCCGGTCGGAAGGTCCCCGGCGGTGAATAATCAGGCCATCGAGAAATCGGATAAGCACTTCGTTTCTGCAGCTTTCAAAGCCTGCCTCATCCTCCCGTTTAAGAATGGCCGCGATCTCCCCTGGGGTGATCTTCATTCCCCCCAGGGAAACCATCTCCGCCATTTCAGCATCGTTAAAGTTCAGGGCATACCGCAGACGCCGTAATACTGAATTGTTATCCACCACCGCCTCCTTTACAGTTTACGTTCCCTTTTACAGATCTGACGTTGATTCTAACAGATAGGCCCCTGCCATGGGTAGGGCGCTATCATCTCATACGTATGTCTAATATAACTAGAAGATATTGACCTAATTAGGCAATTCTAATAGTATTCGAGTCATTATGTTCATCAACCCCCGGTTAATAGGATATACAAAGTCGGAACGGCCGAGGCTTGCTCTTCTCCTCCTGGTAAAACTCCTTGGATTGGCAGCCACCATCGCGCAGGCTGTCCTTATCGGGACTGTGGCGGCATATTTTTTGGGTGCAATACCTGGGACCCCTGGCGGCAGTGGGGTCTTGAACGTCCGGTGGGTACTGGCCTTTCTGGGAATTGTCCTGGGAAAGTTCCTCCTTGCATATGCAGATGAGCGGCTGGCTTCAAAGATTTCAAATTCAATAAAACTGACTTTTAGAAACGACATCTTTTATACATTAGAATCCCTGGAAATGGAATATTCCTCCATCACCTCTACCGGACAACTCAGCACCACTGCTGTAGAGGGAGTCGAGGGTCTCTCCGTGTATTTCAGCAGGTACATTCCACAGTTGTTTTACAGTTTAATTGCCCCTTTCATTCTCTTTCTCTTTATTTTTCCTTTTTACCCCCCCTCTGCGTTACTCCTCATTCTACTGGTGCCCCTCATCCCTGTTTCTATGGTCATAATTATGCGGGCGGCCAAGGGTCGGATGAAAACCTTTTGGAAGGACTACGAATCATTGGGAGATTTCTTTCTACAGAGCCTCCAGGGGCTTTCCACCCTGGTCCTTTTTAACGCGGCGGATGAACGGGGAAATGAACTCGCCGAAAAAACGGAAGGATTTCGCCAGTCCACCATGAAAGCCCTGGGGCTTCAGCTCGGATCCATTACCGTTATGGACATTGCTTCCTTCGGCGGCGCTGCTGTGGGGGTGTTGCTGGCGGGGACCGGTTTAGCCGAAGGGACCATTACCCTTGCTCAGGCATTGGTGATATTACTGCTAAGTGCTGAGTTCTTTCTTCCCCTTCGGCGTTTGGGTTCCTTCTTCCACGCGGGAATGAACGGGGTAGCGGCAGCGGAAGAATTATTTGCTCTTTTTGACGCGGAGGGGACCCTGAAGAAGGAAAAGGACAGTATCCCCAGACGTTTAACCACCCCGCACACGCCAAAGGATTATACCGACAAAAAATTGGTCTTCGAAGGAGTCACCTTCGGATATGACCGGAGAAATCCCGTCCTAAGGGACATCTCTTTCTCCATTGCAGAGGGGGAGACGGTCGCTCTGGTGGGCGGCTCAGGGTCCGGTAAAAGTACTCTCGCCTACTGCATAGCCCGCTTCTATCTTCCCCGGGAAGGAAGGATACTCCTGAACGGACGAGACATGAAGGACCTAACCGACGAGGAAGCGCGTAACATCGTTTCCTTTGTGTTTCACGATTCCCATATCTTCGAGGGGAGTTTTAGGGAAAACCTTCTATTAGCCTCGCCGGGTGCAGGAGAGGAAATAATAATGCGCGCACTGGAAACCGCAGGGCTTCTCTATTTTATCAGATCGCTTCCCGATGGATTGGATTCTCCTGTGGGTGAGAGAGGGGGGAAACTTTCAGGGGGTCAAAAACAACGGTTAGCTATAGCTCGGGCCCTCCTCAAAGGCGGGGACTTTTTTGTATTTGATGAGGCCACTTCGAATGTGGATGTGGAAAACGAGACACTCATATGGGAGGCAATTCAGAAAATTGCCGAGAAGCGCACTACCCTAATTATATCTCATCGTCTGGAGACAGTACAAAGAGCTGACCGGGTTTTAGTATTGGATAAGGGAAGACTCGTCCAGGATGGTCACCACAAAACCCTCTCCGCCCATTCCGGGGCATATAATCGTCTTTTCGCTGAGCAGATGGCCTTTCAAACGGGGAGGGCGGTACTATGGGGATAAGACAGAAGGAGGACGCGTGAAAGAGAAGCGAACACTTCCTACAACTTTTCGTCTGCTCCGATTGGTTTCTCCCCTTCTTCCGTATATGGTAGTTTCAGTTCTCTTTGGTGTTGCCGGGAACCTCGCGGCAGTGGGGTTGATGGTCTTTGGCGGGACCTACCTTATCAACACCTTCGGCAGCGGTACGGAATTTACCATAACGGCGGCCGGCCTTCTTCTACTCTCCGGGGTCCTCCGGGGGCCCTTTCGTTTTCTGGAACAGTATATGGGACACGCGGTGGCCTTTCGTCTTTTAGCCATACTCCGGAATAACCTCTATAAAACCCTTAAAAAGCTTGCCCCGGCGGCCCTTATAGACCGCCGCTCCGGTGATATTGTCAGCTCTATGATGGGCGACACAGAGTACATAGAAGTTTTCTTTGCTCACACTGTTGCTCCCGTTACCATTGCATTTATTGTAAACACCACTCTCCTTTTGGTTGTCGGCAGTTTTTGGACGGGTTTTGCCTTTATCCTCCTTCCCTTTTACCTGGCCGTTGGAGTTGCTCTCCCCATTATCTGGTCCCGATTGGACAAGACAACAGGGAAAGAGTACAGGGAGGACATGGGAAAAACAAACTCCTTTGTCATCGACTCTATTCAGGGGTTACGGGAACTTCTTCTCTTTAACCGTATGAAAAACCAGAGGAAAATGATGGAAGAAAAAAGTAAGAAGTTAAACCACTCTTTTAAGACCCTATCCGCCCGACGGGGACTTCTATCGGGAACAACAGAACTCCTGGTCCTGGGGGCCGCCGCCGCGGTAATGGCTGCCGGCGCGGTGAGGACAGGACAAGGGCTTCTCGCGCCACATGCCTACCTTACTTCCGTCATTATCACGCTTTCCGGGTTCGGCCCATTAGCCGCCCTGTCCGCCCTCTCCTCCGATTTGGTCCAGGTGTTCCCCGCGGCGGAGAGAATATTCCGACTCATGGACACCCCTCCCCTGGTGGAGGACCCGGTCTCTCATTCTCCCCCGCCGGGGAGCTTTCTCGAAAAACCCCGGGCGGACGAGGCGGTCAGATTGCGGGAAGTTTCCTTTTCCTATCCCGGGTCCACTCAACCGGCCCTTTCACAAGCAAATCTCACTATAAGCCGGGGAGAGAAGGTCGGCATAATCGGGGAAAGCGGCGCGGGGAAGAGCACCATTGCCCGGCTTTTTCTGCGGTTTTACGATCCAACATCGGGGACAGTATGCATTAATGGAATGGACCTGAAGCAGATGCACCTTACAGAGGTCCACTCCCATAGTACGGCAGTCCTGCAGGGCACCTACATCTTCAATTCTTCTATACGGCAAAACCTTCTGCTTGCTCATCCCGATGCCTCGGACAAGGAAATTGAAGAGGCTTTAGAGAGGGCGGGTCTTGATTCGTTTCTCCTTTCCCTTCCTGAAGGTCTTGACACATCAGCCGGGGAGATCGGACAGCGGTTCTCCGCCGGAGAGCGTCAACGAATCTCCATCGCCCGTGCCCTTCTTCACCGTGCAGAGGTCATTATTATGGATGAGCCCACCAGTAATCTGGATTCCATAAACGAGAGAAAAATAATCGAGACCCTTAAAGGGGCTTTCAAAAATAAAACTGTAATTATCATCTCCCATCGACCATCGACAGTTTATTGGGTAGACACCCTCTACAGGGTCAAGGAAGGGTGCGTCACGCTGGTGGAGGATGAAAACATGAGGGAACAGATATGAATGATATCTACACCAAGAATGCCGGAGATGATATTCAAACAGATGCCAAAGAAGACGACCAAATGAGAGCCGGCCACCTTGCCCGCCTGGCCTTTATTGGAGCGGGTGGGTTCTTCCTTGGGATCGGTATCATCGGGATAGTTCTGCCCGTACTTCCCACCGCTCCCTTCCTTCTAATAGCCGGACTCTTCTTCGGGAAGTCCAGCAGAAAACTCCACAACTGGATTCGGACAAGCAAACTCACCGGAGAATCGTATAAACGGATTATTAACCGGGAAGGAATGACCCTTTCTTTAAAATTAGGCATTCTCGCCTTCGCCTGGACAATGCTTCTTCTTGCCGCTATATTCCTCGCGAAAAGCACGGCTATGCGGATCGTCTATCCCTCACTGGGAGTAATAAAAACGCTCCTCTTCTTTACGGTAATAAAAACCGCTCCCCCGCAAAAAGCCCTCAGGAAAAAAAATAAAAGCGAAGGACCTTCTTTTTACCAGCCCTATACCCGCGCATTCCCCTCCAGGTTCCACCGCTTCTTTGGCTACTACTCCTACCACAGCAACAAAAGGCTTATTAAAAATTAATG
>CAYXSD010000101.1:0-1494 GCA_964466335.1 uncultured Spirochaetales bacterium
CTTTTTCCTTCTTTTTACTGCTGCCTGCACCGTGGATCCACTGAATAATGATTCGGACGAGTACACTGAAGGCGAAGATGAGGAAGAAGAGCCTCCTCCTGATCTAACGATATCATCGTATACAATCCGAGAAGACAGTTCCGGGGATGCGATTGTTTTCGGCGAAGTGGAAAATGACGATTCTTCCGGTGCCGAGTACGTTAAAGTAACCCTTACGCTCTATAATGACAGTGGCGGTGTTATCGGAAGTGATTTTTCCTATACAAACCCCAGTACAATCCCGAAATCGAAAGCATACCCGTTTAAAATATGGACCGATGTGCCGAGAAGCTCAGTCGATTCAGTGAAATTGAAGGTTGAGTGGTCGAGGACCTCTTCCGACAATCCGGAAAAAAACCTTAGTGTGATAAACGTTACGGAGACCACTGATTTTGAAGGATGTACAAAACTCATCGGTGAGATAAAAAACAGCGGTTCTTCTTCCCTAGAGTACTGTGAAGCGATTGCCGTATTCTATGATTCCGACGGTAATGTTGAATACAATGATGATACGTACCCTTCTCCTTCGACAGTCCCGGGAGGCGATCAATGCTCTTTTGAGATGTATACCGATATTAAACCCGCTGAATATACGAGCTACAATCTCTTTGCAATAAGTAGTTCCAATTATTAAGGAGGAGACGTTCATGGGAAACAAGAAAAAACATGGTTGGTTGTGGCTATTTATTATTATAGCAGTCATTATTGTATTGTTTTTCACGTTAACGGGATTCGTGGTGATCCAGCCGATTGGTGCTTTACCGGAAGGCGCTACATTGTGGTATTTCCGTCCTGGAACGGGGTTTTCTTTTCTTACATCTCCTGACGGTTTTCTTTTAGATCGTGTTGGAGAAGTGAGCTTAATCGGTAGATCGATGGCACTGACGCAAATAATGAAAAGTATCGATGGGAAAAGGATAGGTAAACTGCCGTATATGGAGTTTCTATATTTGCGCTCAACTGGTGGTGTTACATTCGCAAAATAGAAATTTATTGGCAAACGAATATGCTTTTAAAGACACCTTGGAAGATCTTGCTCCTGAATTGTTTCATTTAAGAGTATAACAGAAATCCTCAAGCTTATCACGGAACCTTTTTCACATTAGCTTTAAAATTCAGGAAGTATTTGAAGAATACCTGATCGAAGAGCATCGTGCATTCCTTGCGATGTTACGTATGTGCTTATGACAGAAAAACATATTTCTCAATTTGAAAGAAGTTACAAAGGCAGAGGCCGCAAGCCCCACTAGGATATGCCGATTATCAGGGCCTTTCCGGCGAAGGCGTTACTGGGAATCAATGCAATTTCCGCTCTCCTGCAGCGCTTACGAAGTGATAGTCTACTGAGGAGAATATGCGGGTTTACCACCGTGCCGAGTCCGGCAACGTTTTCCCGCAGGCTTTCTGAGTATGCAAATACGCACATTATTGATCAATCGCTCTACAAAAAGGCGC
>CAYXSD010000101.1:1594-11104 GCA_964466335.1 uncultured Spirochaetales bacterium
GAGCCTCAAAATTTTGAACGGCTTCCGATGTCGGCTGGAGAGTTGTATTCGCTTGAGCTGTATATGGCTTTTTTCGAAGCGAAGAAGGGCAAATCCAGCCTGCATTGCCATTCAATTTTTAACAAAAGCGAGAAAAGCAGAGAGAGAGGGCGCCATTGATTTCTTCAACGATTATAGAAAAAGATGGGAAAACTTTGTCGGTTTTTCCATCTTGAGCACCGAAATTTTAACATGTCTCACTTATCAGTTTTTTTTAAAAAAAACCACCAATACATGATATACTGCTTATAGTCTTTCATATGGAATAACAAATGAGAATAATCGGTATTGCAGCATTTTCCGAACCACTTCTTCCGGAAGTTACTCAAATGGAACAATCCCTCCGGTATATGGGGTATCCGGTACATGTCGAACAGATGGGATATAATGTCGAGACTGCTCATATAGGTGATTATTACTATGAGGAAACCGCTCTGCTTCTCTGGCTCTGCCGTTGTTATAACGACCATAATCGCTGCAGGCAGGCAATAGAGCGTTTTGTAGATGAAGAGGTTGATATGATTGTCGCTATGACGGCGCCGGCACTGGACATTGCTATTGAGATATGTTCTCACACCGATGTACCGATTGTTTTCACCCATACCGTTTATCCGCTGGTAAATGGAAGTAGTAGTTCAAACAGTAAAAATTATAGAAACATTACAGGAGTGCGGGATATTTGCTTGGATGTGGTAGAAGAGAGACTTTCACTTGCTACCGAAGTCGTCCCTGCACCCACTACCATTCATGCTTTCTACAATCCTGAAATAGAAGTATCCAAATTAGAAATGAAATATCTGCGAAAAGCAGCAAGACGAATGCACATTGATTCCCATTTACATCCCGTACAGAACGCGGTGGAGGCCAAGGAAATCCTTGGCGAAATAACCTTAAGAGACACTCATGCTCTCCTGCGCTTGTCCGACCCCACTATTGCCCCCCTTTCCGGGTTGTTTGGTGCGGTAGCGTTTGAAAAATATATTCCCTACATAGGGAGCAATCTCGATGAACTTCAACGGTGTAATGCTCTTTTTGCCCTTGAAATATCCGGTGTGGGAAAGCAAGCTGCGATAATCCTGAAGAAGATCCTGGAGGGAATATCCCCCGCCGACATACCTCCACTGGAGCCTGCCGAAAAAAAATTAGGCCTCAACCTTCAAGCAGCTAAAGATCTGGGGTTTGTGATATCACCGGCCATACAAAAACAAGCACAGATAATAGTACCTGCCTCTCAGCAGAGTTCGCTGGGAATGAAGCAATTAATCGGTCTTTCAGTGAGCACCGTCACTATTACCATTATTACTGCTATTGCATCTAGGCTAGGGTCAGGGTATCTGATTTCTCTGACCTTGCTTCTGGCACTCGGCTTATCCTTCTCTCTTTGGTTTATTATTCAGCGTTTTATTTTACATCCAATAAAAAGATTTTCCATTATTGCCGACAAGATCGGAGCCGGAGATATGGATAATTATATCGGGAACCCGCGAGCTGAAAACGAAATCGCCGTCCTCGCTCGGGCACTTCGTCGGATGAAAAGCAACATTTCAAACTCATCACTCGAACTGGAAAAAATAACCACCAGTTTGGAAAACCGGGTAAAAGAACTCACCGATGCCTATAGACAACTCAAAAAAACAAAACATGACCTGGAACTGGCCAATCGCCGTATCATAGAATATGAGGACAACTCACGGTTTGCTCTTACAACCTATATTCATGATGAAATACTTGGAATTGTCGATGAGCTGGTGCTATACGGACGAAAGAAAGGACAATCAACCATTCTCAACCTGGCTGTAACCATGGACCAGAAGATCAGACGTTTGCGTTACGATCTTTCCGTACCCATTTTGAAACAGATTGAAATCGAATTAAAAAAACTGATAGTCGAAGAACTGCCTCATATCTATCCAACCAGCAGCGACATCAACACATCTATAGAACTCTCAGAAATGAAAACCGTATCTCCTCTTCCACCTGGAAGTATTGTACTTCTCTACCGTTTTGTGAGGGGAGCTGTCGGTAATGCTTATCGCCACTCTAATGCCGATCAGGTAAACGTTATTGCACATCGAAACAACGATTCCTTGTCTCTTACCGTAAGCGATAACGGCAAAGGATTTGCACTCTCTCATATCGAACGCTCCATCAGAAGCGGTCATTATTTTTTTCATGATATTCGGATTCGTGCCCATCAGATAGGAGGTTCGTTTACCGTGATCAGTTCACATGGGAAGGGTGCCGTTCTTACAGTGACGATTCCTTTAACCGTATACGCACAGTGATTTTATACACTCCGCTAATAAAACTCGTCTGCCCGGGTCCCCCGGATTCCCTTCGATATGAAATTTAAGATAGAGAGAACTCATAATATTTTCAATTCTTCTTAAGGAGACTTGCATCTCTTCGGCTATCTCTTGATTACTGTATCCTTTAGCCACAAAACCCGCGCATTCACGTTCTCTATCCGTCAAAGGTTCGATTTCCCGCAATCGATAATTACATTGGAGCACATCCGGGTCTATAAAATACCCGTTATGAAGTATTTGCTCATACACATGCTTGAGATAGCGACTGCTCGAAATATTACGGGTAAGAATGTATCCTTGTAGGCCTGGCTCACCACTGTTTCCGGTTTGTTGAAATATCTCAGCAGCTAATACCATGCTGGTCTCTCGCGTGTAAATGACTACCTTTATATGGGGCTGTATCTCGCGGATTTCTTGTCCGACGACAATACCATTATCCTCATCCCCTAAAACCAAATCAATAAGCGCAAAATTGATGTGGGATGATCGTATAATATTCTTAGCCTCTCGAGCAGATCCGGTACTACCGTCTACAACCATAGTACCGGTCTCAGAAACAACATCGATTATACCCTTTCGCTGAATCAATTGATCATCTAACACTAAAACAGATATCACAGTACTTATAATGATACATCAGTTTATCCGCTGCTGCAACGAATAAATAATATAAAAAAAAATGATTTTTTTTTCATATCCGTGAGTATGCCCTATAGTAAGAATAAAATGCTTTCCCATATTATAAAGATAATTAAAAAGAGGCTATTGAACCCTGCTGCAGAAGGGTTTAAGTGATAACTTCATCAAAACCACTTGCGGGATGAAGTAATACCTATACCAAGGGGGCATATAATGAACGAAAGTAAAAATGCTGCTTCCCAAAATGGGAGTAGTTCGGGCTTGTTTTTACGCAAGTCTTCCGGTTTGGTAAGAGCTTTTTCTCTGTTCGACGGATTTGTTTACGGAGTTTATGCAAACTCTATCGTTGTTGCGGCAGCCTTGACCTATTCTCTCTCATTTGCATGGAATGATGCCAATATTCCACTCGGAATAGTAATGGTGTGTCTGGCATTTCTCCCTACATTCGCAGTTTACGCCATGCTTACCTCGCTTATGCCAAGAGCTGGAGGAGACTACGTGTGGCAGAGCCGCGGACTGGGAGGTTTCTGGGGATATATTCTGGTATTCACACCGCTTCTTTTTGGTCCTTGGTTCTACATGGCATCCAATGTAGCACCGGGATCTAGTATGGTCGGTTCCACTCTTTTCATCAGTTTGGGGAACATCTTCAACATTCCCGCCTTCACTACCTTTGCTTCTTGGTTGAGCACAACTATCGGCACCTGGTGGTTTTACATGTTTTATATCACCTTTGCCTTCGGAATCATGGTACTTGGGATGAAGGTGTACGCAAAAATACAACGATGGTGTTTCTGGATCGGCTGTGTGGCCATTGCAACGTGGATTATTATGCTGATTGCCAGTACCTCCGCAGGCTTTCAGCAGGCCTTCAATAGTTTTATGCAGGATACACTCAATTGGGGTGAAGGTGCCGCCTATGAGAAGATCCTCTCTATGGCGGCAGCGGAAGGATATCAGGCTGTTCCACTATCCAAAACCACCTTTGGTTCAAGTTTTCTTATCGGGCCAGTATTGGCCTATACTTTTATGTATGTTGCCTGGACGGGAACTCTTGTCGGTGAGATTGGCGGAGTAAACCAGTTTAAGAATTCCATAAAGATTTTCTGGGGAGGAAACATTTTCTCCATGATCGTATGTGCCGGTTTTGTGTGGCTCCTAATCTCCCGGATCGGCAATCAATTCTTCACATCCGCAAACTTTCTCTGGGCTACGGGAAGAGTCGGTGACCTTCCGGTAGGACCATATTACGGTGTCTTTTTGATGTCATTGAGTAAAAGTCCTTTCATATGGCTATGGATAGCAATCGGGTTAAACGCATGGTTCTGGATTTGGCCTACAAATAATATGGTCATGTCCACACGGGTAATGTTTGCCATGTCTTATGATCGTATGTTGCCGGGATTCATCGCTAAAGTATCACGAAAATGGGGAGCTCCTATTATTGCCATTAGTATTTGCTATGTTGGTATGATCATCATGGGCTATCTTTATTTCTTCACCGGTTTCGCAAAGTTAACTCTGAACATGCCGTTTATGACCTCCATTACTTTTTGCGCAAGTACGGTTGTAGGAACATTGTTCCCCTTCATGAAACGGACCAAAAAGATATACGAGGATTCTCCCATCTCTAAATATAAATTATTTGGAATCCCGTTGATTACTATAGCCGGGTCCCTCGGAATCGCATATTTCGCAGTCATGTTCTATCTTTACATTTCCGATAGTCGATACGGAACCAACGATCCGCTTTCTGCTGTGTATATCCTCGGTGCGGTTGCCGTCAGCGCTGTTATATACCTTGGCTATCGGGCTTATCGTAAAAAGCAGGGTATTAATACTGACCTTACATACCGCGAAATACCCTCGGATTAAGGCCACATCCCTTTTTTCTCCGGACGTGATGTCCAACGCACGTCCGGAGACTTTTTAATACTTTAGTTGGAGGAGGACCAAAAGTGTTTGTGAAAAATGACAAACCAACAAAGATCTACTTTGGAACTGATATTCATGGTTCTGAAAAATGCTGGAAAAAACTTGTCAACTCGGGTGCCTTTTATGAGGTAGAGATCATGATACTTGGGGGAGATATAACAGGAAAAGGAATCCAGACTCTTCTCGAGTATAAACCAGGACATTGGAAGACAAATTTTTTAGGTGAAGAAGTAGAGGTTGAAACCACTGAGGAACTGGAGAAGCTTGAATCACGAACCCGCTCAACCGGATTCTATCCTTACCGGATAAAACCCGATGAAATGGAAGAGTTTACAGTTTCGGAAAAACTTCGCGATGATATTTTTAAAGAACTAATGGTGGAAACACTGAACCGTTGGCTGCAGTTCGCTGAAGATAAGCTGAATGGAACCGGCAGAAAGATTATTGTTACGGCCGGCAACGACGACCCTCTCTTCATTGACGAAATGTTTCGGCAATCACCGGTGGTCCTTATGGCGGAACGTCAAATAGTACAGATAGACGATCATCATGAAATGATCAATGAGGGCTACACCAATCGCACCCCCTGGAATACGCATCGAGAACTGGATGAGGATGAACTTTTCAAGGTTCTGGAACAACAGATATCAAAAATAAACAACATAGAAAACGCGATCTTTAACATCCATGCGGTACCCTACAATACCAAACTCGATGAAGCACCTCTTCTCGATGAGAACCTTGTTCCGGTGGATGGAGGTCGCACTTATGTTCCGGTAGGAAGTAAAGGTGTCCGGAAAATAATCGAAAAATATCAACCTCTTCTCGGTTTACACGGACATATTCACGAAGGAAAAGGCTCAGCGAAAATTGGACGTACTCTTTGTTTGAACCCCGGTAGTAATTATACATCAGGGATTTTGGCCGGTTATCTCATATTTCTGGACAAAAATGGGATTCGTGGCTTCCAGCCTACACAAGGATAAGGAAATAATGATAAGGGAGCAGGAAGAAATGGATGATCAAGAATATTTAGCCTATGCGGATAAAATTGTTGGAGAAGCACAAAAACAGGGTGTAATACTCCGTCTGTTGGGATCAGTTGCTTTTTTCATTCACTGTCCAGTGTATGGTTCATTCCAGCAACAGGCCAACAGGAGATTCACCGATCTGGATTTTGCAGCCTATTACAAGGAAAGCGATCACATACGTCATCTCTTTGAGTCATTGCAATTTGAAGAGAATAGAGAAACTGCAGTCGT
This sequence comes from uncultured Spirochaetales bacterium, assembly GCA_964466335.1. Classification (GTDB taxonomy): domain Bacteria; phylum Spirochaetota; class Spirochaetia; order SPDA01; family CAYXSD01; genus CAYXSD01. Next base: position 7,779 of record CAYXSD010000101.1, read on the forward strand.
TTACGCTCGAAGCCGACTAGTGTTAGATCATCCGCACAGTGGTCTTCATGTGGATATTTTTTTTGATAAACTTGATTTTTGTCATCCCATCCTGTGGAAAGACCGACTTGAACTGGACACTCCCACACTACCATTGGCTGAGCTATTACTCGAAAAAATGCAAATTGTTGAAATAAACGAAAAAGATATTATCGATACCTTGATGCTGTTACGTGAACATCCCATAGGCGAGAATGATAATGAAACAATAAACTCTAGACATATAGCCGCAATATGCGCAAGAGATTGGGGTATGTGGCGCACATGCACCATGAATCTAAAAAAAGTTATGAATCTGTCAAGTTCCTACTCCTGGATTCCCAATGGAGACGGAATGATAATATCAGAGAGAATTAATCATCTTTTGAATATCATTGAAAAAGAACCGAAGGGACTTTCCTGGAAGTTCAGAAATAAGATCGGAGATAGAGTAAAATGGTATAAAGATGTTTCCGAAGTGAGTCAATAAAATTAAAAGAGGAGAACCTACATGTTTTTACACGAAGCAGAAGAAGCAATAAAAGCTTCAAGGGAAAAAGCCCGCGAAATGGATATATCCATAGCAATTGCAGTGGTCGATGAAAGCGGTATCCTCGCGGCCTTTATCAGGATGGATAACTCGGAACTAGTTGCGGTAACTCTAGCCGAGGATAAAGCATTTACTGCCCTTGTAAATCGACTAAGCACTAAAGAATTGGCTTCTCAGTGTAACCCCGGGGGACCTCTCTACGGCCTCCACAGTAATCTCGGAGGAAGAATGGTGATATTTCCAGGCGGTGTACCTGTATGGAAAAACGAAAAATTGATCGGTGCAGTGGGAGCAAGCGGAGGAACAGTTGAACAGGACCATACATGTGCAGAGGTAGGTGCTGCCGCGGTAGCTTCACTTGCAAGCAGTAAGACAACAACATGACTGTTATTCTTCACCGCCATGGTATGCTTCGGGATTTTTTTAATTACAAACATCATTATATAGCCGCTCTGGGCGGATAAATCTTCACAAAACTGAAAAGGAGTCATTTAATGAGCACAGGCACACAACTTCGTGTCTTTCTAGATACACATGAAAGCAAAATCGAAGAAGTACGGAAGGAGTTATTTGCTAACTATCTCGGAGGTGTCGGCTATGGGATTTGTATCTTGTTCGAAGAATTACCGATTGGTGTTGATCCGTTAAGTCCGGAAAATATGTTAGTAATCGCTACAGGCCCTCTCACTTTACATAAAATCCCGGGAGGAGGAAGCACCTCACTCTGCTTTAAGTCTCCTCTGACAAACCTGTGGGGAGAATCCCGTTGCGGAGGCGATTTCGGTCCTACTTTAAAAAAATCCGGGTTCGATCACATAATAATCGAAGGTAGATCGCCGGAACCAGTCTATTTATATATACACGACGGAACTCTTCGATTCAGATCAGCTTCTGCATTGGTAGGAAAAACTGTTTCGGAAAAAAAAATTCTTATCGGAGACGAATTGCAAGAAGAACGATTTAACTTGTTCTGCATTGGTCCGGGAGGAGAAAACCAGGTCCGCTATGCAACTGTGATGTCCGGAGACCGTGCTGCCGGCAGATGTGGTGCGGGAGCAGTGATGGGTTCAAAGAACCTTATTGCAATTGTTGTAAGCGGTAATGGTAATAATGATGTGAAAGAATCGAACCCGCAACGATTAAAAGGACTTTTACGAGAAACGTTTAGAGAGATTAAAGAAAATCCTATGTCCAGTGGATTTCGCAATTTCGGTACCATAGGGGATCTGCCGGCGAACGATAATGCTGGAGACTTGCCTACTAAGAATTGGCAGTCCAACTCCTGGGGGAAAGGGACCGAACTGTTCGACTATTTCCAGGAACATAATTTTATAAAGAGCTACGGTTGTTACCGTGGATGTCCCCTATCCTGTGGAAGAAAGGCAAAAGTTGAAAATGGTCCCTATATGACTCCCGTGCACGGAGGTGCGGAATACGAATCCATATCATGTTTCACAGCTTACGTTTTGAATGAGGATGTTGATGCCGCGGTCCACTGTTCTTATTTATGTAATGATTTAGGACTCGATACTATATCAACTGGTAGCGCTATTGCTTTTGCAATGGAGTGTTATGAAAAAGGTCTGTTATCCGAACACCAAATAGCAGGGATGGATTTGTCCTGGGGTAATTCATCCGTACTTCCAAAGATGGTGAAAATGATCGCTCATCGTGAAGGGATCGGAAACCTGCTCGCTAATGGGGTCAGAGCTGCTGCTGAGGAGTTAGGAGGCGGCTCAGCAACGTTTGCAATCCATGTGAAAGGACTCGAAGGTGCGGCCCATGATCCACGATCAGGGAAAGCCCTTGCTGTAAGCTACGGTACCGGAAACAGGGGAATGTGTCATATTCAACCCGTTGAGGCAATGGCATGGGACAGCGGAAAAATGGATTGGGGGTTATGCAGATACGGATTAGATGCTCCTGAAACTGTCGACAGATGGGATGAAAAGGGGAAAGGACGAAACGTAAAGATTTTACAAGATGGTTTGATGTTACCGGACATACTTGGCACTTGTAAATTTTTTATGTATGCCGGTGTAACAGTAGAACGATGGGCAGAAATTCTTTCAGCACTTACCGGCTGGAAGGGTAACGGAGAAGATCTCCTACACATAAGCGAGCGGGTTATCAATTTGCAGAGAATATTCAATCTACGAGAGGGGATGACCATCGAAGACGATACACTCCCGGAGAGAGTTATGGCCGTTCCGAGCTTTGGGAAATACCAACACGAAAAGGCATGTTCAATACATGATTATGCGTCGATGCTTAACGAATACTATCAAGCCAGAGGGTGGAATCCAGTTACAGGAGCTCCCACAGATGATAAACTCAGAGAACTCGAGTTGAATGACTTGGTATGTCGGCACTCTCCGAACGACAGCTGATCCAGCTCCATTGCAAAGAGTCCCGCAGTTCGGTTGTAGTGAATGCATCTTTTTAAAAATATACCCAAATTAAGAGCTAAGGGTATTAACAGTAAAAAAATAGCACGCTTTTTTGATAACAGAAAGAGATTTCTACCCAGAAACCACAGTCTTTTATATGCACTTATTTTCTTTATTAAAAATAAATAGAGAAGCGGGATTGACAACAGTGTGCGGTTTCTCGATGAGAACTCTCGTGAAATCCTTGCCAAGCATATAGCCCGTGAACCAGGTTTTACAGCCCCTTTCCGACAGAAGAATGTAGTCCTCAAACAATACCATGTACCGAATCAGGTTACTGGTTGTATCTCAATTGATTGTACTTATTT
>CAYXSD010000102.1:0-10945 GCA_964466335.1 uncultured Spirochaetales bacterium
GGCTCTGACAACCTCGTAGCACTCACACACCCTATCCTCGAGACCCGGCCGGTCCGCACGGTGATATGTCCGCGTATGGTAACTTTAGATGATCTTGATTCAGGGAGTAAAAGAGATGAAGAGAGTATTTATTTTTAAAAAAGCGTTATTAACAGAAGCTGAAGAAAGAAGACACGATGTATTACCGTGATTTTTTTGAATAGGTATTTCTATTATGTGTGGAAGCGAACAGACGGAATAAATTGGGTAGAATATAATATTATTAGTATGAAAAGAAATGAGAGCCAGAAGAAAGAAAATGACAGTGAAAAAGGCTGGTATGCCAGGATGGACGCGATAGAAGCTCTCTGGCGGACCAAGATGGCAGAGAGCCGGAGAGAATACCAAGGGAATTTCATCCAGATGACCAAAAAACGATTAGGATCCGAATTCTCCGGAGATAATGTATAGGTCATCGCATAGCTGAGGATTCCGGATTCCCTTTCTTTCAGCTTCGGTTGATAACAGTTCGGGAAATATTGGAGCTTAAAAGCGGCTCTATTGTTGAACGTTCCTTCTCTCCGGCACTCATATCGATCACGCTCGACATGGCTGTGGAAGCGGAGAACACCATGAGGAAGACTGGAAGAATGATCGACAGAGTGAAAAGGGATCTGTTTTTCTGTTCGCTTCGAATCGGTATGCTTTGAATCGACAGTGCGTCTTCGCGGGGCTCGAAACCGGTAAAATACGATTGGAGCAAGGAATTAATACGCACATACGTGAACTCGGAGATTCTCCTTGCCGGATCATAATACAGTGTAAACCCTTTGTATTCTTTTCCTTTTCGTATGAATTCTATCCCCAGTTCGGCGCTCCCTTCCCGGATTGGCACCCCTACGCTGGAGGAGTTATCTGCGTTATCGCAGCAGCGGCCGGGGCGGCCGCGGTTTTCCGCAGATGGGAAGCGTAGACGTGAAAATGTGGCCCATCTATACGTAACCTTTTCTAAAAAAGTTACGTATAAATTAGATCGTTACACCTTAGGCCGGGGCCCGCACTCATCAGTGTACAAACATCAGCGGGGAACCTTCAATCAGCGGCTGAAGTATCCATTAGCCGGCTTTCGGCAAGTATGTGCCCTTCCATTGCGTTAACGAGCTCTTTTTTGTCAGCCCTCTGATCCAGCTCGAGGGTTGTATCCAGGGCGTAGAGTTTGAAGAATTGCTGGACGTTCCTATTTCCTATTTCCACTTCTCTCTTTCTATGATATCGTAAAAAGGATGCTATGGAAATCCAAGAACTAAAACAACAAGATATTTTCGAACAAGGCCCAATGATCTATAAGGCCTATAAAGACCTGCAGTCCCTGCTCGATGAATTGCGCGATCGCACTCTTAACGAAGAGGTTATTACGGATACCAATAAAAAAATTGATGAGATGAACAGCTTTCGGGGCGATGAAAAAGAATACACCAAGCAATTAAAAAGGACTCAGCAATCCATCTTATATATACTGCATCAAAGAATGCAGATTGTTCCCCAAAACTATTACCGAAATATGTGGATGGGCCTGGGAATGGCTGTCTTCGGTATTCCCATGGGAACAGTACTCGGTCTAGTCATGGAAAACATGGCATTTATTGGTGCGGGAATTGCCATAGGTGTACCCCTGGGATTAGGTATCGGCACCAATTTGGATAAAAAAGCTGCACAAGAGGGTAAACAGCTAAACTTCGAACTTAATAAATAGCATCTCTTCTATCGTTGCTGTACAGCGCTCTTCGGTCAACCGGATCTCCTCCGCAATCTTCGGCTGTTCGATGCCCCGACTGGCGAAAGCCTCCACCACTCTCGAACCGGAGAACCGAAAACAAGCTTTTTCCCACCCGGTCCGGATGCATGTCGCAGACTCCACTGATCTCCACGCCCTTTTTCCTTAAGAGCATTTCCGCCATGCCGCTACGAATTGGTCAGTCGGAATTCTACTCAGAGAATATTAATATCAAACTATTTCATGTGGTGGAATTTCTCGCGAAGCTTTATAAGATTATGTCCGAACGCCTCGTCCATCTCTTTTTCAAAGCGGAGGGTTATATCGTGGATAAAAAGGTCGTGGATTAGATAGTTCTCAATGGAAAACACCAAGCCGTAATTCCTAGTCCAGACTACCTTTGCTTCCCCTCCGTCGTGAAGATCACCGGTAATACAGACGGAGGAATCGGCGGAACAGTCGATGGTACGCCCCACATTTTTCATACCAACGATATGGTCCCGTTCGTGGAAAAAATAGTTGCCGAAATCAATGTCGGTTTTCCCGTAAATAAGCATAAACACGTCTACCCCCCGGTCGTGGGCACGGCGTAGGTCTTCTTTCACCAGAAAAAAATCTTCAAGCCAAATGCCAATATAGATCTTTTTTTGCGCTCCTTTTATGATCTCCCCTACTTTCTCCATGCATTCTTCCCAGGAGTTACTGTTCCATACCGGATCGAAGTCGGGAGAAAAATCGACATGCTTTAACTGCTGTTCAAGATTCTTTGTGAGCTTTGCGTGGTCCCGGTTGATTTTATCTATCAGCTCATCCGGCGAGAGGGGAGAAAATAGTTCCGGATTGGTCCCGGTGGAAACGGCATATCCTTTGGCTATTAAACGCCTGCTTATGTCGTACACCCGGGAATGGGGCACCCCGGAATGCTGAGAAATGCTGTAAGCGGAGGACGGATGGCCGGCCAAAAGCGAAAGGTAGACCCGGGCTTCGTATTCGGTGAACCCGGCCTGCATGAGGTCTTCTATAGTCTTTGACAGACCATCTTTTTCAATTCTGTTATTGGAGCTCTTTTTCATTGATGAAACCTACCATATTTTTTCTTCCTGTTCTAATATCCTTCATTATCCTGCTGTTTTGTTGGATACCCCTATTTATTACTTCCAGAGTAGCAACAAATTTTACCCCCCGGATGCAGGTTTCACACCAGGTGCCCCTTCGCAGCCGATATCTGCATGGAAGAGTTACCCCCCTTCGAAGATGTCGGTTCCGGAGATTTCACCGCCTGTCACCGATATGACGAAATAGATTTTTTCTAACCCCTGGGCCTAAGGCGCCTCTGAGTTTTCCTGTTCTACCGGGGCTCTCTTAAGGGGCATGCTCATGCAGCGGGGGCCTCCGCGGCCCCGTACCAGTTCCGATCCCTCTATTTCCACGACCTCGATACCGTTTTCACGAAGCGTATTGTTAGATGCAATAGTACGGTCGTAGGTTACCACCACCCCCGGGGCTAAGGCCAAGGTATTGGTACTGTCGTTCCACTGTTCCCGGGCGGCGGTCATGTCGTCGCCTCCTCCGCTCTCAATCAACCGTACAGCCTTTAATTTCAAGGAAGATTTCATGGTATCTATAAGACTGTCCAGGGACTGTATACGCAGGCTGCCGTTATTTCCGGGAGTCAACCTGTATAGTACCATCTTCTCTATTATCCCCGGATATATGCTGAAGGCATCCCGGTCGACCATGGTAAATACCGTATCCAGATGCATATAGGCCCGGGTAAAGGGGATCTGGATTACTATCACTTCCCGGACCGCGGAATCCCCGGTAAAAAGCCGTTCGGCAAGCCGCTCGATTCCCTCCGTACTGGTCCGGGCGCTGCAGCCGACGGCCACCGTTTCGGAAGAAAGAACGAGAATGTCGCCGCCTTCGATACTGTCGATGTCCTCCGGCTTGTACCATAGGGGTACCTGACCGTCGGAACTTTCCCGAGAGAAGAGGGAGTGCCGGTCCCGAATGTAACGAAGGATGGTGGATTCCCGCCTTCTTGCCGGCGCCTTCATGGCGTTTACCGATAGGCCGCTTCCGATAACCGCTCCCGGGTCTCTGGTAAAATAGAGGTTGGTTAGCGGATTAATGTAGAATGGATAGGCTTCCCGGATAAAGCTTGAGAGTTTCGGCGGACCGCCGGCAGCATTATCAACAATCCGTTTTTCAACTCCGGCAATGACCGTTTCCGCGGTCTTCGGCGCGTTCAAATCGAGAAGGAAGCCCCGTATTCGGTCCTTGAGATATTCGGACCCGATGTGACAGTCATTGATCACATCGTCAATCAGCTGCCTTCGTACCCCCTCTTCCCTAAGGACCTCCTCAAGCAAGTCTTGGTAGTAATACACCTCGCAGCCTCGGGAACGAAGGGTCTCGGCGAATTTATCGTGTTCCTCCCTAATTTTCTTCAGCCAGGGGATGTCTTCGAAGAGCATCTCTTCCAGATACTTCGGGGTGAGCCGTTCGAGTTCGCCCCCGGGCCTGTGTAGGAGGACCTTTTTTAGTGTGCCTATTTCACTTGCTACCTGTACCATAAAAGGATTGTAACCGGAATTTTGAAATTTTACAAGTCTTTTTACTACTACAATAGTGACAATTATTCAGATTGAGATAGAGAAAGTGATTGTTTAATAGTCCATATAACGCCATCTGGTACTACTACTAATAAATTCATCACATATACAGAAAGTATATTTGTCAATTCATTAAGAAGAGAGTATAATAATTGAGAGTAGAGATGGAATAATGAAAACAGAAAGCATAAACGACAATAAGGTATTCGGGGAGCTGGTCAGGGCCAGTTCGCAGCTTTCGGCGGAAACCAGGTACACTTCGCAGGTGTCTATTCTCGTAGAACAGGCAGCCGATATTTCACGCTCCGACATTGCTGTTCTCTATGCATATTCGGATGCCCAAAATCCCGGCGATACCCTCAAGCGGGTGTACCAGCGGGGGCGCTTCGATACTCCTGAAAAGCTGCCGCGCGGCGAAGAAACGGTTGATTTCATAGAGGATTGCGGCCAGACCCTCATTCTCCACGATACCGGCCGCCCCTTCTTCTCGGGGGCCTTTCTCAACCCGCAGATGCGCAGCGCCATTGTTCTACCCCTCTTTACCCCCACCGGAAAGATCGGAATCCTCTATCTCAACTCGCGCCGGCCGGGTTTTTTCACAATGGGACGATTTTTGTTTCTAAACTCCCTCACCAGCCTAGCGGGGGGGATGCTTCACAACTCAAATCTCTACCGGGAGCTTCAGCGGCAGCTAAAGTATGTCGAAGACCTCGAGCGCTACCAGGAAAATATTTTTTCGTCCATGACCAACTTCCTTATTACCACCGACGAAAACGGAGCAATACACTATTTCAACAAGGCCGCCCTTGAACGGCTCGGCCTCTCAGAGGAGGATTACGGAAAGCCGGTCGACAAGGTCTTCAAAGCACATATTGGAAAAGAGATACTCCGGGCAGTCCGTACCGCGGAGAAAGATGGAAAAGAACGGCTCGGCCTGGAGGGTATCCTCAAGGGAACGCCCGGATCGGAAAAAACCGCAGCCGGGGATTCTCAGGCAGCATCAACAGCATCAACAGATCCGGAAGTCCCGGAGGAAAGCGGCTCCGGACGAGAAAAAGAAATTGATTTTTCCCTAAACATCTCTCCACTACGGGGGAAACGCGGAAAAAGGGAGGGGCTCACCCTTCTGTTTACCGACCAGAGCAGAGAACGCAGGCTTCAAAAAGAGATGGAGACAGTAGTCGAGGAGCGCCGGGTTATAAAGAACATGTTCAGCCGGTATCTTTCCGAGGATCTTGTCCAGCAGTTGACCGACAACCCGGAATTAGTCAAACTGGGCGGAGACAAGAAGGTTGCTACCATATTCTTTGCCGATATCCGCGGGTACACCACCTTTTCCGAAACCAAGGAACCCGGATATATTATCGATGTATTGAATGCCTATTTCAGCCAGGCGGTGGAAATCATAATCAAACACAAGGGATATATAGACAAGTTTATCGGGGATGCCATCATGGCTGCGTGGGGAGTACCCCTTAATTCCGAGGAAGAAGATGCCCTGGCCGGTGTGGAATGCGCGGTGGAACTTCAGCAGCTGATCCATTCGAAGAAGAGGACCTTTTTCGTCGGGGAAGCCTCCCATCTATCCGTGGGAATCGGCATGCATACCGGATCCCTGGTGGCGGGGAACCTCGGGAGCGAACGGCGTATGGACTACTCGGTTATCGGCGACACAGTAAATGTCGCAGCCAGGCTCGAGGGTGTGGCAAAGAGCGGAGAGGTCATCATTACCGAGCATACCCGGGATATGATAGGAGACCGCTTTAAACTGAAGGAACTCGAACCGGTTACGGTAAAGGGCAAGGAAAAACCGATCCACATCTTCAGTGTTCTCAAACAGGTCAGTTAAGGACCGCGGAGGAATCAAATGTCAAAAGACGAAATGATTAGTTTTATCGGGAAGCTTTCCATTGAAGCGATAATCAGTATAACTGCAGCGATCATTGTAGTTGTCGGAGGGGTTGTCTGGTTCATCGTATGGCGAGGGCGGGTTAAGCGGCAGATCCGCGAATCCGGCCAAAACACCGAGGCGGCAGAGGCGCTTCTGCAGCGGCTGCACCGGCGACCCACAGCAAAGATGGCCCGTCTACTTCTTACGCACAGTCCCGACACAGCACTCTTTACCATCTTTATCTCCGCTCTCGATAACAAAAAGATTGCCGATGAGCTTATCCGGTGGATAGATCAGAGCGGGGACATGTTTGTCTACCGCCGTCTCGCTCTGTCGGGAAAGGGCGAAACGTTTAACGGGCAGGAGGCTTGCAGCCTTTTCTCAGAACACCTCGACCGAATCAGGGAGATGACCGGCGACCCGGAATGGCCGGCCCGCTACATGGCGGTGAAGATTCTCCTCCACGACAGCGGTGAGCGGTCTAAACGGGCAGTCCGGGACATGTGGCATGATCCCCACACCCTCATCCGCAAAACCCTTATCGAGGAGTTTACCCCCTCCGGAGAGGAGGAATCCGATGCTCTCTATACCCGCCTCATACAGTTTATTACCAATGACCCGGTTTTCGAAATTCGGCGAGCGGCCAAAAAGCGCATCGTCAGCGACTTTTCAGGGATATACCAGGTTGATTATTCCGATCTTGCCCCGGAGCAAATTCTTCACCACATAGAACAGTTTGATCCTGAATCTTCCGAGGACAGAAACAGCGCACTTGAATTCCTGCTCGAAGACAACCTGGAACTCCGCTTTGCCTCGGCGCGTTTTCTGGAACAAGCAGGAAGCCTGGGCACTCTCTTTAACGAGGTAGATTTCGCGGATAAGGACACCCTAAAGAGAAACAAAACATTGTTGAAAAACGCAGTAGAGGTAAACTGCGACAATTTCCTCGAAAAGGTGAAGGAAACAGACAACCCGGCATCTCTTTTGCTTGCGGCACAGATCCTTACCGAACAGGGAAAGTCGGCATATATTCCGCCCCTGGCAGAGCACGTTTTCTCCCGCACCGCGACCGTTCCCGACGAGAAACAGCTTTTCGAACAGACGGTATACAGTATCAAGGAACGCGGCCCGGAAGCTGCCGTTCGACGCATGGCCGAAGAACTCAGCCTTCGCCGCAGCCGGGAAGAGGATGCCGCCCTTATTCTCGAAAACCTTTCAGGCTTCTATCCCTTTGTTACCGCGCCTGTCCTTATCGATCTATTGAAAGACCCCCATTTCAAGCAGCGAGAGAAGCTCCACGAGGCCTTTCTGCGCGTAGACCCCTCATACTATCTCGATGAGCTCTTCTCCGTTCTGAAATCCGGACGGGATGCCTATTCTCATTCAGTGCGAATCTCCTGCCTCCTCCTTCTGGGAAAATTAAAACTCTCCTACTGTATGCAGTTCCTTCTCGAACAGATGCCGATTCTCCCCTTTGCTGAGGCGAGGGATTTTTCTATCCATTTAAAAGACTATGATTCAAAGCGTTTTCAAAAACGGGTAATAGATCTAATGCAGAATGACGACGGCAAGGTCAAAGCGGCTCTTATCTCCGCGGTGCCCGCGACCGGGAACAAGGAATTCCTCGAACCGATCCGTGAAGCCGTCGGAGATGCCGACCCGGAAGTTAGGCGGGCTGCGGTTTGGGCGCTTCTCGAATACGGAGACCAGCGATCGGTTAAGGGTTCCGTCGACCTCCTCCGGGATCCGGTCGAACGGGTACGCATAGAAGCGGCCCGAGCTCTTGGTTCTAAGGGAAAACCTTCCATACTCAACAGCTTTTCCGACATACTCAGCGACCCCAACGAGGTGGAATCAGTAAAACTGGCCGCCCTGGAGGGGTTGTCCGCATCGAAAGAGAAAAATTCTGTAGACCTTCTGGTGGAACAGCTGAAAGACCGGGGAGAAGAGCTTACCGAACAAACCATCGAAGCCCTTTCGACAAAAACCGATAAAGACCTCGTTAAACCGCTGGTAACTCATCTCAAGGACGCCGAACCCGAATTGCGTGACAAGATAAGCGAAGCCTTCAAACGTATGGGTGAACAGGCGGAAACACCGCTTCTCGAGCTGCTGCGCGAGGACATCGCCTCTCTTACCCCCCACATCACCTACGTCCTCGAACAAACCGGCCTCGTAGAACAGACCATCCGCAAACTCAACCACAGGGATGCTGAGGTTCGCAGAGAGGCAGCCGACGTCCTTTCCCGCATCGGAACCACTTCCGCCTTCCGCGGTATAGTCTTGGCCGCCCGGGATCCCGACGAGGATGTTCGGGTCATGGTTACCCGTGCCCTCGAACGGCTCAACACCGAAAGCGGCAACGAAATCCTCGAAGAGCTCAAAAACGACCCGGAGAAGCGGATACGCAAGTACACCCTCTGGGCGATGGAGCGAATTACCGCAAAAAACAGCGAATGAGAAAAACGGCATGGAACACTATGACATTATTTTGATTGGAACAGGACAGGCAACGGGAACTATGCTCCCGGTCTTTCTCGAGATGGGCAAGTCCGTTGCCACAGTGGAAAAGGAGCGGGTCGGAGGCACCTGCGTCAACTGGGGATGTACGCCCACGAAGACCCTCGTAGCCGGGGCCCGGGCGGCACACATGGTTAGACGGGCGGGAGACTTCGGCATCGAGGTTTCCGACTTCACCGTTGATTTTGCGAAAGCAACAGCCCGGCAGAAGAAGAACCGGGAGAGTTCCAGCGAAGGTTTTGAGAAGTGGCTCCGGGAGGCCACCGCCTTCTACAAGGGTGAGGCGAAGTTCCTAAACAGTCATGATGTGCAGATCGGAGACGAGACGATTCGCGGTGAGACGATCTACATTCATACCGGCGCCACCGCCCGAATTCCTCCGATACCAGGCATCGAAAATGTCGACTACTTGGACAACAAGGCCATTCTCAGTCTCGACGAGCTTCCGGAGCACCTTATCGTCGTGGGCGGCAGCTACGTGGGACTCGAGTTTAGCCAGATCTTCCGCCGTTTCGGCAGCAAGGTTACCGTTCTCGAGCGGGGTCCCCGGATCATGTCCCGGGAAGACGAGGACGTCGCGGAGGAAGCGAGTCGGATTCTCACCGGCGAAGGGATAGAGCTTCTTCACAACGTGCAGGTGGAATCGGTTTCGCCGGAGGGCGGAGTGACGGTGTCCGCCAAGATCGACGGAAAGGACCGAACTATTACCGGCTCCCACATCCTCCTTGCCACCGGGCGGAAACCGCAGACTGAGGCACTCAACCTCCCCGCGGCGGGGGTCGAGGTAAACGAGCGGGGCTTTATCACGGTAAACGAGTATCTCCAGACAACCGCCCCCCACATCTACGCCGTGGGTGATGTAAACGGCGGGAGCGCCTTTACACATACCTCGGTCCACGACGGGCAGATTATCGTCAAGAACCTCAAAGGGGAGAACTGGCGTCAGAGCGATCGTATCCCGGTCTACTCTATGTTTATCGATCCTCCTATGGGCCGGGTCGGCATGAGCGAAACCCAGGCAAAGCAGAGCGGCAGGGAGGTTCTCAAGGGCACCATGCCTATGAGCAGTATCAATCGCGCCCGGGAGAAGGATGAAACCGGCGGACTAGTTAAGGTGCTTGTAGACGCGAAGAGCGGGCAGCTTTTGGGAGCGACTGTCTTCGGCACCGGCGGAGACGAGGTGATCAACATATTCGCCTCCTGGATGTACACGCGTCTCCCCTACACCGAATTCCAGAAAGCGGTGCTCGTACACCCCACGGTGTCGGAGCTGATGCCCTACCTCTTCGAGAAGCTGGAGCCGGTGACCTAGGTTCACCGGCGTCACGGCCGGCTGCGGCTGTTACCATCCCGGAACTCTTCTGTTCGCAGGACCTCCATAAGCAGGTCCTGATAATAGTACACCTCGCAACCGAGAGAGCAAAGCGTCTCGGCGAATTTATCGTGTTCCTCTCTGATCTTTTTCAAATAGGGGATGTCTTCGAAAAGCATCTCTTCCAGGTACTTCGGGGTGAGTCGTTCGAATTCACTGCCGGGACGGTGGAGGAGGACCTTCTGGAGTATCCCGATTTCACTTGCTACCCCTATCATGTAGGTATTGTATCCCTCCATTACAGGAGGGACAAGGATTTTCACCAAAGGGCATACCTATAAACATGAGTTTTCCAATGATTATATGGTGATTCCTGATGATATTCGTAATTTTCTGTATCCATCTTAAAAGGACAGCCCTTACAGCTAAGCCTTTACTGTTTCTTTTACGACAGGTTTCAGCATCGAAATCAATGTCAATCCAACAACGCTAATTCCCGTTAATATCCAGAAGGCCGGGTAATACGCTCCCGCTATATCAAAGATACGTCCGGAGATCAAGGGACCCGCAGCGCCTCCCGTAAGTACTGGCAAAAACCACTATGTGGCCCTACCTTGTCGTTCAAGAGGCCAACGAGTACACCGAGGACACCGGCGAAAAAAATGGCCATCGAAGATGCTCCGGAAACTGCTGCCCTGGACCAGTTAAAATCGGCAACGAGAGGGTTTATAAAGACCCCGTATGCGATAATACTTCCCAGGCCAACCGCCTGGAGACTGAAACAGGCGGCGACAATTACGGTGTTATAGCTCAATAGCTGTTCTTTTTTACTACTCATAGTGAAGGTATTATAT
>CAYXSD010000103.1:0-5229 GCA_964466335.1 uncultured Spirochaetales bacterium
CCTATCCTTTGGCACCGGCGGTATAAGGGGGGTCATAGGCGGAGGGACGAATCGGATAAATCCACTGGTCTTGCAGAAAGCGACACAGGGGCTGGCGAATTATATCCTTCGCCAAAAGATAGAGGAGCCAATCGCGGTCATTGCCTATGACTCAAGAAGGTACTCCCCCCTCTTCGCCGAGTCGGCTGCCACCGTGCTGGCGGGAAACGGTATTAAAACCTTCCTCTTCAGTTCCCTGCGGCCCACCCCGGAACTGTCTTTCGCCGTACGTACACTGGGGGCTGCCACGGGAATAGTAATAACTGCCAGCCATAATCCTTCGGAGTACAACGGATATAAAGTCTACTGGTCCGACGGCGCGCAAATTGTTCCTCCCCATGATCGGGGAATTATTCAAGAGATCCAGTCCCTGAAAGAGGGGCCGACGAGGGTCCCGATAAAAGAAGCGCTGAAAGACGGAAAAATCCTCTACATCGATGAAAAGATAGACAGACCCTACATAGAGATGGTAAAAAGCCACGCTATCCGCCGAGAAATCCTCAAAGAACTCGGGGGAAAGGTAAAAGTCGTTTTTACACCTCTTCATGGAACTGGGAAGATGTTGGTAGAGACAATTCTCGGGGAAATGGGGGTAAGAGTGGATACCGTGCCTGAACAGGCGGAGCCGGACGGTGATTTCCCCACAGTGGAGTATCCTAACCCCGAGGAAGCCTCGGCAATGGCCATGGCGTTGGAACGGGGGAGAAATACCAAGGCGGATATTGTGCTGGGTATGGACCCTGATGCTGACCGTCTCGGTATTGCGGTACCGGACAAGAAAGGAAATTGGGTGCTTGTTACGGGGAACCAGCTGGGTGCCTTGCTCTGCGATTACATCCTCTCCTCCTTAAAGAAGAAAGGGGCACTTCCCAAACGCCCTGTCATGGTAAAAACCATTGTGACAACAGAACTGCAGAGACTCATTGCCGAGTCTTACGGAGTAGAGGTGCAGGATGTTCTTACCGGATTCAAATACATAGGGGAGAGGATCCGCGGGTTTGAGAAAAGCGGTGAAAGCTACGTTTTTGGTGGAGAGGAGAGCTACGGGTATCTGGTAGGTACGGAAGTAAGGGACAAGGACGCTGTTAGTGCCGCGGCTATGGTCGTGGAGATGACTCTCTATCAACGAGAAAGGGGAATGTCTGTTCTGGAGTATCTGGATGAGCTCTACAAGACCCACGGGTATTTTGAAGAAAGCCTCATTTCCAAGTATTTCAAGGGCATAAAGGGAAAAGAAATAATGGATAGCCTCATGGAGGAACTTAGAAAAAACCCCCCTAAAGCTTTTGCCGGTAAGCGAGTCATTCAGATAAAAGATTATCTTACAAGAAGAATATTCTTCACGGAAGAGGCAAAGGAGGAGCCCATAGGGCTTCCTTCTTCCAATGTACTCCAGTTTGTTTTAGAGGACCAGAGCATTGTTTCCGCCCGACCATCCGGAACCGAGCCAAAAATAAAATTTTATATTTCCGGAAGGAGCACTCCGGATATTCCGCTGAACGAAGCAAAGAAAAGGGTCCACAACACGATTGGGGAAATAACAGGAGCAATAAAGGAACTCATCGACGGCTGCGACGCTTAAGGGCATCGATTTCAGAGTAAATCTCTCTTAGGTGTTCTTCGTCAGTGAGGCCCCTCTCAAGTTCCTCTTGTTTTTCCTGTAAAAAGCGTTCTTCCATGTTGTATAGTTCAGATTCCACCTTTCCCGACCATATCATTTCACAGAGCTCCTCCGGTTCTTCCCGGTAGGAGAGAAACCGGTGGGCGGTAATATGAGAGAGGTACCACCGTACATCATCCAGGCTCAGGTCGTATTCCTTTAAAAGATCATAGACACTCATGAGTCTAACGTACCACAATATAAAAGGTTACAGAATATGTTCGAGAAACCGTTTTGTGCGTTCTTCGGCAGGATTATTAAACAGAGCAGCAGGTGGAGCAATTTCTATGATTTCGCCTTCATCCATAAAAACGACCTTATCCGCAGCCGCCTTAGCGAAACCCATTTCGTGGGAAACCACCATCATGGTCATACCGTCCTTGGCAAGTCCAAGCATAACATCCAATACCTCTTTTATCATCTCCGGGTCAAGGGCTGAAGTGGGTTCATCAAAGAGCATAACCTTCGGGTCCATAGCCAGAGCTCTGGCTATGGCGACCCGCTGTTGCTGCCCCCCGGAAAGTTGGTCCGGATAAGCCTTTTCTTTTCCAGTTAGCCCTACCCGCTGGAGGAGCTGTTTTGCCCGCTGCTCGGCACTGTTCTTGGAAAGTCTCTTTACCGTGCGGGGGGCGAGCATAATATTCCCCATAGCGGAAAGGTGGGGAAAGAGGTTGAAATTCTGGAAGACCATACCCACCTCTTCCCGGATCTTTCGAATATCCGCCTTTGCTTCGGTAACGCAGTCATTGTCCACCCATATCTCTCCGCTGCTGAGCCGTTCCAGCCTATTGACACAGCGAAGAAGGGTGGATTTCCCGCTCCCGGAGGGCCCGATAATAAGCACGACCTCGCCTGTGTGAACAGTGAGGCTGGTGTTTTTTAGGGCAACCACACGACCGAAATTTTTACTGGCCTTAACAATCCTTATTCGTTCATTCGCGTCTTTCAAGTTTCTCTTCCATTTTTGCAACTAGTTTTGAAAAGAAAAGGGTGAATATGAGATATACTAGAGCCACAACGGTATAGCTTTCAAAGTATTGAAAGGTAGTGGAGGCATACTCCCTTCCTCGTCTCAGTAAGTCGGAGACCGCGAGAATAGACACAAGACTGCTGTCTTTTAATAGTGCGATAAATTCGTTTCCCACCGGAGGAAGAATGGTCTTGAACGTCTGAGGGAGGATAATCTTTCTTAACGCCTGTCCTCTGGTCAGCCCCAGAGCGAGGGCAGCTTCCATCTGTCCTCGCGGAATGGATTGGATCCCAGCCCGGAATATTTCGCCCATGTAAGCGCCGTAGCAGACGGTCATTGCTATTATGGCTGCAGTCAACCGAGGAACTCGAATGAACTGGCCCAAGGCGAAGTATATATAGAAGAGTTGGACCAGAAGCGGGATCCCGCGGATTACCTCTACATAGATAGTAGCAATACGGTTTATTATGGTTATTCGAGAAATCCGCCCTAATCCTGTGAGTAAACCGACAAAGAGAGCTAAAATAATGGAGAGGACAGTCACCTGGAATGTTCGGAGGATACCATCGGGAATGAATTTTATGATTTCCCAATAGGGCTCCGGTGACAGAACAGGAAGGAGCAGTAAGAGAACAATGGCGCCGAAGAAAGAGATATTCCAGGCGGAAAAGATGGACCTCTCCGCCTGGTCGGGAATAAGGGCCCCGTCGGTTATCTCTATTTTTGCCTTCTTTACCTCAGCCACTTGTCTTTCAGCTCTTCGTCGACTCCCTTATCCAATACCTTTTTCAACCCCTTGTTGATTGTTTCCAGAATTTCGGTATTACCCTTTTTCACTGCCACACCGTAGTACTCGTCGGTGAAGGGCTCCCCAACGATCTTTAGTTTTCCTTTATACGTATCATTTTGAAGGACATAATCCGCGGCAATAGGGGTGTCCGCTACAACACCCGCGATCCTGCCATTGGCAAGGTCTTCGATGGCTAGCCCAAGTTCGTCGTATGTCCTCAATTCCACTCCCTCGGTATTTTGAATCTCTATTGCTCCGGTGGTCCCAATCTGGGCGCCTACCGATTTACCGGTTAGATCTTGTAATGCTGTTACACCGCTGGTCGAATCCTGGACAATGAGCACCTGTCCCGCGTTTATGTAGGGAGCAGAAAAATCCATGGTCTTCTTCCTGTCCTCCGTTATGGTTACGGAAGAAATAACCGCGTCATATTCGCCGTTGGCCAGTCCCGCAAAGATCCCGTCCCATGCAGTATTCATAAACTCAACTTTAAAACCTCCGGCTTCTGCCGCTGCCTTCATAAGATCAATATCAAATCCGACAATTTCTTTTGATTCATTGACGAATTCCATAGGCGGCCAGGTTGCATCGGTGGCAACGGTAATGACACCCTCTTCCTTCTTTGAACAGGAACCCATTCCAAGAAGAAGGGTTAAGACAACTAATAGGATTATAATTTTTTTCATGATCCACTCCTTTTACTATAGTATGCCTTTCGCGAAAAAAAGATTTCCGCGGGAGGCACTTGATTAATAAATAAGTATTACCTGAATTGACCAAAAATATCAATCCTTATACCATACCAAATTATGGCATCTTTGGTTTCTCTTGTGCTGCTTTTTATCTTTCTTTTTGCCGGTATGCTGTTTGCCCGTATTCCGGGGCTTAGAAAAAGCGCGCTCTATGTTGATAGAATTAACACCATGGTACTCTGGGTACTCCTGTTTTTAATGGGATTCCGGTTGGGACGGGACGAGGAGGTAGGGGATAAACTCTTGCAAATAGGTATAATTTCGGTGGTATTCGCCCTGGCTGCAGTTGTAGGCACCATGTTGACCTTGTTCTTAATGAAGAAATGCGGATTCCTCGGAAAGACCAGTACCGAAGCTGGGAAGGGAGGCGGTGGGAGTTCCTTTATCGCGCATCTTCATGAGCCGGTACGCCTTTTTCTTATTGTTCTTATTGGTTTTCTCCTTGGTTTTTTTCTTCCCTTTTTTCCAGGTTTCACCGGAGAGAGGGCAACCTCCTTTGCACTCTATACACTCCTGTTTTTTATTGGTATGGCCCTCGTTTTAAATGGGGTTAATATCCGAAAGGGCCTGTTCCGACGGGAGACACTCCTTCTGCCGCTGGGAACAATCTTCGGCACCTTGCTGGGAGGGGGAGCGGCAGGGCTGTTTCTGGACATATCGCTTGGAAAATCCCTTGCTGTTGTTTCCGGTTTTGGTTGGTATTCCCTTTCGGGGGTGTTAATTACCGATTTGGGAGATCCCTTTCTTGGTTCTGCCGGATTTATGGCAAACCTAATACGGGAGTCGGTAGCTCTTCTCATAATACCCTTTCTCGGAAAAGTGGGGCAGAAGGAAGTCGCTATTGGAATTGCCGGAGCCACCAGTATGGATGTAAGCCTTCCGGTAATTGAACGAAGCTGCGGGACATGGTACGTCCCCCTTTCTATTTCTCATGGCGCTATTATATCTTTCGTTGTGCCTGTTCTTGTTCCCATCTTGTTTCATATTGGATGATCCTGAGGTATAATGAGAGCACGAT
>CAYXSD010000103.1:5329-10881 GCA_964466335.1 uncultured Spirochaetales bacterium
ATGAGAGCACGATCTTGTTAAAAAGGGAATAATGTGATTAAAGAAATTTTCAATGAGATTTTTCAATTTATGCAGCAGGTAACGGGACTCTCACCGGATATCCAGAAAAAAATACTTCTTTCTCTTACAGTCATGCTTATTCTCTGGCTCCTCCGGTTTTTGATATTGAAGGGAGTGTGGAAGAATTCGGATAATGTAAGGACCCGCTATGTTTGGAGAAAGACCCTTTCCTACATTACTGTTATTATTGCCTTTTTTCTTATTCTCAATGTCTGGTTTGAAGGACTTAAGGGCCTGGATACCTACCTTGGGTTGGTTTCCGCCGGTATTGCCATAGCTCTTCGAGACCCCCTTACAAACATTACCGGATGGCTTTTTATTATAATAAAAAAACCGATTACCGTGGGCGACCGAATTCAGATTGGAGAACACAAGGGAGATGTAATTGATATCGGTGTTTTTCAGATTACCCTCCTGGAAATCGGGAACTGGGTAGAATCCGATCAGAGCACAGGGAGAATGCTTCATATGCCCAACGCAAAGCTCTTTGTAGACCCACTTCTCAACTATACCCGGGGGTTCGGGTACATCTGGAACGAAATCAGAATAATCGTTACCTTCGAAAGTAACTGGCAGGAAGCAAAAGTGATACTGGAAAAAGTGGTAAAAACATACTCCGAGCAGTTCAGCAAAGCGGCAGAGAACTCGATAAAAGAAGCCAGCAAACAGTTCATGATTTTTTACAATCAGTTAACACCAGCGGTCTACACAAGTGTAGCGGATAACGGTGTTGTACTGACGTTGCGCTACCTCTGTAATCCTAAAATGCGCCGCGGGAGCGAGGAGAAAATGTGGGAAGCCATACTCGAGGAGTTCGGCAAGAGGAAAGACATAGACTTTGCCTACCCGACACAGCGTTTTTACGACAACGTAACAGAGGGAAAGCATGTAAGTGAGTAATAATGACACAAGAGGTCATTGGTGACCGATTTTTTGTGTAGCAGTTTGACCTATTATTCTGCCACTATACGAAGAGCCGCCCTATGAAAAAATAATATAATTCCCTTTATAGCAAGGAATTATACCCTTCGCAAATCTTGGCATACCTTTTGCTTATATTCTACTAGAGAATAGTAAAGAAACCAGATATAGGAGGAAAGGTATGGCACTTATTAGATGGGAAGACAGGTTATTCGATCCCATGAGGGATTACGAAAACCTGCAAAACGAAATTAACAGACTGTTTAACGGACAAAAGCCAGGTGCGAGCCAGGGACTTTTTGATCGTTCCATCTCTCCCGCTATCGATGTACTTGAAGACCGGGACAATATTATTATTCTCTGCGATATCCCCGGTGTTGACATGAACGACCTGGAGCTGACTATTACTAAGGATGTCTTAACAATTAAGGGAGAAAAGAAGGAAGAAGAAAAGAAGGATAAGGCGAGGATCTTTAAGAAGGAAACCTGGGAAGGAAGTTTCCAGCGCACTATTGCTCTTCCTGATGGAGTCGATTCTGAGAAGGTCGACGCTACCCTTAAAGACGGTGTTCTTAGAGTAGTGGTCCCGAAAATGGAAGAGGTAAAACCTCGTCAGATAAAGGTAAAATCCTAAACTAACAAAGAGGAGGAGGTTAGCTATGGCTGAAAAAAGTGTAGAAAAGAGAGAAATTGATACAACACAAGAACGACCCGTCATTTACGCTACAAGCTGCATCTGCGAAGAAGACGACAAGATTGTTCTGGAATTGGATATGCCCGGAGTAAGTAAGGATGGTGTGGATATAGATGTGGATAACAACACCCTGACAATTTACGGAAAGAGAGACCTTGCCAGTGAAGAAGGCGCATATCTGCTCCGGGAACGGAGGTTCGGTGATTTCCGAAGGGTCTTTACCATCGACGATACGGTAGATAAAGAGAAGATTGAAGCATCTATGGACAAAGGTGTGCTTACGGTACACCTTCATTTAAAGGAACCGGAGAAACCGAAGAAAATCTCCGTTAAAAACGGCTAATACGGGAAAAAAGACGACCTTATAATAATAAAGTCGAGAGGACCGAGCAGTGTAAAAGCCTCGGTCCTTTTCGTTTTAGGAAAACAGTTCAGCATTGTTGATTTTTTTTCGTTCTTCGTTATAATCATAAACCATTACAGCAACTATTATGTAAGCCAGAATAGCTCAGAGGCAGAGCAGCTCACTCGTAATGAGCAGGTCAAGGGTTCGACTCCCTTTTCTGGCTGTTTGTGAGGCTCTTTCAAAATTGTCATTTTTCAGAGCCTCACACTGTTGTATCTTTTCATTCACCTTTTTAAAGACATTCCTTTAAAAACATCTCTTTAAAGACATCCCTGAGGCTCTTTCAGAATTATTATTTTTCAGAGCATCATGCGCGTATTTTACGAATCCACATTAAGGTTTTGGACGCTGCACCGATAATGAATATAAGAAAAAAACTTCCCGGAGGAAGTATGCTTAGAGGAATATACACCGGGGCCAGCGGAATGAAGGCCCAGATGCACAGAATGGATGCCCTTTCCAATAACCTCGCCAATGTCGACGTAAACGGGTATAAGAGGGACACCTCAATTCAGAAGGCCTTTCCGGAACTTCTTATCCGGAGGACCAACGACGACGGTGTGTACAGATTTCCCCTGGGATCAATTGATATTGCACCGGTAGCGGGCAAATTGGGTACGGGGGTGGAACAGAATGAGGTATTCACCGTATTTTCACAAGGGGCCTTAAAACAGACAGAAAATCCTTTTGACATTGCCCTGGAGGGTGAGGGGTTTATAGCCGTTCAAACTCCCATGGGAGAGCGTTACACCCGTAACGGGTCCTTTGTCCTCGGTAAAGAGGGCTACCTGCTTACCAAAGAGGGATATCCGGTCTTAGGCGAAAATGGTCCCATACAGATTAAAAAACATAATTTTGTCATAGATCAGAAGGGAAAGATCTTTCAGAATTCCCGCTTTGCCGGAATGCCGGAAGATCTTGTTAGCCTCGAGGAAAATGAATGGGAAGACATAGAGTATGTGGACACCCTTAAGACAGTAACATTCAAAAGGGCCAGGTACCTGGACAAGCAGGGAAGTTCCTTCTGGAGAACATCGGAACATTCGGGGGAGGCCATGCCCATTCCGGAAGAAAAGGCCCCAAATGTACGACAAGGATTTTTAGAGGGCTCAAACGTGAATCCGGTTACGGAGATGGTAAGAATGATCGAGGTAAACCGAGCCTATGAGGCCAACCAAAAATCAATACAGACCCAGGATGCCCTTGCGGGTAGGCTTATAAACGAAGCGGTTAAAGTATAATACGCCTAATACGGTAATCTAAGGAGGATAATCGAAGATGATGCGTTCCCTATGGACTGCGGCTTCAGGAATGACTGGGCAGCAGTTTAATATTGATACGATTTCAAATAACCTGTCCAATGTTAATACTACCGGATTTAAACAAAACCGAGCTGATTTTGAAGACCTCCTCTATCAAACTACTCGGGTAGCAGGCACTCCAGCCACGGAGATTACGGTGGTACCCACTCCTACTCAGGTTGGTCATGGAGTAAAGGTGGCAGCCACTCAAAAGATACACACTCAGGGTTCTCTTCAGTCCACGGGGAATGTGTCTGATTTGGCAGTAGAGGGAGAGGGCTTTTTCAGAGTCCTTCTCTACGACGGCAGCTACGGATACACCCGGGATGGTAGTTTTAAGATCGATTCCAACGGCCAATTGGTTACTTCCAACGGATACCGGGTAATGCCGGAAGTAGTGCTTCCTGAGGGGTTTGTCAGAGACAGTCTCACTGTCTCTCAGGACGGGAGAATAACCGTTAAGATCGCCGGCAGTGATGATCCTATAGAGGTGGGGCAGATGGAACTCTACCGATTTGTAAATCCCACCGGGTTAAACGCCATTGGAGAAAATCTCTTCAAGGTAACAAACGCATCCGGCGGCGCGATACCGGGGAGGCCCGGATTCGACGGCATGGGGAAAACGATCCATAAATTTTTGGAGATGTCCAATGTTTCTGTAGTTAAGGAAATGGTCAATATGATCGTGGCCCAAAGGGCCTACGAACTGAACTCAAAGGCTATTCAGACTTCGGATACCATGCTTGGAATTGCCAATAATCTTAAACGGTAATGAACGGAAATGAAGAAGGGCACAGGAAGGTTACTAATTCTAATTACCTACATCTCAATTGTAGGTACTCCCTTTTTAATCGCCCAAGATCTAGGGGATACGGAAACAAATAAAAAAGAACTCTTTTGCAAAAAAGAGATCATAGGGGAAGAAAAAGCTCTCATTTGGTTCGATGTATTTGAGCCTAGCGGCAAGCATAATGAGCTGTGGCTGTATGAAGAGTTTTCCATGGACATTAACGCGCCGGCTATTATTCCCAAGGAGTATATTGCGGAGCGTTTAAACAGACATGGAATAAGCGATTTTTCCGTAAGTGGAGGTCCCTCCTACTTTATTCCCATTGATTCGGAAAACAAAGGACAGGAAGAATTTCTTTTCAAGGTACTCAAATTTATTGATGAAAATAGAACCCTTCTGGACATAACTGAAAAAAAAGATGTTAATCCTTTAATAACTGTTGATATCTTCCCCATGCCGGAGCGGCAGATAGATGCCGAGGATGTCGTAGAGCATATTACAGTACATGTGTTATCCGTAAAAAAAGATATTGAGGGAAAGAGAAAGGCAATTATGGAATTCAGATCTCCCTCGGAAGGTCTTACCAGCCGATTTATTGCGACACTTGAGGTTTTTCGACCCTATCTTGTTGCAACAAAGACCCTGGAGAGAGGTGAAACAATTTCTTTGAGCAAGGTTACCCAGCGTTTTATGGATAAAACTGCCGTCTGGGGCGAACCTCTGACTCCCTCCGACTTGTCCGTAGTGGTAACGGCAAATAAAAAGATCGCTCCCAAAACGGTGATAACATCTGCTCACAGCACGAAAGAAAAAATGGTCAGGGCAGGGTCGGATGTAATTATCTATCATAGTAAGGGAGGCATACAAGTTAGACTCTTCGGTCGGGCATATGAAAGCGGTGCTATGGGAGAGCGAATTAAAGTGAAACCGAAAAACGCAAAAAGGTATGTAAAGGGTCAGATTATTGGGAAAGGGGAGGTGATGGTCTATGTTCCTTGAAGGACGAAGAAATTTTTCGAGGCAGATCTTTTTTGCCCTCTTTATTCTCATTACCTTATTTTCTTTTCTTCCTGCTCATCTTCCTGCTCAGGATATGGTGAGGGTGAAAGACCTTGCCTATATTAGCGGTGTCCGGGAGAACCAACTTGTAGGATTTGGATTAGTTACAGGATTGTCGGGTAAAGGAGACAGTGATAGGTCAGTTCTCTTGAAAAAGGTACTCTCCAATTTTGTTTCTTCTTTCGGGCTCTCTATAGGACCGGAAGATATTCGAAGCAGGAATTGCGCGGTAGTAATGGTTACTGCTGAGGTGCCGGCTTTTGTCCGACCGGGGGATCGAATCGGCGTAACTGTATCCAGTGTCGGCGATGCCACTTCCCT
>CAYXSD010000104.1:0-4895 GCA_964466335.1 uncultured Spirochaetales bacterium
TATATACTCGGCCGGCAGTTCTAAAAGCAGAAGTCTGAAAGGCTTCACCTTTTAGAACTGCCGGTCTTGACTTACCTAGGTATTTATATGAGAATTAATCTGAAATGAGTGATTATTTAGACCCTAATAACGAAGAACTCCTCAAAGATTTCTTCATGGAAGCCCAAATGCAGGTGGAAACTCTGGAATCGAACATCCTGGTGCTTGAAAACGATCCGACCAACAGTGATGCTGTGGATGAAATTTTCAGGGCCGCCCATACATTAAAGGGAGCGGCTGGTACCGTTCAAATGATGGAATTGGCGGAATTTACTCACATAGTAGAGGACGTCCTGGATGAAATAAGAAACGGTAACATACATGTTAAAAGCGATGAAGTAGATATCCTTCTTCAATCTATTGATGTCATTAAAGCAATGCTCGAAGCCAGGGGAGATGGAGAGGTATATGAGGAAGACATCTCTGAGTTGAAGAACCAACTGAAGGGATATCTCTCTCAAGCTGAAGAGGGGGGGACCCAACAGATACAGGATGAATCACCATCCGGTGTCGGTACTGCCTCCGATGCCGCTGAAACTTCCAAAGGCGGGGCCAAAACCGGCATTAGCGAATACGAACTCTTAGAGCTGAGAGAGGCGGCAGGTAGTTCCACTACCATTTTCAAGGTGGCCGTCTCTTTCGATAAGGACAACCCCATGAACACCGTAGGGGGTATCCAGGTCTTTGCCGCCCTAAAGTCTATGGGATCGGTGCTGAAGACCGAACCGGATTTTGAAGAGCTCTATGAGGATAAGTATTTCCCCCAGGTCGATTACTATGTTGCCACAGAGGAAGATACGGACACGATTGAGAACTCTATCGATATGCCTGACGTTGTTACAAATATCGAAATCAGTGAAATTATCGCCTCGGAAGGCGTGGAGGGGCCTCCCCCCCAAGAAGGTTCCCGGATCAAGGAATCGGTTTCCCCGACGGAAGGAGAAGCCCCGGAGAAAAAAGCGGTACCAGAGGCGAAGGCTGAAGCAGGGCCCGAAATAGAGACAAAATCAGAGGAAAAAGTACCGGAAGCTGCAGCTGAGGCGGAGCAAATTCCTGAAGAGGAAAAAGCTGATAAGACAGAAAAAAAGGCTGAGAAGAAACCCGGCAAACAGAGCATGAAGGGCTCCGTGCTTAGAGTCGATTCCTCCCGGATAGACAATCTCCTTAATTTAGTAAGCGAGGCGGTGATAAATAAGGCCACCTTCAATCAGATAAACACCCAATTCGCCGAAATCCTTTTGGAACTCCAGAATACGAGTAATAAGTTCAGGGAGCGCCAAAAGGAGCTTTTCGAGTCTCTTCCAGACTATCTGGAAGAAATCCAAGAGGGAAAACAGATAAAGCAGGTAAAAAAGGAACTCATGGAGCGCTTCGGTGATCTCTACACCCTCTACGATCCCTTCGAAGGGAATCTTAAAGACGGGATTGCCAAATTCCGCGGTACCGCCCAGATCCTCGGGCGAATTACCGGTGAACTTCATGAGAGGGTCCTTCAGATCAGGATGGTTCCAATATCCCAGATATTCTCCCGTTTCCCGCGGCTGGTTAGAGATGTTTCCCGCTCTCTTCATAAAGAGATAGAACTGACTATTGAGGGAGAGGACACAGAACTCGATAAATCGGTTATCGAGGACCTTTTGGATCCCCTTATCCATATTGTGCGGAATTCTGTGGACCACGGTGTGGAGAATCCGGAAGAGAGGGAAAAAGCAGGAAAAACCCGCGAAGGCCACGTTCTGTTAAAGGCCAGTAACGAAGGCAACATGATCGTTATAGAAATAGCGGACGACGGAAAGGGAATAAATCTGGAGGATGTCCATTCCAAGGCCATCGAAAGAGGGGTCATTCATCCCAACAAGAAGCTCTCCGATATAGAAGCTTTTAACCTCATCTTTGACCCGGGCTTTTCAACGGCCAAAGAGGTAACCAATATTAGCGGTCGGGGTGTCGGGCTGGATGTGGTGAAGAGGCAGATTGAAAAACTTAACGGTAATGTAACTGTTTGGTCTGAACAGGGAAAGGGTACAAAAATGACGATTAAACTTCCCCTGACTTTGGCCATCATACAGGGACTTTTGGTAAAAGTGGGAAAGGAAATATATGCCATACCTATAACTTCAGTCTTGGACAGTCACCGCATTAAACCCTCAGATATAAAGATGATCGACAACTACGAAGTTTTCAATGTACGGGAGGATGTAATATCCCTTCTGCGATTGAATCGACTGTTTCGTATTCCCACGGAAGAAGAGCAGAAGTACCACTACGTGGTAATAGTAGGAAGTGGAGATAAGAAAATGGGCTTGGTGGTGGATACTCTTATCGGAGAAGAGGATGTGGTGATTAAACCCCTGAAGGACAAATACACAAACTCTCCGGGGATTGCCGGAGCCACCATCCTCGGTGACGGAACAGTCTCTCTAATTATTGATGTAAGCCAGCTTCTTGAACTCGGATTGGAACAGGAGATAGAGCAACGGAAACTCAGGGAGGCTTCGATTTGAGCACGGTGAGTAACGAATTAAAAAACACAACAGCGAGTCAACTAAGTAAGAGTGGTAACGGAAAAAGAGAGGAAGAGCTTAAAGAAAAACTGGACCGCATTGATTTCAAAATGGTAACCTTTTCGCTGGCGGGAAAGGAATATGGTATAGATATTATGAAGGTGAAGGAAATTTCCAAGGATGGATATTTCACCTATGTACCCAATTCTGCCCCCTTTGTTCGTGGTGTATACAATCTGAGAGGGGAGATCATCTCCATTATCGATTTGAGAATCATGTTCCATCTCCCTGTACCGGAAAAGGGAAAAGAAGGTCTGGAAGACATTATTATTCTCAGATTGGACGATAAGGTTTTAGGGATCGTGGTGGATTCCATAGAGAAGGTGGTAGGGACTTCCTCCGAGGATATCCAACCGCCCCATCCCCTCTTCGGGGGTATCAACATCCAGTACATAAACGGAGTGGTTGAAAACGATAATCTTCTCTACATTATTCTGGATGTGGAGAGGATATTCGGCAAAGAAGCTGAGGAGAAGCACGAAAAGGGAGAGAAGAAAGAGGCCCTCCTAAAACAGCGGATGCAGGCGGCCGCTGAGGCGGAATCGACGATTTCCGGGGAGGAGAAGGAGAAGGTAAGCCTCGGCTTTATCGAGGAAACGTTAGCCACCTTTAGGAATTTTTACGTTACTAAACTGAACCGCTCCTGGGTGGAGGACCGTTTCCGGGGCTGGCAGCAGGAGCAGGAGGGGAAGGATGTGCAACTCCAGAGCAGAGAGGACGCGGACAGGTTTCTCGCGCCTTTTTACTCCAGGTATTCCGGCGAACTTATTCGGGGAGAGTATCTGGAAGACCTTAAAACCCTCCTCTCCGGTATTGGATCGAAGTCTATCCAGATATGGAACCCCGGTTCCGGTAAGGGATACGAGGCATTCATAATGGCGGGGATTTGCAAGAACCTCTTCCCGGATAGACGGGTAAAGGTATGGGCCAACGATAACGATCTCCTTGCCATCTCCACCGCCCCTAATCTAGTATTTCAGAAGAGCGAGCTTCCCGAGTTCCTCCAGAATTTTCTTGTGGAGAGCAGCAACGGACACCAATTCGAAACCGAGATCAAGGATGCCATTCTCTTTGAGTATCATGATATTCTTCACGAGAATCCTTACCCGGAGGTGGATTGTATTTTTGCGCGAGATGTTCTATCTTTTCTTACACCGGAGGACCAGGAGAAACTCTTACATCAGTTTCATGAGAAGTTGAAACCTGGAGGATTTCTCATTCTCGGTGACAATGAAAAGGCGCCCGAGGATGATTGGGACAGGTTAGAAGAGGGAAAGATAGTTGCCTTTAAGGCAAAGAATCAGTAAGATGAGAATAAGAAAAGAGAAATTGCCCTTCAGTTTGAGGAGTACCGTATGAGAATAGAGTATATAAATCCATTCGTTGAATCCGCGTTTAATGTCCTAAGGGAGGTTTTGGGAGTTGAGCTGAAGCGGGGTGAGTTGTATCTGAAATCCAGCTCTCAATCCATTCTTGGGGTTGCTACCATTGTTGGGTTGGCGGGAGATGTGGAGGGAAGGGTGCTTTTTGATATGACCGTAGAGACGGCCCTTGCCATTGCCTCCGGAATGAATAACGAAGAACTGTCCAAGCTGGACGATCTGGCCAAGGCCACCATAAACGAGCTGGCCAATATGATTACCGCCCAGGCGGTGACAAAGCTGCACGATCTTGGATTTAAATTCGATCTTACTCCGCCGGCAATCATTACCGGAGAAAATATGGAGGTATCCAGTACCGGTGTGGAGGCGCTCATCGTCCCTGTTGAAATGCCTCAGGGGAAAATTGAGATAAACGTCGCTATTCGAGAGAGAACCTAGGGGAGGTAATAGAAATGAAAACAAAAATGGATTTTCCCAGCATCAACGAACGAAAACCTGATGGAATGAGAGATGACGGCGAACCGTATAAGGTCTTGGTTGTAGACGACAGTATGTTCGTTACAAAGCAGATCGGGCAAATTCTTACTTCCGAAGGCTTCGATGTTGTTGGTACCGCGGGGGACGGCCAGGAAGGTCTAGAAAAATATAAGGAGATCTATCCAAATGTAGATGTCGTCACCATGGATATTACAATGCCAAAGATGGACGGCGTTACGGCCCTTGAGAAAATTCTGGAATTCGATAAGAACGCTAAAGTTATTATGATCAGCGCCCTGGGAAAACAGGACCTGGTAAAAAAGTCCCTTTTAATCGGTGCTAAAAACTACATTGTAAAGCCATTGGACCGAAAAAAAGTCTTAGAGCGGATCCTAATGGCATTGAAAAAGTAACGAACAAAAGGTAAAAAGAA
>CAYXSD010000104.1:4995-10875 GCA_964466335.1 uncultured Spirochaetales bacterium
GGGCGGCTAGCTCAGTTGGTTAGAGCGCATGCTCGACACGCATGAGGCCACAGGTTCGAATCCCGTGTCGCCCAAAAATAAGTTCTTGTATAGCATGGAATAGCACTCCTTCTCATTGTAAGGTGCCCGCCCCTGGTCAAATGTCCGGAAATGTCTAATAATCAGCATTATGCGATCAGTAGTGCCTATCTTATTGACTATAGGATGGGGTGTGATTTCGGTAATGGTGCACCTCAATCCTTCCGGTACGGTTTCCCTTTACGATACCTACGGGTCTGAGGGGCTCCTTACCGGTATTCAGGTGCTGGGAGCACTAGTTATTTTCTTTTTATTATTTACCGCCGGGAGCACTAAAAAAGTCCCCCGGTTTTTGTTCATGTTTTTTAGTTCCTTTCTATTCACCATCGTCCTGGCTACCTCCGCGGGATTAATAATCCATAGAGATTACTACTCGTTTTTCATGCAGAGCTTTTTGGCCCATACCATTCTTTTCCTTTACAAGATGGAGGAGCTTAGCTTAATCAAGAATAGGGCGGTGACCTATAGGGCCCTCTATATCGGGTCTGTTGTCCTCACTGTCCTGACCTTTTCATGGCTCATTATTGTTTCCTACGCCATCGTTGTTCGTTTGGAACCGAGGTGGATAGAATCCACCTGGTACAATATTATTAATGCTCTTTTCGGTTTTCTCCTGCTATGGACGGCGTCCGTGTTAAGAGATCGGAGAAAGAAGACGATAACTGTTTCCCAGGAAAGGGTACTATTAGATGGAAATGATCTAACCGGTTCCTTATCTCCTCAAGAGTTGAATCTTCTTACCATTTTTCTTATTGCGGGGAATACAAATATCAACTGTTCTACCCTCCTAAAAGAGCTTAGAGAGAACACCCTGGGACAGGGGGGCGAAAAATCGGTCGCAGAGTGCTTAGCCTGCATAGAGAATGGGTGGCCGCCGTCAAAGTGCGCCTCCTACCGTAACCTGAAAAACCGAATTAACGATATTAAGAAATATCTAGAACTCCTTCAGATCGGCACAATTGTTCCGGTCTCGAAAAACCCAAGAGAGGTGAAGGAGCAGGGGTGGAGATTTCGCCTCTTCGACGATGTAAGGATAGGACCATAAAATAAGAAAAACGTACTTTTTTAGATATGCCGGCGCAAGACTGTGTGGATATCTCGTTACTTTTACTGTATTTGGTCCTTCCTTAGGGTAGCTGAAGAGTGCGATGTGGAAGTAACGGTGGAGTAAGCTCTTACAATCGTATGGAGCTGTGGGTGAG
Organism: uncultured Spirochaetales bacterium; assembly: GCA_964466335.1. Taxonomy (GTDB): domain Bacteria; phylum Spirochaetota; class Spirochaetia; order SPDA01; family CAYXSD01; genus CAYXSD01. Next base: position 6,276 of record CAYXSD010000104.1, read on the forward strand.
AAATTGCAGGCTTGAGACTAAACATCTGTTCCAGAGAAAATATTGACGCGAATAATATCTAACTGTTAGTATTTTTGAGAAGTCTAATTCACTGTTCCCACATCCATGCTTTACAGTTTTCATTAGTTCTTGTGCCTTCTGTAATAAATGAAGTAAGCGGTACCCGGGAGAAAGAAAATGAACAGATATCAAAAGCTTGACCAACTCAAGCAAAAACTTGAATCATACCGCCCTTTGCCTCCTGAGATTGTAAAGAACCTCCATGAAGATCTGGTCCTCCGCTGGACATATAACTCCAATGCCATTGAAGGAAATACCCTTACCCTCAAAGAAACAAAAGTCGCCCTGGAAGGCATTACTGTGGGTGGTAAAACCCTTAGGGAGCATTTCGAAGCGATCAATCATCGGGAAGCAATCTATTTTGTGGAAGACCTTGTAAAAAGGAACGAACCGTTGTCTGAATGGCAGATAAAATCAATTCATCAGCTTATTCTTAAAAATATTGATGATGAGCATGCCGGGGTATACAGAAAAACCAATGTACTCATTGCCGGCGCTGATCATACCCCTCCGGATGCCATCCATGTTCCCGATGAGATGGAAGCTTTTATTAAATGGTACTCCACAGCAGGCCGGAACCTTCATCCTGTTGAACGTGCCGCCAGGGTCCACGCTGATTTTGTTAAAATCCATCCATTTGTTGACGGAAACGGCAGGACTTCAAGACTTCTTATGAACCTGGAGCTTATGAAGGATGGTTTTCCACCGGTTATTGTCCCTGTTGAAAAACGGATAGAGTATTATGAATCTTTAGACGAAGCTCACACGAAAAATAATTACGATCTATTCTTCCGCCTTATTTTTGGTGTGGTTGAGAATAGTTTCAAACCCTATTGGCAGGCATTAGGAATACAGAAAGACTAACTGTTAAGATCGGACAATCCCTGCTTTAAAAGTTCTTTCTATTCCGTTGAAGGTGGATATAGCCTAAAGGTAAAAATGCTAAAACCGTACTGTCCATGCTTCCTGCCTCATAAAAATGGATTTACCAATCTGATTCCCGAGTAGAACTGTCCGGGGTTAAGGTCTTCCGAGAGGATGGTTACGCCCCCCGCCGCTTCCGCTTGCGCGATAATGCAGGCGTCCCAGAAGGAGATACGGTAAAGTTCCTGTAGTTCCACTGCTTTTTGGACCAATTTTGGTGTCGGGAGGACCACTTCCATGGATTCTAAGAGAACAAGGTTATGAATAATTACATCCCTTCTTTGATGGAGTTTTCTTAGTGCGGTAACCGCGTATTCCTGAAGTACCTGGGTGGATAGTACGCCGAATCCGGAATCCAGAAAATCTTTTACAATGGTAATTGCTTTCTGCTGCTTAACCGGGTCCTTCTTGTCATTGGCATAGACAATAACGTTAGTGTCAATAAATGTCTTTCCCACGGTCATACAACTCCTCCCGGTTGAAATGATACCCCGTCTCGGATTCTCCAGCGAACTCTTTCGCTGTTGCGGCAAACTCTTTTCCCCGTGTTGTACCTTCTTCTATGGAAACTAATCGCTCCAGATATTTCCTAACAAGCTTGTTCAGAGATGTATTATGTTTTTTTGCGTATTCCCGACATTTTTGTATGAGATTTTCATCCGCCGAAAGGGTTATGTTCACATCTTCCTCCCGTATACTTCTTTTATAAGTGTGGTATGTGTACTAATATATGTGTACAAAAGTAAGTGTAGTATGCAATATTCATAGAGTCAATAGACTTACCGGGGTTCTACCGTTTTCAACATGGATAATAAATCAACATTGTTCTATGCTCATGCAAGGTTTCTGGATAGAATTCCCGGAAACTAAATAAGACAGGGGCGAGAAATACTATGAACAAAGTGCGATGGGGAATTATAGGGTGCGGGGATGTTACGGAGAAGAAAAGCGGACCGGGGTTTCAAAAGGCCGAAGGGTCCGACCTAGTAGCGGTAATGAGGCGGAATGCAGAGAAGGCTGCGGACTATGCCCGACGGCACAGGGTGCCCCGCTGGTACGATAGCGCGGATGAGCTGGTGAATGACCCCGAGGTGAACGCGGTGTATGTGGCCACTCCGCCGTCGAGTCACTTGGAGTATACGCTTTTAGCCGCGGAGGCGGGGAAAACGGTCTACGTGGAAAAACCCATGGCTCTGAACAGCGGGGAGGCGGAAGAGATGGTCAAAGTCTGCCAAGAGCAGGGGGTGCCCCTCTTTGTTGCTTACTACCGCCGGGCGCAACCGAGGTTTTTGAAGGTCAAAGAACTTCTCGATTCCAAAATAGTGGGAGATATCCATGGAGTACAGGTGAAGCTTCATATGCCTCCGTCTCAGCGGGACATGGATAAGGACAAAACAAACTGGAGGGTGGACCCGGAAGTTGCCGGAGGCGGATACTTCATGGACCTTGCCTCCCATACGCTGGACCTCCTGGATTTCCTCTTAGGGCCCATCTTCGAAGCAAAGGGTATTACTGTAAATAGTGCCGGTCTTTACAAGGCCGAAGACAATGTTACAGCGGTATTCCGATGGGAAGAGGGGATAACAGGAACGGGGAGTTGGCGTTTTACCGTGGGCGAACAGATAGATCAAGTAGAGTTAAGCGGAACCGAAGGAACTATACTATTTTCTATGTTCGATGATAATCCTGTGGTTTCTAGGAAGCCGGGCAAGAAGGCGGAAGAATACCTCATCCCCCACCCGGAGCACGTTCAGCAACCGCTGATTCAAAGCGTGACGGACAAACTTTTGGGGAAGGGAGAATGCCCTTCCACTGGAGATTCCGGGCTTAGGACTACCTGTATCATGGAGAATATCCTTTCGGACTATTATGAAGCCTTGTAGGGATTGGACACCGCTTGTTAGTTCCCCCGGTCTTCCGGAGACAAAAAAACCCCGGTGTATCCCTTGGGACGACCGGGGTTTGGGAGTACCCGCGTGCTTAAGTTATGCCGATGCAATTGCCTCTACAGGGCAAACATCGGCGCAGGCACCGCAGTCAGTGCAGAGGTCCGGATCAATTACATACGGATCGCCTTCGGAAATCGCGTCTACGGGGCATTCGGTAATGCATGTTCCGCAGGCGGTACATTCATCGGAAATTTTGTACGCCATATCGCACTCCTTTGATGGTATTTTTTCGCCTATAATATAGTGAATTAGAAGGTTTTAATCAATACAGCCGCTTTCAAAATGTGATAATATTAAAAGAGCCTCAATAAGAGAGGAGATATATTCCTTAGCCCTGGTACTTGTCGGAGATGGTCTTAATGCTGGGAAGAACGCTGAAAAATACATCTATAAGGTCGGGGTTGAACTTTGTTCCCGTCATCTTTTTCATTTCATCCAAGACATCTTTTTCAGACCAGGCATTTTTATAGACCCGTTTTGAGCTTAAGGCATCGTACACGTCAGCCACCCCTACGACTTGCCCAAAGATGGGTATTTCCTCTCCCTTTTTCCCCCGGGCTTTACCCTTACCGTCGGTTTCCAGCGGCTCTCCTGTTTCGATGTCGATATGACCCGGATAGCCCGTACCGTCCCAGTTTTCGTGGTGATTCAAGGCCACGATTTGGGCTATGTCGTCAAATTCCGATTGTTTGTCCCAGAACACCCGGGCCCCTTCCACAGTATGAGATTTCATTATTTCGTATTCCTCGTCGGTAAAGCGGGCAGGTTTTTTAAGGATCGTATCGGATATAGCAACCTTTCCCACATCGTGGAGCATGGCCGCCATTCTTAAGATGTCTCTGTTTTTCTCGATTTCCTTATCCGGAAGGCCGTTGTTTTTTGCCCAGCGTTCGTAGATTTCCACGGAATATCCGGCAACGCGGTTTACGTGGGTTCCTGTTTCTTTAGGGTCTCTCAATTCAGCCATCTTAATCATTCTTAGAAGTATTGCCCTGGTCATCTGGGCCCGTTGAAGGGCAACGGTGGCGTTGGCGGCAAAGTGGGTGGCTAAAAGCTCATCCTCCTCGGAAAATGCCTTGACTTTGCCTTCCTCGTCCATGGCGTTTATCATCTGTAGGACCCCGATTATTTCGCTGGTATTCGTTTGGAGAGGAATGGTAAGATTGGAGTGGGTTTCGTAACCCGAAAGTTTGTCATATTGAGGATTAAAGCCGTAGAGAGCGTTTGAAGGCATATCGTAGACGTCTTCAATATTTACTGCTTCTCCCGTGGCGGCGGCGTATCCGGAAATGGTCTTTTTGTTAATGGGGACAGTAAAGATGGAATACATCAGTTTTTCCCCAGGTGGCAGGTCCTTTTGAAGAGTATCGTTTTGGGCGTAAGTTATCTCCAATCCATCATCTTTTTTGATATAAATTGACCCCGCGTCGGCGTGTACGACCCGTCGTGCCTGCCGGAGGATCATTTCCAGGAGGATATCCACATCCTGAACTTTGTTAATCTCCGAATCGAGGCTTATAACATCGTGAAGTTTCTGGTCAATTTCAGACATATTATATTTTGGCCTTTTATCCCTCTACTTATAATTACGTCATAATAGTACTCTAACATAATACTACATTACAAGGAATTTTGTAATGTAACCATATGGAGGCTCTTTCAAAATT